>JAICRU010000085.1 GCA_025937235.1 Acidimicrobiia bacterium
CCGACCATGCCCCGAAGGAGAGGTATAGGCCGGCCCACAGGAACGAGATGGGCAGGATGAGGACCGCGATCAGGACGAGCAGCCCCTTGCGAAGGCGCACGTCCTGGTCATCGGACGGGTCGGCGCCGACCTTCGAAAGCCGGTCCACTGTCCGGTTGAGCAGGCCCCGAAGGGCCGTCACCACCCGAGAATAGGCGCCCCGCCTGGCTCGACGTCGACGGAGCGCCTGGTTGCGGGCACTCGTCTACCTAACCTCCGGCCGTGACCGCCCGTTGCCGTGCTCGGTGCGTACCCGGTCCAACTCGGCTGGGACGAGGTCGAGGGCCACCTCCCATTCCACCTCCACGAATGGCTCCTGGCCGAGCAGCTCGGGCTTCGAACCGGGGCCGTGCCGGAACCACGACTCCCGTATCGATCTCTCACCCGCGCCCCTGCACCCCATCGGTGGCGGCTATCCCCCTCCACCCGACCGCAGGACCCTGGTGACGTCCGACTCGAAGACCAGGTCGCGTATGTCGATCAGGTCGAGAAAGCCTCCGGTCACGGTCCAGGCGAGGCCGTACCAGGTCGATCCCGATCCGGAATAGCGACGAACCCGAATCGTGTATTCGGCCCCACGCTGACCGTCGAACTCCACGATCTCGTAGCTATTTTCCCAAGACTGGCTGTGAGCCACCAGACGGCCCCCGGTGTCATAGACCTTGAGGTCGAGGTCCTGCCCGAGCTTGGAAGTGAGCGGGATCCTGATCCCGAAGATGCTGAGTTCGCCCACGACACTGTTCCAGGTCAGGGCGACCTTGACATGGCGTGGCCCCGCCACCCAGCCGGGAACGACGACCCTGTAAACGAAGTTGGAGTACCCATCCCCTCCGAAGTCATCGTCTCCCAGGCTTCCTATGTCCCAACCCCGACGAGTAGCCGCAGCGTTTCGGCTCCGTCGGTTCTGGACGATCCGATAGGACTCGAGGGCGTTCACCGCCCCGGCGCCATCCGAGGCGTCCACTCCGGCAAGGACGTCCTGCCACCAGGTGGAGTTGGTCACGTTGCGATAGGCCCCGGCGAGAAGAAGCGCCCGACAGCCCTCGGGCCACGACCGCAGCACCGGTGACTCGCTCTGCAGGAGGGCGGCGATGCCCGCCACCGCCGGAGAGGCGAAGCTCGTCCCGCTGTCTGATGTGCCCACGGCTGCGACAGTGGTGCCGTTGCCGGCGATCTCGGGAAGCTCACGATCGCCATGGTTCGACGCCGGGTTGCGGAACACCGAGCTGGCGGCGAGTCCTGAGGCGCTGTCGTTGTGATTGGCCACGGCCAGGCTGTTGAACCCTTTGTGGTTCACGTACTCAGACGACGCGTTGGGCTGGTTGCCGGCGGCCTGAACGATGGTCGGGTAGGGGGGACGCAGGATCAGCCAGTCCTTGTAAACGTCGTCGAACGAGAGCGAGTCGGAGGTCTGCTCGGCATCGCGATGGAAGCTCTGGTTGATCACCGTGCAGCGTTCATCGACGACAGCCCACCGCAGCGCACTGAGGTCATAGGAGTTGGCGGAGAAGAGGTCGCAGTCGGGTGCATGCCCGTTGGGGCCGCTCGACTGTGTATTGGCGATCACGCCGTGGACCAGCCTGGAGTGCGTCGATGTCGTCGGCGTGCTGTCGAAGCGTCCCTGGATGTTCAGGTTGGTGGTCGAATCTGGCCCTTGTTCCCATACCGCGACACGGGTTCCCCGTCCGCGCGCGCCCATCGCATGGGCGTCGTCACTGTCGGCGATGTCTATCGAGTCCTCCAGATCGTCGAAACCACGGGGGTCATAGGCGAAGACGGCAGCAACGCGATCGCTTCTGGCGAGCTCCCGGATCGCACGACGGTCGAGCCTCGAGTACACGACAGGCGCGAGCGGATCCGGTCGGGCCCTGCCTCCCAACTCCTTCACCTCGGCCGATAGTCCTTCCACCGACGCCCCCGCGAGTTCGGCGTGCCGTTCCCAGAACTGTCCAGAAAGCTCCTCCGAGAGCGGTTCCCGCGCCGACTTTTCCGCCTCCCCGAGGTGCTCGTCTGTCGTGGCCCAAATGGCCACGGCCACCGGCTTGTCATCCGGCGTTTCACGGAGCAGACGATCGAGGTGCTCGTCCAGCTTGCCGAACCGCTCGACGCGAGCCCGCTCGACTCGAGCGAGCACTTCATCGGGTTCGATGGGGCGCCCCGATTCGTCGAAGCCCAGCGATAGGGTGGCCCCGGTCCGCCGATCGCTCGCCTTCATGAGCTCGACGTACTTCCCCCTGGGTAGCTCGGTGAACAGCGGCAGTCGCTCGACACGCCATCCATCGATTCGCAGCCTGATCATGTGCTCGACGGCCACCGGGCCGGGCACCCGGGCGCTGGATGCGACCAGGCCGAAGCGAATGCGACCGGCTGGTGGTGCAGTCTTGCCTCTCTTGGCGGTCAGACCTTCGAGGGAGAATTCGTACCCGCCTGGTTGGGCGTCCCGGTCGGGCGACCATGTGAGACGTGTGCCATCGCGGCTCACTTTGAATACCGCCGGCACGCCCTGTGCCCCCACTGCCCGCAGCCACTGCTCGCGGCCCAAACCGTCCGTCGCCTCAACGACGATGCTCGAGCCGGGCAGGAGGATCTCGTCTGGGATCAGGTTGATGCTCTGAAGTTGTGCGGACATGAACTCCCCTCCCGCTCGAGTCGCGGTTTCACCCACAACTATTCGATCGGACCCGGCTCGGCAATAGGGATTCGCCCCCAGACCGGCACTGCCGCGTCGGGGTGCCCGACATCCGCAGACCATCCAGGATTCCAGTCATGAACACGGGCCGCTGCGGGGTGTATCCGTCACATACGATCGGATCGAGTGTTGGAGTCACCAATCCCATTCCAGATAAACCCCGGGGAGCCCTCCGTCACGTCACCGGAGGCAACCCAGGGGGCCGGAAGCCAGGCCCACCTTCTCAAACCCGCCACCGTTGAAGCTCTATTCCGGCAGTCGTACCGACCGATAGTCCAGGCCCTGGCCCTGGCCTGTGGGGACGTGGCCGCAGCCGAGGACGCCACCCAGGAAGCATTCGCCAAAGCGTGGGCGCGGTGAGCCAGATCTCCCGATACGACAATCCGGGGGCATGGGTGCGTCGGGTGGCGATCAACAAGCTGCGCAACGCCCATCGCTCCCGTCTGCGGGGGGAGGCGGCCATGAGGCGCCTGAGCTACGGGGTTTCCACCACCGCATCCGTCCCCGAGCAGGATCCGGACCTTGTCCTCGGACTGCAACGGCTCCCCTACAAGCAACGTCTCTGCGCGGTCCTGTACTACGTGGAAGGTCTCAGCACCGCCGAGGTAGCCCAGGCGATGGGCATATCCCAGGGTTCCGTCAGCCAGCACCTGAACCGGGCGCGCACAGCCCTCCGCTCCTATCTGGAGGCGACAGCATGACCATCGACGAACGTATCTCATCCGAACTGCGTCGCCATGCCCCCAAGGTCGACGAGCAGGCCGCCTGGGAGCGATTCCAGTCGGCGGCGCCGGAACGGCACCGGGTGTGGACCCGCCGGCTGGTCCCGGTGGCGGCGGCCGTCCTCGGTGTCGTTCTCTTCGGGCTCGTCCTGGTCCTGACCTTTCCTTGGGATCCCGCCCCGGTGGCCGCCCAGCAGAGCCCGTTCCGGGGCGTCTGGGTAACCACCGACAGTGACGGGAGCACCGTGACCATGACCGTCGAAGTCTCGAGTGACGGCGTCATCGAGATCACGGCGCTGGACGACTACGCGTCGGTGTGCTCCGGTGCGGCTTCGACGATGACCGGATCGGGGCGACTCGAGAGCGAAACCGAGCTGGTGATTCCGACCCCGGTGCTGACCTGTGATGACGGGAGCGAGCCACAGGCCCTGAGCGGTCCGCCCCTGGCCGAGCAACTGCTGGACCTCACCTTCGTATTCGGCAACGAGACCGAGACTCTCACCGACAGCTTCGGTTCGGTCTGGGCTCGGGAGGGTGCGGAAGACCCGAGCCCTGAACCGACACCGACGGGCCTAGAGCCGACTGAGATGCTCGGGATGGCCGGAATGTGGCCGCAATCGAGCCTGGAAGAGGTGCAGAAGGCTCAGGAGCTCGCCGACGCCGGGGACCCCGAATACACCTGGCAGGTCGATCCCAACCTGGTTGAGAACCTGGACAGCGAGGAATACCTCGGCACTGCCGAGATCTTCAGCCGATTCCTCGAGGAACTTGGCTGGGAAGACTCAGTCCGGATCCCCGGGATTGCTGGCGAAATAACCTCGTCCGAATTGAACGGGACCGTCATCGAGGTCACATTCATTCGGTGCGCCCCCGGGAAGCCAAATGCCACCTGGCCGGACCATCCTCGCTTCGGCGGGTGCGCGCCCACGATCGACGAGTTCCACTACGAGACTCTGTCGGTCTTTGCCTCCCAGCCCGCCCGGCTGGATCCGTCCGGGATATGGGTGGTCAACTGGTGGGCAGAGAATCCCCCGACGGAGCAGGTCGTGCCACTCACCGAAACCGAGGCCACGGCGCTCCTGGAGGCCTTCCTCCAGGCACGGATCGACGGGGAGGGGGCCGAGCAGTACCTGGCCGATGCCCCAGACGCCGAGCTCCTGTATGCCACGAGCACCGGGGCCCCCTACGAGCGATACGAGTACCAACTCGTCGCTGGCCCCGAATGGCCGAACGGTTACATGGATTTCGAGGTCCAGATGTTTGCCGAAGGAGGCCAGATCCTGGAGCAAGCCGTCGATCTGAGCCGCAACGAGGCGGGCGACTGGGTACTCGGGCCACACTTCCATGGGGGTCCCGAGAGCGGGGAGCCCTTGCCCGACAGGCTTTGGCATCTTCGATGGTGAAGTGACCTTCCAGGCCGACTCTCCGTGGGTGAATGAAGGACCCAGGCCGAATCCTTCGGATGGGTCTGAGACTTTCTACCTTTCCAGCCCTGACGAGAGGATGATCCTCGACGTCGAGGGCACCCGGCTGATGATCGCCGCAGGACGATCCCCCGACTCGCCGCAGCAGGACCTCGAGGAACTCCGGACCATCCTCGCCTCCATACAGATCGAGCCCTGACGTCCCCGCCCCTGGATCCCCCGATCGAGCTCAGCGTGATGGTCCGAGCACGAACTCGACGATGGCGGATGCGACGGAAGCCCATGCCCTCCTTGGATCAGTAGATGATGTCGAATGCGTAGCGCAAGGCCCGATCCAGCTTGACCCTGGTCACAGAGTCGAGCTTTCCCACGGGACGGTGATCGAGATCAGCTTTCGCGACAGTGATGACGTTGTCGCAGTTGATCGCACCCACCGCTGGGAGCCCGTGGGCCTTTCCAACTTCGACTTCGGTGGGGATCCCACGGAGCGTGCGGCTAATCGGAGCACAGGTCACCGTGTTGAGGAGCGGGATAGCAGCATCCCTGGTCAGGACACAGACCGGGCGGCGACCTGCCGGTGGACCCAGGTCGGCCCAAACGATGTCATTGCGGGCTACCACTCAGGAGCTGTCTCGGCGGCCAGCCGTCTCGACGCCTCGAGAAGCAGGGGATCCGGTGGGTACTTGCTGTACCCCTCGATCAACCGCTCATCCGCCTGAGCCAACAAGTCGGCCTCGAGGACTATCAGAGCCCCTCGTCGCAGCAGCTCGGACCGGCTCACTTTGGACCTCTTTGCCAACTCGTCCAATTGCTCCACCAATCCGTCATCGAGTTGGACCAGCACCTCACGTCTTGGCACCACCATATGTTATACCATATGGTGGCTGGCAGCCGTTCAATGCGTGGCTCCTCCGGTGCAGGCCAGGGCCACTCCAACCACTGGCTCAAATGCGTCGAAAGGCCTTTGTCCTCTGGTTCGACCTCCTCCCGGTCGACACGATGAGGTTATGGCCAGAGCAGGTCGGATGGTGGCAAGTGCAGCGCTGGCCGGCCTCACTGCGTTTGTGGTTTTTCGCTATCGCCATGACCTCGAGGCCGCCCGGCATCGTCTCGAGATGGTCGATCGGGAGGCGATCCCGTCACGGTTCGGTGCCATCGAGTACGTGGTGCGTGGCGCCGGTCGTCCGCTGCTGGTCAGTCATGGCATCTTCGAAGGCTGTGACGGCGCCCTCCTCTCGCTGCGCTCCCTGATTGATGGACACCGTTTCATCGCCCCGTCCCGGTTTGGATACGTCGGGTCTGATCTGCCTCCCGGCGCCACCCCGGCGGACCAGGCGGATGCCTACGTCTCGCTGCTCGACCATCTGGGAGTGGAGCGGGCCGATGTGGTGGGGGTCTCCGCCGGCGCTACCGCCGCCCTCCAGTTCTCCCTTCGTCACCCGGATCGAGTCGAGCATTTGGTGATCATCTCGGGAAACCTGCCCGGGAGCACCACTGCCGTGGCCCAACCCCCATGGGCCAGGTTCCTCAACCGGGATGTGCCGATGTGGGCGCTCAAGGTCTTGAATCGGCGTCTCCTCGCCCGCCTGGCGGGTGTGCCCAAAGGCTTACAGCGGAGTCCTGAGGACGACCGTTTCATATCCCAGTTCATCGACAGTCTCTTCCCCATCGCCCCCAAGGTTCGAGGCATCGACTTCGACGCCTTCCACTCCAACCCTTACGTGAACGGCTTGCCCCTGGAACAGCTGACCGTCCCGACGCTGCTCATCCACGCCCGGGACGACCCTCTGGTGCGCTATCAGGCGGCCGTCGAGGCAGCAGGACGTATCCCCGACTCGACTCTGGTCACGTTGGAGTCGGGAGGCCATCTCGGGTTGGGCCAAGACGCACGGATACGAGGCGAAATCGACTCGTTTTTCGGCACTGATCGGAAACGTGAGAGCCGGGGCTCGATCGAGGCAGGAGCTGAGCTGTCGGAGCCGGCTCGGAAAGGAGTCATGCAGTGAAAATCGAGTACTACCACGCTTCCAGATTCGGAAACGGCGCCGAGGTGGCAGAGGAGTTCCGAAGACAGGCCGGCCTGCTCGGCGCGACGGTCGAGGTCCACCACATCCGCGATGCGGACCCAAGGAATCTCCCCTCGGCTGACCTGTATGTGTTCAGCTCACCAGGGCAGTGGGGAAAGCCGATCAAGAGGGTGCGGCGCTTCCTGGGCGAACTGGACCTTCCGGCTGGGACCAAATGCGCCGTCCTCACCACGGAGATCGCACCACGTCCGGACAAGCAGACGGGAGTCCTTCCCACAGAAGAGGAACAGGCCAAGTGGCAGAAGGTGCGCCCGATCATCAACGAGCTGCTCGAGAACGCGGGGCTGACCAGGGTCGCCGAAGACAGGATCCTGGTGACCGAGATCCGGGGCCCACTCGAGGACGGGTGGGAGGCCAAGGTGCGGAGCTTTGCCGAGCAGGTAGTCACCGAGACGGTGGGCGTGCAGACCCAATAATCTGGTTCAGCCAAGGCTTGTCACGTGCTGGTGACTTACCCAGCTCCGACCGTTCCGTCAGTCGATTTGCCATGCGCGATTCATGGCGTTGCCAACCCCATGGACAGCGATTCGGGGAAGCGATCCGTCACGTCACCGGATGAAAGTCAGAGAGCACGGGGAGACCCACCTTCTCAAACCCGCCACTGTTACAGCTACGCCTAGTCCTCACCGCGGAGGCATCACGACTTCGGCCTGATACATGCGTAATCGAGCTCCATGAGAGCTGTGTCGGGGTCATCGCTACTCTCAACGCCGGATGAGACGTTTCGTTATCGCCATCAGTCTCCTCCTCCTCGCCGCCACGACAGACGAGGTTGCGCCCGAGCTCCAGGCCAACGGCTACTACATCGAACCCGGTTCCAGCGCCAGTGAGCAAGTGGTCAGCGACGCGGTCTTCGACGGGCGCTCCGACGGTGGTCGGCTCTATCTCGTGGTCCTGTCGGAGGAGCCTCCGGGTGGGGCGACCACTTTCTCCGACTCGGTTCTCGACCAGTTGGGCAGTGGCTATGTGGTGACGGTCGCCCCCGAGACGGTTGGCTTCGCCGGCGACGGCTCGTTCTGGAGCGCGGAGGAAATGAACGCCGCGGTCGACGCCTCCCTCGACGGGGCCACCGACGATCAGGTCGTCGAGCTCTTCATCACGGAGCTCACCGGCACCGGCGTGACCCCATCACCGGATGGGGAACAGTCGGCAGGCGGGGGAGGTGGATCTGGCTGGATCTGGCTGGTGGTGATCGGCGGCGGCGCCCTTCTCGTCTTTTCGGCGATGAGAAGGGGGTCCCGGAAGCAGGCCGAACTGGCGACCGCTGAACTGGAGAAGGTGAAGACGATGGCCAGGGCCAAGCTGGCCGAGATAGCCAATGACATCATCGAGATGGAGGACGAGGTCGGGCTCTCGGATGATCCTGAGGTGAAGAGGCACTACCAGCAGGCTTCCACCACCTATACCGAAGTCCTGGCCCGCACCGACGCCGCACCTAATGCACGTGAGATGATCGACGTGATCCGGGACCTCGACTCGGCCATCTGGGAGCTCGACGCCGCCGAGGCGCTCCTCGATGGCAAGCCGATCCCCGAGAAACCGAAAGCACCCGAGCCCGCACCACCATTAACCGACCCGAGGGGACAGCCGGCCCCACCCGAGGCCACGTCCGATGAGGACTATGGACGGAGATCGCAGCGACAGAGCTCATATGTCGGAAACGACTTGATGACGGCCCTTTGGGCGATCCTGGCCATGTCCGGCCGGGGTGGCGGGGGGTGGGGAGGCCCCGGAGGGTTCGGTGGACCGATGCGAGGCGGAGGCTCGGGTGGGATGCGTGGCGGAGGATTCCGGCTCGGAGGACTGGGTCGGATGCGTGGCGGAGGCCGCCGCCGTTGACCCCCGAATGGCTCTCGGGTGGCCGGCCTACAATCGCCACACCGGTTCCCAAAGGAGACTGAGATGTTCGAGCGCTTGTGGGCCTACATACGGTCATGGTTCAAGACGACGGCCGAGAGCGCCATGGACCCTGAAATCGAGATCCAATCCGCCATCGACGAGGCACGGCGACGAGATCAAGATCTGAGAAACCAGGCGGCCAAGGTCATCGCGCACAAGACGACACTGGAGAGTCAGATCGATCGGGCGGCCAGTGATGTGGGCGAGGCGCGGGAGCTGGCGAAGCAGGCTCTGCTCAGGGCCGAGGAGGCGAAGAAGGCCAGCGACCAACCCGCGGTCACCAAGTGGACCCAGGCCGCCCAATCGCTGGCCATGAAGCTGCAGGCGTCAGAGAACAACGTCGCCTCGCTCAAGGAGCAGTACGAGTTTGCGGAGAGTCAAGCCGAGCAGGCCAAAGAAGCGGTCCAAACCAATGCGATGAATCTTCAGGAGCTGTCGGCGAGGCGGATGGAGATGCTGGGCTCCCTGGAGCAGGCCAAGATGCAGGAGACGGTCAACTCTGCTGTCGAAGCCATGTCGCGGGGCGTCACCGACGACATGCCCAGCCTCGATCAGGTGGAGAACAAGATCGAGCAGCGGAAGGCCGAGGCGATGGCCAGGGCGGAGCTGCATGAAGCGACGCCGGAGGGGGCCGAGGCCGAGCTACGCAAGGCGATCAACATGACCGAAGCCGACGCCAAGCTCGACGAGCTGCGAGCAGAACTGGGTCTGCAGAGCTGACCGGGCAGGCGGTCTGCCCATCGACGAGCCCGCAGACCGGCCCCCTTTCGGTCTGATCGACGCCATTGGTCGCTGAGGCGCCTCGGGGGCTCCGTCATCTCCCACCCAAGGTCGAGGGTGCCGGGCCTACGGCGGCTGATAGTCATTTGACGGCCGGTAATCTGCCTCGGTCCCTCGTAGGAGTTGGGTTTGTTAGCGCGTCTTGGACGTTGGTGTTTTCGTAACCGGGGCAAGGTGGCTCTGGGCTGGCTCGCTGCCTTGATCCTGGGTGGGGTGCTGGCCAACGCATTGATTGGCACCGCCTACAGCACCGAGTTCGCCCTCCCCGATGTGGAGAGCCGTCAGGGTTTCGACATCCTCGAGGAGCACTTCGAAGGTTCCTCCGCCGGTGGTGAGGGGGGCACGATCGTGTTCCGGGCCGAGCAGGGCGTCACCGACCCCGACGTACAGGCGGCCATGACCGAGTTCTTCGATGAGGCGAGCCAGATCGAGGGGATCACCCTGGTCAGCCCCTACAGCCCCGAAGGCCAGCAGCAGGTCTCGGTGGCGGGGCCTGAGGCGGGCAAGATCGCATACGCCCAGATCGGCATCTCCCGTGACACCACCCTGGAAGAGGCCGGCGAGATCAGCGAGCAGCTGCGGGAGCTGATGCCGGAGATCGAAGGGCTTCAGACCGAGATCGGCGGACAGATCTTCGCCGAGTTCGAGGTGCCCAGCTCCGAGCTTCTCGGTATCGCCTTCGCCATCATCGTCCTGATCCTCGCCTTCGGGTCGGTGCTCGCCATGGGTCTTCCCATCGGGATCGCCCTGGCCGGGATCGGGCTCGGCACCTCGCTGGCCGGCCTTCTCAGCAACGTTCTCTCCATCCCCGACTTCTCCAGCACCGTGGCGATCATGCTCGGCCTCGGCGTCGGCATCGACTACGCCCTCTTCATCGTCACCCGATACCGGGAGAACATGCACGCCGGGGCCTCCATAGAGGAGGCAGCGGTGGTTGCCATGGACACCGCCGGCCGGGCCGTTGCCTTCGCTGCCTCGACCGTCGTCATCTCGCTGCTCGGCATGTTGCTGATGAACCTCTCCTTCATCACCGGGATCGCCGTCGTCTGTGCCGTGGTGGTGGCAATCACGGCCATCGCCTCGCTCACCCTTCTGCCGGCCATGCTCGGTTTCGCCGGGGAGCGAGTCGAGGTGACCCGGTGGCGTGGCCTGATCGCCGCCCTACTGCTGGCCGTCGGGCTGGTCGGCGTGGCCATCTCTTTCCCACCTCTCGCCATCGTTGGGATCGCCCTGGCCGCGGTGGTTCTGGTGGCCAGCCTCGCCTTTGCCCCGTTGCGGCGGGAAGTGCCCCGCCGCACCCCGAAGCCGATCCAGGAGACGGTCCCCTACCGATGGAGCCGCTTCATCCAGCACCGGCCCTGGCTGGCCGCCATCGCCGGCACCTTGATCCTCCTGGCGCTCGCCTTCCCCTATCTCGACCAGCGCCTCGCCTTCTCCGACGAGGGCAACTACCCGGAAGACACCACCACCCGTCGCGCCTACGACCTGCTGGCGGTCGGGTTCGGGCCTGGGTTCAACGGGCCCCTGTTGCTGGCCGCAGAGCTCCCCGAGGGAGCCGACCCGGCGCAGCTCGAGGCAGTCAGTCAAGCCCTCGCCGCCGACACCGGTGTTGCTTTCGTCACCCCGGCCATCCCCAACGACCCGACGGCGCCGACTGCGGTGTTGTGGCGGCTGTTCCCGACCACGGCACCCCAGGACGAGGAGACGACCGAGCTCGTGCTCCGTCTGCGTGACGATGTGCTCCCGGAAGCCACCGAAGGAACCGACCTGGACGTCGCCGTTTCCGGAGGTGTGGCTGCTGCTGTCGACTTTTCCGAGTACCTGACCGATCGGCTGCCCATGTTCATCGGGGTGGTGCTGGCGCTGTCTTTCGTCCTGTTGATGCTGGTGTTCCGATCGCTGCTGGTGCCGCTCAAGGCCGTGATCATGAACCTGCTCTCGCTTGCCGCCGCATTCGGGATCGTGACCGCCATCTTCCAGTGGGGGTGGGGCGGAGACTTGCTCGGCATCGAGCCGGCGCCGATCGAGCCCTTCGTCCCGATGATGATGTTCGCCATAGTCTTCGGTCTCTCGATGGACTACGAGGTGTTCCTTCTGTCGAGGATCCGGGAGGAGTTCGTCCGGACCGGGGACAGCAGGGGCTCGGTGGCAGACGGGCTGGCCCTCACCGCAAGAGTCATCACCGCGGCGGCGGCGATCATGGTCGTCGTGTTCGGCAGCTTCATCGGGGAGGCCGATCGGCTGGTCAAGCTGTTCGGGGTCGGCCTGGCCAGCGCGGTGCTGGTCGACGCCACCATCGTCCGCATGTTGTTGGTCCCGGCGACGATGGAGCTGCTCGGCGATGCCAACTGGTGGCTGCCCAAGTGGCTCGACCGGTTGTTGCCGAAGATATCCGTCGAAGGACATGCCCTGGAAAGGGCTGCCGAAGTCGAGCCGGTCTGACCCATCGGCGGTCGGGAACCTGCAAGTTCCCAACTGCACCGCACTCGCTGGCGTTCTTATCGACTAGGACACGTGTCTGGCCCTCGCCCGGACCCTGGTCCGGTGGGGATCGCCCCCGTGGTGCCCCCTGCCCGGGTGGAGGGCCCGGTGGCCATCCTTCTGAGTTCGCAATCTGGCGAGAGCGGGCCACATACAGTGGCGGGGTTGAGTCAGGCATTATCGGATCTTGCCTCTGCCCTCGCCCGCCGGGTTGAGAC
>JAICRU010000160.1 GCA_025937235.1 Acidimicrobiia bacterium
AACGGATGTCGATCGCGGCCTACGGGGTCGACCTGGTCGAAGTGACGATGACCGATCTGATGCGCTTCATGTTCGAGGAAGCATGGCGGGAGGAGCCCTTCACCTACCTCAACCCGTGGGGGGAGCCCCTGATGATCGCCGGCCACGGGACGATCGGCGCCGAGATGCACCAGGACCTTCCCGACCTGGAATCGGTCTTCATCCCGGTCGGAGGCGGTGCCCTTCTCAGCGGGGTGGCGTCCGTTCTCAAGACACTGAAGCCTTCGGTGAAGGTGTTCGCCGTCCAGGCCGAGGTCAATCCTGCGCTCTCCACCGCCTTTGCCGCCGGAGGGGCGACGTGGATCGACTGGCACGAGACCATCGTCGAAGGAGCGTCGACCCCGATCATCACGGACGAGATGTACCCGATCCTGCGGCGGTTGGTCGACGAGGTGGTGCTGGTTTCGGAGGATGAAGTGATGGGGGCGATGCGCCGGCGCCGGCGCAGCCGCGGTTGCGGCGGCATTGGCGACACCGGTTGCGCGGAGAGGACTGAGCGTTTGCGTCGTCAGTGGCGGAAACGTCGATCGAGACCTGTTCGTGGAAGTCGTGTCCGGGGAACCCCGATAGCCTCATCGGTAGCCTTGCTCAGGTGCGCCGGCGTCGATCGACACTCGCCCTGGGCATGCTGCTCATGGCCTCTGCCTGCACCGGAAGTGGGGATCCGGTCGTGTCCACCCAGCCCGGCGCGGCTGCGGCTCCTACGACCGAGGCCCCACCCATCGACGTGGCCGATCTTCCGGGACGGCTCGTGATCCTCGACGAAGACGGCAACGTCGTCATCGTGGCTCCGGACGGGTCGAACCCGGTGCCCATCACCGATGACGCCGGTGAGACAGCCATCTACCGCCAGCCATCTTTCTCCCCGGTCTCGAACATCGTGGTCTGGTCCGAGATCAACTCGGAGGGGTCCGGGTTGGGGTGGAGCGACGCCCAAGATGTCCAAGAGTCCGTGCCGATGGCCTCTCCGCCCTTCTTCATGTTCTGGTCTCCGGATGGGAACGGGATCGGGGTGCTCCACAACTCGCCGCTTGGGACCATCGACTTCGAGCTCGTCGACGTGGGCGATGTGACGTCCGAGGTGGTGGCACAGGGGTCTCCGTTCTATTTCTCCTGGAGCCCGGACAGCAGCCAGGTCGTAGCCCATGTTCAGGGGGATTTGTTGGGGACGATCGACCTCGCCGGAGAGGGATCGGACCTCGGGGCGACGGCATCCGGTTATCAGGCCCCTCACTGGATCCCGGGTGGGATCATCCATTTGGCCGAAGAGGGACTCGAGTTGAGAGAGCCGGGCGGCGGTGCCCGAATCCTGGCCACGGTTCCGGGGCCTGTCTCCTTCGTCGCCAATCCACAGGGGACTCATGTCGCCGTCCAGTCGTTCGTCGATGAGGAGGAGGCGCCACCTGGGGTCGACGTGGCACTCTCCGAGACGCCCTCGATCCCCGGCAACGAGGTGGTGGTCCTCGACGTGACCAGTGGGGAGATGACCCGGGTGTTGGACTCCCCCTCGCTAGGCCTGTTCTGGTCCCCGAACGGGGAGTCTCTTCTCGTCCTGGCCCCTGCCGCGGGTCCAGCCGAGGTGGATGTGCTCGTATGGAGGGACGACGACATCACAGAGATGTCGAGCATCGCCCCCCACCCGTCATTGGTGGCCGACGTGCTCCGGTTCTTCGATCAGTACGGCCAGGCGCTTCAGTTGTGGTCGCCCGACTCGGCCGCATTCGCCCTGCCCGGAGCCATCGACGAGGAGCCCGGGATCTGGGTCTACCTCACCGCCGGTGGGGATACGGTCGATGTGGCCGATGGCTCATGGGTTTCCTGGTCTGGAGCCTGACCGCCATCAGGAAGTCGGTGTGTCGGTTATCTGCTCGGCGAGCAGGGTGATCTCCCCGAGGAGCTGGGCTTGGATGCCAACGCCTTACAGGCCGTCGGGTTCGAGGGCAAGAACGGTCAGCCGATCGCCTTCTCTGACTCCAGTTTGAAATGGGTCGTCCTGATCGGGATCGGCCTGGTTGAAGATCTCGACGCCTACCGGGTCAGAGACGCCGGGGCCCGCCTTTGCCAGATCCACACGGAGACGAGGGCAGCTGACGCTGGTCCTCGGAGACACGGGTGATATCACCCCCGACTCGGCGGGACAGGTGGTCGTGGAAGAGGCCGTCATGGCCAGATACCGATACGACGCCCTGCAGAGCTCACCCTCGGTAGAAACCCATCTCCAACCTGACCCTCGTCGTCGACGGGCGTCGTAGCGCATCGTGAGGCGCGGGTCCCCCGGGGTTGGCGACCGCAGGGGCGACAACACGGCAAGAGACCTGGCGAATGCCCCGCCTGCAGTCCTGACCGCCGTGGCGATGGCCGGCGTGGCCGTCGCGATGGGAAGGATCGAGGGCTGGAGGTCGAGGCCTCCGGTCCGGAGGACCTGATCGAGATGGGTTGCGGCGGCCTGCTCGGCGTCAATGCGGGCAGT
>JAICRU010000149.1 GCA_025937235.1 Acidimicrobiia bacterium
CATCGAGCGGGGCACGGTTAGTTCGCCGGCGGACTGACGCGTGGCACGGTCGAGGGCCCTGGTCACCTCGGTCTCGGCGTCGTCCGCTCCGAGCGTTCTCAGGACCGCTGGCCTGGTGGCTGGCGGAACCGCCCCAGCCGCCTTCACCAGGGCCGAGCGAACCGGGTTGAGGACATGGCCCAGACTCCCCCGCCGTCGCCACTCGAGCAGATAGGCGCCAGGGTCCGCCTGTCGCCGCTTCCGCCCGGTGATGGACGAAACGAGGGTGAGGATTCGGGCTAGGAGCGAGCCCCCCTGACGGCGGGCCCGATGCGACACCGCCTCTTCCATCTGACGGGACACCCCGACCGGATCGACCAGAGCCATCGCCCCCTCCACCGCGGCGGCAATCGCCGCCTCTCTTTCCTTGGTCGGGAGCAACGGGCTGTGCGGCTTGCCTGGCTCCAGCCCCGCCGCCCGGGCAATCGCATCCACCTCGGTGGCGGCATCCGTGGCCAGCTTGGCTGCCACGATCGCCTTTCCCTCGGCGGCCCGGCTCAGCTCGGCTCGCAACTCCTCGAACCCGCTGCCATCGAGAGCCGAGACCATGTCGATCGTGGCTCCATCGATCCCATCGCCCGCCAACCGGCCACGGAAGTCATCGGCCAGCAATTGTCGCTGCTCGGGATCGAGACGGTCGGCCTTGTTGAACACGAACCGCATCCGCTCGGCGTGGGGGGCGAGACGGCGGAGATACTCGTGGAGACGCTCGTCGTCGTACTTCTCGGGGTCGACCACCCAGGCCACCGCGTCGATAAGGGGGAGGAGGGCATCGACAGTAGCCCGATGTTCGAGACGGACACTGTCGACGTCGGGCAGGTCGAGTATCGCCACCCCGGCCAGGTCGGAGCGGTCGTGGCCGACCACTCGCTCGACACCCAGCCAATCCAGCAAGGGACGGACCTCCTCCCGAGCGTCGTTGGCCACCCACGTCAACGGCTGTTCAGTGGTGGGCCGCAGAGCCCTGGCCGGGCTGACCTCCTCGCCGGCGAGGGCGTTAAGCACCGAGGATTTGCCTACCCCGGTGCCACCGACCAGCGCCATCACATACAGCCCGCCCGTGAAACCAAACCGCTGTCGGATCCGGTCCGCCAAAGCCCGGGCCGAACGTTCATGATCGACCAGGCCCAGACCGGCCGCGGCAGTGGCTGCCTCCTCCAACCGCTCGAAGGGGGTCATTGCGTCTCCATCCCTGCCGCGGCATGTGCGGCCCGGCGCAGATCGGAGGCAAGATCGGTCGGCTGGGCCATGGGGCCCAGGGCAGAGAGGAACCTCTGCTGTTCGGCGGTGAACACCGAATCCAGGATCTGATCGAGACGAGCCCGTGCCTGTTCGACGAAGGCGGCGACGTTGGCCTCGCCGAAGATTGCCTCCAGCAGCTTCTGATTGAGGATGGCAGTGGCGGCGCCGATGCCTATCTCGGCTCCGGTGAGCCCACCGGTGTGGATGAAGACGGCGAGGATGGCGCTGGTCCCGATCACGTTGATGCCGATGCTGGCCGCCTGTGCCCTGCCTTTGAGTTGGGCGCCCATGACCTGGATCTCATCGCCGATCACTTCCATCCATTCCCCCAGCTGCGCATTCAGCTCCGATGTCATGCCAGGCGAGGAACCCCACAGCCCGGCGTCCTCCGAGAGGGCCATAGCACCGTGCGGGTCGTCGACCCAGACGGCGGCCGTTTTCGATGCTGCGGTGTCGGTATGACGCACCACCGAGGTCACCAAGTCGGCGAAGGCCGCCTCACGCACCTCGGGAGCCGGCGGTGGAGGGGTGGGCCGGAACAGGTTGCGAAGAGAGGCAGCCACCCGGCCCACACCTTCCGAGATGTAACGAGCGACCGGACCGGCGTTGACGTAATCGAGCCATTGCCGCAGCACCTCGGTGCGGAGAAACGTCCCGGTTTCGATCTCCCGGTCGAGCCCGTTTCGGGCCGCCCGGTAGCTCGCCTCGAGGGCTGCTCGTAGCGAGGCAGCAGCCTGCTGCTCGCGTTCCACCTCGGCGGCAATTCTCTCTACCGCCTCGGGGAGACCGGCCAGGGCGGTGTCGAGGCTGCGTCGGGCCATCGAGCGCCGCTCATCATCGTCTTCTCGGAGGCGTTCGATCGCCCCGAGGATCGGTGCAACCGCTTCCCGTCGCAGACCGTCGACGGCAACGTCAATCTCACCCTCCGGGACCGAGACGACCTCCAGAGCACCGAACGCTCCTTGACGGTCGAGCTCCCCCCGCTCGATCAGGGCCCGATAGTCGGCCATCACCGCCGCCTCATCGGTCGTGTCGGTGGGCATGCGGTTGATCACCGCCAGCAACGGCACCCCTCGTTGGCGAGCCCGGGCCAGGATGTCCCATGGGACCTGGTCGGCGTAGCGGGTGACCGTGGTTACGAAGATCACCAGGTCGGCCGCCTCCAAGAGCTCCAGAGCCAGGTCCCGGTTGGCGCGTTCCACGCTGTCGAAGTCGGGAGCGTCCACGATCATCAGCCCGGGGGCGATGGCAGGGTCGATGCGAACATCGAGTTGGTCACGCCCGGAGATGCCGGCGAGGGGACCGTTCTCGCGCAGACCGGGGCTATCGGTGGGGTGGACCAGCGCCACCGGGCGCCGAGTGGTGGGACGGATCAGACCCGATTCAGACAGCGGAGCGCCGGCTATCGCGTTGAACAAGCTCGACTTGCCCACCCCCGTCGATCCCAACAAGACCACCACCAGCGGAGCTGAGAGGTCGGCGGCCCGAGGAGCCAGATATTCGGCGACATGACGACGGAGCTGCTCGGCCCGGGCGGCGCGGTCCGGGTCGGGCGCAGTCTCAACCCGGCGGGCGAGGGCAGAGGCAAGATCCGATAATGCCTGACTCAACCCCGCCACTGTATGTGGCCCGCTCTCGCCAGATTGCGAACTCAGAAGGATGGCCACCGGGCCCTCTACCCGCGCAGGGGGGCACCACGGGGGCGATCCCCACCGGACCAGGGTCCGGGCGAGGCCAGACACGTGTCCTAGTCGATAAGAACGCCAGCGAGTGCGGTGCAGTTGGGAGCTTGCAGGTTCCCGACCGCCGATGGGTCAGACCGGCTCGACTTCGGCAGCCCTTTCCAGGGCATGTCCTTCGACGGAGATCTTCGGCAACAACCGGTCGAGC
>JAICRU010000025.1 GCA_025937235.1 Acidimicrobiia bacterium
GATAGGCGTGCCCAGCTGCACCGAGTACCCGTTGTAGCCGCAGGCGAGCTCGTTGATGACGATGTCACCCTCCTGTAGGGGCCGGCTCGAAGGCCACGGGTTTCCGAAGATCATGGCGGGATCGGCCATCGGGGTGGCCCCGAGGATGGCGAAGTCCATCTGGCCTCCGCCATCCATCACCGCATGGGTGGCCGCTGCCGCCAGCTGGTACTCGGTGACCCCGGGCCGAGCCGCAGCGACGATGGCGTGGAAGGCCTGGTCCATCAGCTTGCCGGCCTTGCGCACGCACTCGATCTCCTCGTCGCTCTTCACATGGACGAGCTCGTGGAAGAAGTCACCGACCCGCTCCAGCGTCGCCTCGGGCAGCCCTTCCCTCAGCCGCTCCCACTCGTCGACGGGGAGGTGGTGGCCGTACACCGGGTCGACGTTGGAGATCCCGATCGTGCCGTTCGCCAGCCCCCACTCCTGGATCAGCTCCACGATCACCTCACCGGAGTGCCCCCACCTCGAATGACGGACGTCCTCGAGGGGGGTGACCCGGCGCACCGCCTCCTTGTGAGCTCCGCCCGGGCCACAGACGAGGACCGGCTCGCCTTCTGGGGGGACCACCACATATGCCGACATGCCGTGCCACTCCCAGTGATTGCTCAGCCAGCGCATACCGCCGCCCCAGCTCCAGTGGTTGGGCCCGCCGGAGGCGATGAGGACGTCGAGCCCCGTGCGCCGCATCTTCTCCTGAGTGGCGTCGAACCTGCGTCGGTACTCGGCGTCGGAGAAGCGGTCGTACACCGCATCGCCATACCAGGGAGTGTTGGCCACCTTGCCGAAGATCTCGGTGTGCAGCTTTCCCGCCGCCTCTGCGAAATCGATCTCACCCGGTCTCATGCGGGCACCGAGTCGAGAAGGCCGAGAGCGTCCAGATCGGCGCTGAGTTCCTCCACCCTCTCCGCGTTGAGGGGGATGAGCGGGGGTCGGACCTGGCCCTGGGGAAGACCCATGAGGGAGAGCCAAGTCTTCAACTCGGCGATCGGGATCGCTCCCTCTCCCCGAGTCAGCCATTGGTCGCGCATCCACTTCTCGAAGGCACGCCGCTCCTCGCCGAGGGTCGACTGCAGCTCCCAGGCCATGTCCAGGTCTCCTTCGTCTGCCAGACGCGTGTAGTCGTGAATCGGCCGGTGCCGGGGCGTCTGGTACATGGCCAGGGCCGGCGTCGACATCAGGGACGGGAATCCATGGTCGAGGTGGAGACCGAGCCAATCCTCCTCATTGGCGTCGCACACGACGATGCGGTCGCCCACCCGCTCCTGCACTTCGAGGAGATGCTCCATCGGCTTCGGGTTCTTGATCCCGCACACCGTTTCGAGCTCGCTGAGCTCCTCGATCAGGTCCGGGCTGAGTGCATACCCCGAGTACGAGGTGTTGAAGAGGAAGAACGGCACCGATGACTCGGCAGTGAGGCGCCGGTACCAGGCACGCACGATGTCGTCGGAGGGCTTGATCGGGAAATAGGGGTTGATGGCAACGACGAAATCGGCCCCGATCTCCTCGGCGTGGTGGCTTAGTGCCGCCGCCTCGGTGTACACGTGATGACCTACATGGGCCATGACCGGGACCCGGCCCGCCGCCGCCCCGACGACGAGCTCATGACAGCGAGCCCTCTCCTCGAGCGTCATCGACCAGAACTCGCCCATGACACCGCCGCAGAAGATGCCGTCCACCCCCAGGCCTTCGATGTAGTAGTCGACTGACTTGCGGAGGAGGCCTTCGTCGATCTCGCCGGTGGCCGAGAACGGAGTGGGTATGGCGATCCACAGCCCTCTCACCTTCTCGAAAGCGGTCTCCTTGGCCGGGGTGAGCGAAGCCATCCTCGGGTGCCTCCTGCTTGGTCGTCTGCCCGCGACGCTACCAGCACACACGTTTGCGCAGTCGAGGTGGACCAGAGCTAGCCTGTCGCCTCCGTCTCTGAGGAGCTCGCAGGTCCCGATGCAGCACGAGTACAGCCGAGCAGAGGCGAAGGGCTGGGCGAGGGAGACGTTTCACGGGGCCTGCAATGTCATCATCCCCTCCTACACATCAGACCTGAGATCGTTGAACGAGGAAGCCATCAGACACGATGTGCGTCGCAACATCGAGCTCGGGTTCTGGGGCGCCCTGCTCGTCTCTGAGGCAGGGACCACGCTCGACGAGATGCGTCGATTCATGGAGATCGCGGTGGATGAGTCGGCTGGGCGTCAGCGCTTTCTGCTCCAGGGCGCCTTCGACACCCCGGAGCAGATTGTCACGATGGCGACCGACGCCCGCGCCTTGGGAGTGGACGGGATGTTGCTCGGCCACCCCAACAGCTTCTATCCGACCTCTCCCCAACAGGTCGAGGACTACACGGTGGAGATCTGTGAGGCGACCGACCTCGCCGTCGTCCTCTTCGTAGTCGAGCACTCCAACCTGAGACGCCTCGACGTGCGCGGCTTCCCCGCAGATGTTCTCGAGCGATTGACCAAGGTGGACACCCTCGTCGCGGTGAAGTACGAGGTAGGCCGTCAGCAGACCGTCAACACCTACGAGACGTTCCGACGGCTCCAGAATGCGGATGTCCTGCTCTCCGATCCGATGGAGTTCAACGCTCCCCTGTGGGTCGACCTGTTCGGCATGCAGTGGATGGGCACCAGCAACTACGAGTACTACGGGGCTTATGCTCCCCGCCTCCTCCAGCTGCTCCACGCCGGTGATACCGAGCAAGCCATGGAGGAGTACTGGCGCATCCAGCCCGCCCGGAATGCGCGCTCGGCAACCATGAGCTCGGGCGGCGCCAACCTCGTCCACCGGTACCTGTGGAAGTTCCAGGCCTGGCTCAACGGCTACAACGGCGGGCCGATCCGACAGCCTGCGATGAAGCTGTCCGACGGGCAGATGAAGACCTCGGCCGAGGGGGCGAGGAAAGCCGGGATCACGTCGGTGGATGAGCCGTTTGCCGACTTCTTCGCGGGTCGCAACCCGGCCTGAGCGCGGTGAGGGTCCTCGACGCCGCGGCGGTCAGTCGGCTGATCGACAACGACGCGGTGCTCGGTTCCGTCCGTGAGCTCTTCACGATCCAGGCCGAGGAAGGAGCGGTCGGATTCGGCCGGATCGACCTGAGCCATCCTCGGGGATGGCTCCGTGCCTTGCCCGGGTACGTCGTCCCCAAGGACCTGCTCGGCCTCAAGGTGCTCCACAGGACCACTGGCGTGGGCATGCGATACACGATCTATGTCCATCGTCTGAGCACCGGTGAGCCCATGGGGATCGTGGATGGTCTCCAAGTCACCAACCTGCGCACCGGCGCCGTATCGGCAGTCGCTACCGACCACCTCGCCATCAGGGACGTAGAGGTTGCGGCGATCGTGGGAACGGGCCCCATTGCGCGCGGCCAACTGCAGGCCCTCGAGCTGGTCCGGCCCGCTGCCGAGACCCGTGTATTCGCCCGCACCCCGGAGAACCGCTCGGCGTTCGTGATCGAGATGGGAACGCTCACATCAGGAAGACTCGTCTCCTCCGCCTCGCTGGAAGAGGCGGTGGACGGAGCCACGATGGTTACCCTGGCCACCAACGCCATCTCCCCCATTCTGTTCGCCACCCACCTCCGGCCCGGGATGCACGTGAACTCGGTGGGCCCGGCCAGCCTCGATCGAGTGGAGGTCGACCCCGGGGCCTTCGGTTCCTTCGACAGAGTGGTGTGTGACTCAGTCGATCTGGTGCTCGATGAAGCCGGAGATGCCCACCGGGCCGTGACGGGCCACGGCTGGGAGCCGACGAAGGCAAGAGAACTGAGCGACGTCGTCTCGGGCAAAGCGAAAGGCCGTCAGAACGACGAGGAGATCACCCTCTTCAAATCGGTCGGCACTGGTGTCCAGGATCTCATCGTGGCGTCACATCTCCTCGAACTGGCCGAGGCGGTGGGGATCGGAGCCGTGGTGCCGGAGGTGAACGCAGTGAAGCAGGAGAGTCGCCACCATCCGTTCAGCCCGTCCTGATCAGCTCCATCGGGAAGGAGTGCAGGGAGCGAGCGCCTTCGGCGGTCACCACACAGAGCTCACCAACCTGGACCCCGACCGTCTCGTCCGTCGTGATCACGTTCGGCTGGATGACGATCGTCTCTCCGGCGTCGAAAACCCAGTCGTCGTCCACGCCGTGCGTGGTGGCCCGGGTTCGGATCGAGGGTGGGAGCAGCCCGATCCCGAAGCCATGCACCAGGCCATCCCTGATGCTGAACCCGTGGTCGGCGATGGCGTCCGATGCATCCCAGACATCCTCGATGGTGGAGCCGGGGCGGATGGCCGCAGCCACCGTGTGGTAGACGTCGAGGGCGACAACGTGCAGCTCGGCGACCTGGGGCGTCGGCTCCGCCGAGACCGCGAAGGTGCGCAGACCCTGCCCGGCGTAGCCGGCGTAGGAGATGCTGATCTCACACGAAACGACGTCTCCAGCCGCTATCTCCCGGATGGAGAGGACCTGGGCGGGCACCGAGCGGGTAGGGGCGCTCATCGGGGTGGAAGCCAGGTAATAGAAGCCGGTCAGCCCACCATCTCCGAGATAGGCGGTCTCGATCGCTTCGGCCAACTGGAATTCCTTGACCCCCGGCTCGAGGGCATCTCTCAACCCGGCGAGGGCAGCGTCGGTGAAGGCTGCCCCCCTTCTCAGCCACTCCAGCTCCTCGGGGCTCTTCTTGAGCCTGATTCGACGAAAGCGCGGGGTCACGTCCTGGAAGCTGACCATGTCCCCGGCAGCGTTACGCATGGATCCGTAATGCTGGTACGGCATCCAGCCGACCACACCGACCTTCCCCAGCCCACGTCGGAGCAGCTCCTCGCCAACCGTTCGCCCGTTGTCGACCCCGCCCCATCTCACGTCATCGAGGAAGGAGACTTCGGCTGCGTTTGGCACGTGGTTGTAGCTCTGGGCGAAGAGGGTGGGCTCGCCCTCGCCCGGGAAGACGACATAATTGTCACGCATCCCCATGTACCCGGACAGGTAGTAGACGTCCGCCTGGGCCGCCCGGTTCTGGGCCGACCACCCGAAGATGACAAGGCCATCCAGGTCATGGTCGTCGAGGAAGGAGCGGACCAGATCGTCACGCCGACTCACCTCCTGGTCGCTGAAGGTGGGGTACAGGGTCACGCTGGGGTCCATGGGGGATACCTCGGTCAGGCGATGGCGGGGGACCATAACCCGGCGGGGGCGGGCCGTCACCCGGGGGAGGGCGGGGCCGTGTCACCGCCCAATCGGTTGACAGTCGACCAGGCCCCGGTTTAGCGTGCAAACGATTGGGCTGGCCATGGCGTTTAGCCCTGCATGAGGAGGAATCATGGGACGAAATCCGTTTGCGATGAGGACATTGGCCCTGCTGGCCGTCCTGACGCTGGTCGTCGCCGCTTGTAGCACTGGCGGCACCGAAGACACCACCGCTACCACCGGGGGTGAGGCGACAGGTGATGTGCCCAACCCCGATGTGCTCATCGCCACGGTGAACGACGACGTCTTCAACCTGGACCCAGCCGCCGTCAATGGCAATGACGTCGGCATGAACGTGATCCTCAATGTATACGACCGGCTTGTGGCCCTCGCCCCCGAAGACGGCGCTGTGGTCCCGTCGCTGGCCACCGAGGTCCCCAGCCCCGACAACGGCCTCATCTCCGAGGATGGGCTCACCTACACCTTCCCCCTCCGGGAGGGCGTCGTGTTCTCGGACGGGACCGAGATGACCGCCGAAGACGTCAAGTACTCCTGGGACCGGGTGGTGGAGATGAACCTGCCCGAGGGCCAGGCGCCGCTCTTCGAGAACGTGGCTGAGACGACGGTGGTGGACGACCTCACGTTCGAGGTCACCCTGAGTCAGGTCGATGCCTCGTTCCTCGCATTCCTCGCCGCCCACCCCGTGGCGTCAGTGGTCAGCCAGGACGCGGTGGAGGAAAATGGTGGCATCGCAGCCGGGCAACCCAACGAGTACATGGCCCAGAACATGGTGGGCACCGGCCCTTACACGCTGACCAGTTGGGAACGTGCCGACCGCATGAGCTTCGACATCAATACCGACTACTGGGGCGAGCCGGCCCACCTGCCTGTGCGCTGGGAGCTCATCGTCGACTCGCCGGCCACAGGTCTCCAGGCCAGGGAGTTCGACATCGTCGACATCAGCCCCACCGACGTTCCGTCCTTCGAGGGGATCGAACATGCCGTGGTCAACACCGACATCCTCGACCTGCAGGTCCTCCAGATCGGGATGAACATGAACATCGCCGAAGGCGCCCTCCCTGAAGGAGACACCATCCCGCTCGATTTCTTCCAGGACGTCCGTATCCGGCAGGCGTTCAACTATGCCTTCGACTACCAGGGCTATATCGACGGGATCCTGGGTGGCCTTGGCGGGCGGAACAGCTTCGTCCTCCCAGTGGAGATGTATGGCTACGACCCCGCTGCCCCGATCTACGAGACCGACCCGGCCATGGCCGAGCAGCTGTTCACCGAGGCCGGTTACTGGGAAGAGGGATTCACGGTCTCGATCTACAGCGACCAGACCCATGAAGGGTTCACCGGGGCGGCGCTGACCCTCAAGGACAGCGTCGAGGCTCTAAACCCCAACTTCCACGTCAACGTCCTGGCCGTGCCCGAGGCGCAGTTCGACGAGGTGCTGGCGAGTGACCCGCTCCCGACCGGGATGTGGTCTTACACCAGCTCGCAATACAGCACCCCGGACGCCTATCTCTTCGACAGCGCGATCTCAGACGGCAGGTACGGGGCCGTTAACAGCTTCGTGGACGGGTACTCCGATGCAGGCGCGGTAGACGAACTGATCAACTCGGCCCGCACCGCGCTCGACGAGCAGGAACGCCTCGACATCCTCTCCGAGATCCAGAGCGTCCTCTACGAAGAGGCGATGTGGATCATGCCGGCCAACGAAGGAGCACCCTCCGCCTCTGGTGACTGGGTGACCGGCCACATAGAGAACCCGATGTGGCCGCGGCCGTCGCAGTACTGGGCCATATACGACAAGTGAGGTAACCACCGTCCCAGATCCCGATATCGCCTCGACTACCCCGGTGGGGTCAGGGTGACTGCCGGGTGCGGTGACCTAGACTCGCCGCAGGGAGCTTGACTGGTGCACAGGTACATAGGGCGACGTCTCTTGGGGCTTCCCCTCGTCATCATCATGGTGAGCATCCTGGTCTTCGCGCTCACCCGTATCGGTGGCACGCCCATCGGCCCCTATCTTGAGCCGGGGATGACCGACGAGGAGATCGCTGCCCTCGAGGAGCGGTTCAACCTCGATGAGCCGCTCCCAATGCAGTACCTGGCCTGGTTGGGCGGGGTGGTGCGGGGCGATCTGGGCTGGTCGGCCGTGGCTGCCGCGCCGGTGGTCGACGTCTTCCGACAGAGGATCCCCGCATCGTTCGAGCTGGGGGCCTTCGCCGCCGTCTGGGCGGTGGCCTTGGGGGTCGGTCTAGGAACGTTCGCGGCACGGCGTCGCAATCGCGTCGGAGACCAGGTCGCCGGTGTGGTCGCCGTGGGCGGGGCGAGCATGCCCACATTCTGGCTGGGAATCGTCCTCCTGATCATCTTCTGGTCCTATCTGGGCTGGTTCCCCCACGGGAGGTCCGATCCCGACATTTGGGCCAGCATCCCCCACCCGACCAACTTCTATACCATCGATGCGATCCTGGCCGGGAACCTGAATGCTCTCAAGGATGCCCTCTGGCATCTGGTCCTCCCCGCCCTGACCCTCGGCTACGCCGCGGTCGGCATCGTCACCAGGATGATGCGCTCATCCCTCCTCGAGGAGATGGGCAAGGACTACGTCGATGCCGCCCGGGCCCGTGGTCTGCCCGAGAATCTCGTGGTCCGCCGTCATGCCCGGCGCAACGCATTCATCCCCACCATCACCGTGATCGGGCTCTCGATCGGGATCATGTTCGAAGGGACGGTTGTGGTGGAGACGATCTTCGGCTGGCCCGGTCTGGGCAGTTGGATGGCGAGCTCGGTCCTCAGTGGTGACCAGGGCACCACCCTCGCCTTCGTCATCTTCACCAGCATCCTCTTCGTGACGATCAACATGCTGGTCGATGTCATGTATGGGTATCTCGACCGTCGTGTCGTGTTGAGGAAGTCCTAGCCGTGCTCTTCCACGCAGTACGGGCCGAGAACGCCGCAGTGGTGATCCGGGACACGCCGGCCAAGGTGAAGACCCGGCGTCTCCTGGGGACCGCCAAGGAGGTGTTCAGCCGGGGCAGCACCGCCTTGGGAGCCGTCATCATCGTCCTTCTCCTCGGCATGGCCATCTTCGCACCGTTCATCGTCGACGTGAATCCCCGCGGCGCCTATCAGATGCCCAGAGACCTGAGCGCGGTGGCGGTGCCGCCGGGGACCGAGGGCCATCCCCTCGGCACCACCCGCCTGGGCGGGGACGTCCTCTACGGGATCGTGTGGGGTGCCCGGCTCTCGCTGCAACTCTCCTTGTACGTCGTGGCCGGAGCCGTTTTCCTGGGTTTGATCGTTGGATGCACGGCCGGGATCGTCGGGGGCAAGGTCGATGCCTTCCTGATGAGGATCGTGGACGTCTTTCTCTCGATCCCGACCCTCGTCTTCCCGCTCGCGATAGCCGCTGTCCTCGGTCCCTCGTTCGCCAACATCGTGGTGGCCCTCGCCGTGATCATGTGGGCGCGCTATGCCCGAATCATCCGAAGCCAGATCCTCCAGGTTCGGGAGGAGGACTATGTCGACGCGGCACGTGTCATCGGGGCCTCCAGGTTCGGCATAATCCGGAGGGAGATCCTGCCCAATTCCTTCACCCCGGTGGCGGTGCAGGCCACCCTCGACATGGGCCATGCCGTCCTCCTCGGGGCCACCCTCGCCTTCATCGGGCTTGCCGTCGCCGGCCAAGCCGAGTGGGGAACACTGGTCAGCGAGGGGCAAGCAGACATCGTCGCCGGACGGTGGTGGACCTCCACCTTCCCCGGCCTCATGGTCTTCCTCTGGGCTCTCTCCTTCAACCTGGTCGGGGACGGTCTCCGGGACGTCCTCGACCCTCGCACCGAAGGACGTTGAGGCACCGGCCCCCAACAGCTGAGGTCGGCTCCGTGCAGGTGGACCGCATCTGCGCGTTTTCATCCCGGTCCGCCGGCGATCTCTCACTCCACAATCGTTCGTAGGATCCCTCCCTCAGGGATGCGAGGCTATCTGCACCAGCTCCGGGTCAGCGGAGGGCTCAGAGAGCCTGGACTCGTATCGAGCGCAGTGCTGACCCTCACCGCGATTGCGTTCTTCCGGGTCGCCCTCCTCCCCGAGTTCGGGAGGGAGCTGGCCATGACCACTTTCCAGCTCGGGTTGGTGACGACCATCTTCGCCGTCGGGCGGCTGGTCGCAGATCTCCCCGGCGGTCACTTCGCCGACCGGGTCAGGGCTCGGAGCCTGATCGGCTTGTCCGCCGCGGGGGTGGCCGTCGGCAGTCTCGTCATCGGAGTCTCCGTGGCGGCGCTCACCATCTACATCGGCGCTTTCGCGCTCGGTGTCTCCTCATCGACGACCAATGCCACCGGGATGACGTTCTTCTCGAATGTCGGCGGGGACAGTCACCGTGGCACCTCTATGGCCGTCTTCTCCGCCGCGCTCCTCGGGGGGCAGGCGTTGGGGCCCGCCGTGGCCGGTGTGCTCGCCTCTGCCGGCGGCTGGCGTGCGGCGATGTTCGCGGGGAGCGCGATGGCGCTGGTGACAGCCCTCGTCCTGTTCGTGGCAAAGCCCGGGAGATCGGGTCTGGTCATCGCCCCAGGGTGGGGAGACGAGTCTGATCCCGTGGGCGCCCGGTCACCCCGCTTGGTCTCCGTGATGGTTCTCCAGAGTGTGTCGTTCGCTGTATTCCTCACCCTGGGAGCGGTCCCCCAGACGCTCGTGCCACTGATCGGCGCCGAGGACCTCGGATTGGGCACCGCTGCGATCGGGCTGGCCCTGGGCTTGGGGGGAATTGCGCGGTTCGCGGGCACGATCGTGGGTGGGATGCTGTCGGATCGCGTCTCGCGCAAGGCGGCTCTGGTGCCCGGGCTGATGGTGCAAGCGGCCGGGGTCGCTCTTCTCGCCCTCGAGCCGAGCGTTGCCTCCTGGTTGTCGGCCATAGTCATCATGTCCCTGGCCAGCTTCGCCGTGCCCGTTGCGGCCACCATTCTCGGCGACATCACCGAGTCGTCCCGGGTCGGCACTCAACTCGGCCGGTTTCGCTTCGTAGGTGACCTCGGACTGATCGCAGGACCGGTCGTGGTGAGTGCCTTGTTCCAGACGGTGGGGCGGACCGCGGCCTTCGCTTTCGTCGCCATGGTGCTGGTCGTACCCGCCGTCCTCTCATGGCAATTCCTTCCCGACACCATGGGTAGTTCGATGTCGTGACAGCGGTCCCCGGGGACAGCCGCGCAGTCACGCCTTACTCTCGCGACATGAGCTCTTCGGGGGCCGGCGACGAGACACGTGGGTCAAGGGCGCCAACGCTGCGCGACGTGGCCAGGGAGGCCGGCGTCCACGTGTCGACGGTGTCGAGAGTCCTCAGCGGTCAGGCGGCGGCCGGGCGCATCACCCAGGACACCGAAGAGCGGATACGGGATGTCGCCATTCGGCTCGGATACCGGCACAACACCATCGCGCGAGCCCTTCGCACCGGACGCACCCTGGTGGTCGGGATGGTGGTCCCCGACGTGGGGAACCTGTATCAGGCGGGGATCACCCGGGGGGCCGGGGACGTCCTCTATGCCGGTGGCTACTCGCTGATACTGGCCAGCACCGACGACGACCCGGCGCACGCCGAGTCACAAGTTGCGGCGATGCTCGGGGTGCAGGCCGACGGGCTCATGTACGGGGTGGCGCGCGAGGACGATCCGGTGCTGGCCGGGATCGTGGCCCAGGGCATCCCGGTGGTCTTGTTCAATCGCGGCGCCGACTTCCCGCCTGTGAGCGCGGTTCTCCCCGACGACCATGCCGGCACCCGGATGGCTGTGGAGCACCTCTTGGCCCTCGGCCATCGCAACATCGTCCACGTCGGGGGCCCGGAGGCCGTGTCCTCGACGGTCAACCGTCTCGCCGCCTTCGAGAGCCTCCTCCGGGCCCGAGGGCTCACCGGAAGCCATCGGCTCGCCCGTCGTCACACCGAGGAGGAAGGGCATCGCGTGACCCGTGAGCTCTTGGAGGAGCGGCCGGAGACCACTGCAGTCCTCGCCGCCAACGATCGTCTCGCCCTCGGTGCGATCGATGCCATACGGGAAAGTGGCCGCTCCTGCCCCCAAGACGTCTCTGTGGTCGGTTTCAACGACATGCCATACAGCGACAGGTTCTCGCCATCGCTGACCACGGTGCGCATCTCCCAGTACGAGCTGGGAGGGCGCGTGGCGCGGCTGCTGCTGGAGACCATCGCCGATCCGGCGCGGCCACCCGAGACCCACCTCGTCACCCCGGAGCTGATCGTGAGGGGATCCACCGCCGCCCTGACGACCTGACAGGGCGTGTCTTCGGGGGTTACCCTCTGAACAACCGTTTGCGCAGATCCGGCGAGCCGGGGACGGTGGCGGTTCGCAGATGTCGAGCCAGGAGGGTGACAGCCAGTTGACCTTGGATCGTCTACTTCTCGCCAACATGACCCAACCCCAGGCCCAGGAGGCGCTCGGCCGGGGAACTGCGGTGCTGGTCACCGGGAGCATCGAGCAACACGGGGCCCATCTCCCCCTCGGTACGGACGCCTTCGCCGCATTGGCCATAGCCCTCCGGGTCGGTGCGAGGCTCGATGCCCCGGTCTTGCCGCTCACGGCCGTGGGCGTCGCCCCTTATCACCTCCCCTGGCCCGGTTCGCTCACCATCACGCCGGCGACACTGACCTCGCTGATGCTCGATGTGTGCGCCGGGCTCTCGGCTGCCGGCGTGGAGAGAGTCGTGGTCGTCAACTGGCACGAGGGGAACACGCCCGCCATCCGTGTCGCCGCCGACCGGGTGCAGTCCGATCACCCGGTGCGGGTGATCGTGGCCGAGGCCCATGTGGTCACCAATGGTCTCTTCCCCGACGAGATGGAGTTCACCCATGCCGGGTCGATGGAGACCGCCGCGGTCCTGGCTCATGAGCCGTCGCTGGTCAGGCTCTCCGAGCTGGCCGGGGGTGATCCGGTGGACCAGGGGGCCGACGGTCACGCCCTTTTTCGTCGACGCGACGTCTACCCGGTGATGAGGGACTTCAGAGAGGTCGCGTCGAGTGGTTGGTATGGCACCCCCACGTCGGTGACCGAGGAGCGTGCCCGGGAGATAATCGACTCGGTGGCAGAGCATATCGCCGGGTCGGTGGAGGAGGTCTGGAAGGCACTTGGTGAGCGCCGATCCGAGGACGGCGGATGACCAAGATGCGAGCCGCCGTCCTCCGGGGATGGAACGACCTGGCGGTCGAGGAGGTCGACGTCCCCGAGCCGGCAGTAGGGGAGGTTCTCCTCCGCGTGAGAGCCTGTGGTCTCTGTGGGACCGACCTCAAGATGGTCCACGGGGCGTTCCAGGCTCGTGGCTGGCCGCCATCCCTTCCCTTCGTCATGGGTCACGAGTGGTCGGGAGAGGTGGTGGCCCTGGGTGACGGCCTCGAGGATCTGGACCTGCGACCCGGCGACCAGGTGGTGGCCGAGAATCACGTCGGCTGTGGCCGTTGCCCGATGTGCCGGCGGGGTCGCTACAACCTCTGCGAGAAGGCGGGCACACCGGGTTACAGGTTGTACGGGCACACCGCCCCGGGTGCACTCTCCGAGTACGCAGTGCGGCCCGCCCAGATGCTGCACAGGTTGCCCGACACGGTCAGCCCGCTGGAGGGGGCGCTGGTGAACCAGGGCTCCCTGACGGTGCACGCGCTGCGCCGGGTCGAGTTCCTGCCCGGCTCCAGCGTGGCGATCTTCGGCCCCGGTCTGCTCGGGCTCCTCGCCGCGGCGGTGGCGTCAGCGTCGGGAGCCGCCCTAACCCTCATGGTGGGCCGGGGGAGCAGGCTCAGGTTGGCCGGCCGGATGGGGTGCGACGACGTCGTGGACTACGAGAAAGAGGACCCGGTGGCCGGCATACGGGACCGCAGCGGAGGCCGGGGGGTGGACTATGTCCTCGACTGCAGCGGCAACCCGGGTGTGCCGGCTCAGGCCATCGGCGCCGTCCGGCGAGGGGGTCGGATCGCCCTCCTCGGGCTGACCGGTGGCGAGATGTCATCGATCGACATCGATCGGCTCACCCTGGACGAGATCGATCTCATGGGCATCCGGTCCAGCCCCAACGCCTACCCGGCGATGATCGCGCTGATGCGCTCGGGAAAGGTCGACCTCGGCCCTCTGATCACGCATGTCTACCCGCTCGACTCGGTGACCGAGGCCTTGGCAGCTCTCGAGTCACGTGAGGCGGTGCGGCCGATCGTGGAGCTCTGATGATCGAACACCCACACATATCCCTCTTCGGGAGCCAAGAGTGCACGTGCACCGACCAGGAAGCCGAGGCCCTGGCCGTTGTGGCCGCCTATCGGGCGGCGAAGGTATCGGAGCGAGCCCCCTACCTGGCTCCCGACTTCAGACGTCACCGGGCCGGCTTCACCCATATCGGTGAGCTCTGGGAGCACGACGGCCCCGGAGGCATGGACGATGAATCGATGCGTGACCGGCAGAACATCCTCATCGAGCTGACGGCCAAGGGTGACAAGGTTTGGGGCATCTTCAGGGTCGTCGGCACCCATACCGGCTCGCTCTATGGCATCCCGGCCACCGGCCGTCACATCGACGTGGTCGAGGTGGGGCTCTGGCACGTCGAGGACGGGTTGATCAGCGAGGCCTGGTACTTCGGGGACGAACTGGGAATGCTCCGCGCCATCGGCCTCAACCCGCCGGATCTCACCCCGCCGTCGGAGTAGATCTGACTGATACGCGGCGCACTGGCCCCGGACGGACCGGCGATGCCTCATGAGCGGCGAGCTGATCCTCATTCTGGTCGTGATCTCGGTGGCCTATCTGGTCAAGGGGGTGGCCGGGATGGGTGGACCGCTCCTGGCGGTGCCCTTCATCGCCGGTTTCACCAGTGTCGAGCACGCGGTCGTGGTCCTGTCGCTGGCCAACATGGTCTCGAACGGCTGGCTGCTCTGGGAGCACCGAGCAGGGGCCAGAGGGACCGGTTTCGTCATGATCCCGTTCCTGGTCGTGGGCACCTTCGCCACCATTGCCGGCACCTATCTCCTCACCGAGCTCGACGACAGGGTGCTGTCTGTGGTCATAGCCGTCGTGATCGCCCTCTACATCTGGCGCTATGTGGCAGACCCGGAGTTCGGCCTGCAACCGGGGACTGCACGACGGCTGGCCGCGCCGATGGGGCTGGTGGGGGGCGGCCTCCTCGGCGCCACCGGCACCGCCGGCCCGCTGATAACGACCTATTTGCACAGTCTCCGCATGTCCAGGTCGTCACTCATCTACATGTTGAGCCTGACATTCCAGATCTTCGGGCTCATCCAGCTGGTCACTTTGGTCGTCCTGGGAGCCTTCACCGAAGAACGGACGGTGCAGGCGTTGCTGGCGATACTGCCCGTGCTGGTGATGACCGCGGTCGGGATTCGTGTCGGCCGACGACTGGATCAGCGTGCCTTCGAGCTGATCGTGCTGGCACTGCTCGGTTTCGCCGCGCTGCGGCTACTCATGTCTGCCCTGCAGGGCTGAGAGCTCAAATCCTGTCGCGCTGAGAGGTATGGAGCACACAGGCGGTGAGATGGCCATCGCCCACATCCTCGAGTTCGACCGGGCCCACCGGTTTGAAGGTCAGGGTGACCTTGTTCCCGCTCGTCGAGAAGCCCTCCATCGCGGCCTTCATCGACTCGGGGATGTCACCATTCCTGACCTGTTGAGCCACGGCTGCCGCCGCCGCCTCGTCCCCGAAGGCCAGGGTCGCGTCGAAGTTGGAGCGGCGCTCGACGTCGGTCAGCCCGGCCAGGATCGTCTCGTGCGTCCCCAGCCATGCCACCGCGTCGTCAACCTCCCACCCGCAGATGGGAGTGGCCACGGGACAGCGGGTGTGGAAGCGGCAGCCCTCTGGGGGGTTGGCCGGGTCGGGGACGGCGCCTCGCAGACCCCTCATCTCGGAGGTCTCGGCGTTGATGTCCGGATTGGCGGCCAGCAAGGCCTCGGTGTAGGGATGGCGGGGATCCTCGAATAGCTCGGTGGCGGTGCCCTGCTCGGCGACCTTGCCCAGATACATGACCGCGATGCGATCGCTCATCAGCCTCACCACCCCCAGATCGTGGCTGATGAACATGTAGGTGAGGCCGCGTTCCTGTTGCAGCTCGTGCAACAAGTTGAGTATCTGCGCCTGGACCGACACGTCGAGTGCGCTGGTCGGCTCGTCGAGCACGATGAACTCCGGATCGAGGGCCAGGGCCCGAGCGATCGAGATGCGTTGTCTCTGCCCCCCGGAGAACTGATGCGGGTAGCGATAGAGATGCTGACGGCCCAGGCCCACGCTCTCCAGCAGGGAGACCACCTTTTCGGTCAGCTCCTGGCCCGATGCCTCTTTCCAGATGCGCAGCGGGCGGCCGACGGTGTCTTTAACGAGCTGCCTGGGGTTGAGTGAGCTGAACGAGTCCTGGAAGACCACCTGGCAGTTGCGGCGATAGGCGCGAAATGCCTTCCCCCCCAGCTGGTCGATGCGATGATCGGTGTCGATCCGCTGCAGTTGGGCCAGCTGGTCCTTGGTGCGTCGGTCCTCGGGCGTGGCTTCGATCTGGTCGAGGGTGGCCGCGTCTGCGTCGGTGAGCCTGAAATAGATCTTTCCCCCGCTGGGAGGCACCAGCCCGCTGATGCAGCGGCCGAGGGTGGTCTTGCCACAGCCCGATTCCCCGACCAGGCCGACCGTCTCCCCGGGGCGGATGTCGAAAGTCACCCCGTCGACGGCACGCACGTGCCCCACCACTCGTTGCATCGCGCCTTCCTTGATGGGGAAATGCTTCTCCACTCCCCGAAGCGAGATGACGGCGCGCCCCGCCGTGGCCTTCTCCTGAGTACCGAGCCCGGTGATCGAGGACGTCATCCCATCACCAGTCCAGGGTGGGGAGCGGCATGCCCAGGTCGCGTGACTCGTATGCGAAGCAGGCAACGGTGTGAGACGAGCCCACCGAAAGCGTGTCAGGGTCGATGCTACGGCAGACCTCCACCGCATACGGGCATCGGGTGTGGAAATGGCACGATGGGGGCGGCTCGACCAGCTCGGGCACATTGCCGATGATCGCGGCCAGCTGACCGCGCTGGTGCGTGGCAGAGGGCACCGCCGCCATCAGGCCCCTCGTGTACGGGTGCCTCGGGTTGGCGAAGACTTCTTCCGTCGTGCCGGTCTCCACTATTCGCCCTGCGTACATGACCGCCACCCGATCGCAGATCTCCTTGACCAGGGAGAGGTCGTGGCTGATGTAGAGGACGGAGGTCTCGAGACGGGCCTGCAATTCGGCGATCAGCTCGAGGATCCGTGCCTGGATGGTGACGTCGAGGGCCGTAGTGGGCTCATCGGCGATGAGCAGGTCGGGATTGCAGGCGAGCGCCTGAGCGATCAGGACCCGCTGCTTCATGCCACCGGACAGCTCGTGCGGATAGCTGTCCATGATCTTGCGGGGATTGGCGATCTGGGTCTCGGTGAGAGCCTGGGCGACGAGATCGTCGACGGTCGCCCTCAGCTTGGCCACCTTCGACCGAAACGGCGGGAACCTGAGAAGCAGGCGCTCGACGCTGTTTGACTTCTGTTGGGCGGCCCTGCGGACGATGCGTGGCACGTTGGGCCCCACTGATCCCAGGATCTCCTCGGACCGGTGCTGGTAGAAGACCTCGGCGATCTGACTCCGGATCGACAGGGCCGGGTTGAGGGCCTTGCCCGGGTCCTGGAAGATCATCGCGATTCGGTCGCCCCGGATCTTCAGCATGTCCTTGTCCGAGATCTCGAGGAGGTCGATGGGCCCGTCCTGAGCCTGACGTGCCTCGTTCGACCAGAAGTCGATCTCACCGCCGGCGTAGATCCCGGGCGGGCTGGGGACGAGCCTGATGAACGAACGGGCCGTCACGCTCTTGCCACAACCCGTTTCGCCCACCAGCCCCAGGGTCTCGCCGTCCCGGATCTCGAAGGTGATGCCGTCGACGGCGTGGACCACGCCGGCCTTGGACTCGAAGTGGACCCGAAGGTCCCGAACCGATGCCACCAGAGGGCGGGTTGCTTGCTCCTGAGTCGTGCTCGCACTGACGATCATCGAGCTCGCCCGTGGTCGATCCCGATCCCTACCCGAACGAAGCGAAGCCTGGTCACGATGGCCAGTATGTCACGCTTCCGTCGCCCCGCTGCCCCGTCATCTCGTGCCTCCGCTGGCTTCGCAATCGTTTGCTGGGCTGATCTTGCACGATATATGCCCGCCCCGTGTCACGCAACAGCGGCATGGTACAGGAGGCAACCGACGGCCCATCCCGGTTGGATCACTCCTTCAGATGCCGATCCAAGTACTCGATGATGCCGTCGATGGCTGCGGTCTGAACCTCGTCGACGACGTACCGGCCATCGGGGCCCCTCTCCGGGTAGATGAAGCCATGGACCGGGTGGTCCCACGAGACCCACTCCACGTCTTTGCCCTCTTCGGCCAGCAGGTCGTAGGTGGTGCGGAATATCCCCTGCAGATGGTCCTCCTCCCGACCCATCACCAGGATCGGGGTGTTGATGGTGGAGATCCGCTCCCTGGCCTTGGCTTCGTCGATTCGGGATCTCACCTTCTCGATCTCGGTCATCTGCATCTCCTCGATGTTGCGCAGACCCGTCTCCGGATCGACGAAGGCGGTGTTGTCCGGGGTCAGGGAGAGGAACTCGTGTGAGGCGGGCTCGGATGCGACAGCCACCGCCACACCGTCGTAGTCTGAGGTGAGCTTCAGCACCATCTCCCCGCCGTGGCTCATGCCGATCAGGGCCACCCGATCGGGGTCGATCTCGGGCCTGGTCTTGAGGAACTCGACCACTGCGATCTCGTCCTCGTACTCGAGAGGGGAGCGATTGAAGAGCTCACGACCCTGTCGCCCTCCCCGGATCAGCGGCCCGCCGAGGTCATACCCGAGCTCGACTTCGGTCCGGTAGCGAAGCCAGGCGCAGGCATACCCCGCCTCGAGGAGACGCTCCATGATGTAGCCCCGCTCGGCCACCGCCTGGCGGACCCAGGGCATCCCTCCGCCGCCATTGCCAGATGCGAGCAGGACCACCGGATGAGGTCCTTCCCCCGAGGGGACCCGGAGCCCGATCGCGGTGTACAGGCCGTCCCAGGTCTCGACGTACATGAGTTGGACAGGCACGTCGGAGCCGGCCACCGGTTCGGTGATCGTCGTCTGCTCCACATCGAGAGTCATGTCATCTCCTTCGTCGACCGCTGGGGCGACCATAACGCCCGGCTGGCATGCTTGTTACCGATGTGCGAGCCCGAATCCTGAGGGTGCTGACGGCATTGACCTGGATGGCCGGGGCATTGGCGTTGATCACCGCGGGGCTTTGGCTCGCCCAGCGCCAGATCGTCTATCTCCCCGACCGTGGAGTGCCCACGGCTCCAGACGACGTGGAGATCAGGACGGCGGAGACACTGGATGGGATCGTTCATCAGGTCTGGCTGGTGCCGGCGGAGGGCGAGCCGGTGGCGAGGGTGTTGGTGTTCAACGGGAACGCCGGCAACAAGGCTGACCGTCTCCCGCTGGCCCGCAACCTGGCGGTCGAGGGTATGGAGGTGGTTCTGTTCGACTACCGGGGCTACGGGGGAACCGCAGGCAGCCCCACCGAGGAGGGCCTCGGCACCGATGCGGAAACCCTGGCCGAGATCGTCTCCGATTCCCCACTCCCGGTCGTGTTCTTCGGAGAATCGCTGGGTGGGGGCGTGGCCACCGGGCTGGCGGCCCGGCTCCCACCCGATGCCCTCGTCCTTCGCTCGCCCTTCACCTCCTTGGGCGACATGGCCCGGGTCCATTACCCGCTGGTCCCCTCGTTCCTGATCCGCGATCGATATCCCATCGAAGACCAGATCGCGACCATCGCGGTCCCGATCCTGGTCGTCCTGGGAACCTCGGACTCGATCGTCCCGCCCGCCCTGAGCCGGCGGGTGTTCGAGGCGGCGTCGGCCCCCAAGGAGATCGTGGAGATGGAGGGGATGGATCACAACGATCCGGGGTTGTCCTCCGGTGTGCAGCTGACCGCGACGGTGCGAGGGTTCTTGGAGCGGGCCGGTCTCGTCAGCCCTTGACCGCACCCATCGTGAAGCCACTGATGAAGCGGTCGAGGAAGGCGTTGAAGAGGAGAGCGATCGGAACCGCGATCATGATCACCGCGCCTTGGAGCGACTGCCAGAAGAAGACATCGCCTCGAACCAGCTCGGTAGGGACACCGGTGGCGATGGTCTTGACCGCCGACGACTTGTTGAAGGCGAGGGCATAGATGAACTCGTGGGAGGCCAGGGTGAAGGCAAACACGACCACTGCGATGATCCCGGGGAACATCAAGGGGAGCACCACACGGGCGATCGCCCCCATCCGGCTGTGGCCATCGACCATCGCCTGCTCCTCGATGTCCATCGGGATTCCCTTGAAGAACCCCATCAACAGCCACGATGAGATCGGGATGGTGATGGTGGGGTAGACGAGGATCAGGGAGAGCAGCGATTCCTGGAGGCCGAGGCTGGTGATGACCCGGGTCATCGGGATGAAGAGCAGGGTGGGCGGGATCAGGTAGACGAGGAAGATGGCGATCCCCATCCGCTCCCCCCAGCGCAGCCGGAGTCGGGCCAAGGCATAGGCCGCGGGCAGTGAGACGGCGAGAGTTATGGCGGTCACCGCCAGCCCCACCAGCACGGTGTTCCTGATGAAGGTGAGGTAGTTGGTCTCGAGGAACAAGAGACGAAGATGCTCCAGCGTCGGGCTCTCGTTGAACCAGAATGGGTTGTTCTCCTTTACGTAGAGGTCGTTGGACTCCTTGAACATGCTGATCAGCGCCCAACTGAAGGGGAAGGCGGCCAGGAACGCGAAGAGGATCGCCCCGGCATAGAGCCCGAACCTCCCCCAACGATGTCTGCGGTCGGCCTGGCGCTGCAGGGCGGCGACGTCGGTGCCGGCCCAAGTGGTGCTCTCTGTCACCTCACAACACCTCGCGGCGTCGGGCGAGGCGCAGCACCACGGCGGTGATCCCGATCAGCACCGGAAGCAGGAACAGGGCCACCGCTGCTCCCTGGGCCAGCGCACCGCCTTCGATCCCCTTGATGAAGGCCCAGGTCGACAGGACCTGGGTCGAGTTGGTGGGGCCGCCCCGGGTCAGCACGTAGACGACGCTCATGTCTGAGATGGTGAGGATGACACCGAACAAGACCGCCACGGCGATGATCGGTGCCAGCAGGGGGATGGTGACCTGGAACATCCGCCGCCAGAACCCGGCCCCGTCGACGGCGACCGCGTCGGTGATGTCCTTGGGGATGGCGATGAGGCCGGCGAGGACGATCACGGCCGCGAGAGGCACGATCCGCCAGGCCTGCACCGCGATAACCGACGTCATCGCGGTGCCGGGCCGGCCCAGCCAGTACATGTTCTCTGTGATCAGGCCCGCCTGCCGGAGGAGCCAGTCGATTGGGGAGAAGATCGAGTCCAGGGTCCACAGCCAGGTGATCGTGGCCAGTGAGACCGGGGCGACCCACGGGAGCAGCACCAGGAATCGCACCAGCCATTTGCCCTTGAAGTCCCGGATCAGGATCTCGGCCAGGGCGGTGGCCAGGATCACCACCAGCACGTTGGCCACCACCGCGAAGAGGAACGTGTTCCAAAGGGAATCGCGGAACACGGGATCGGCCAGCACTCTGCGGAATGTGGCCAATCCGACGAACTCCAGGTCAGGGTTGCCGGTGCTGATATCCGTGAAGGCGTAGATGATGGCCAGAACGAACGGGAACCCGACCAGGGCGATGATGTAGATGACGGCCGGCGACATGAACAGGCCGGCCAGGAACCGAGGGTTGTCCCCCAGGTAACGCGGTTGCCGGGTGGTGGACGTCATCTCACAGTGTCATCTCATCAGGGGCTGTGGGGCGATCTTGGCGCCGTCGTCGTAGTCGAAGAACCGGAGTTGGTCCTTGGCCACCGAGAACTTGTGATCCTGGTCTATCGAGATGGGAAGAGTCACGGTGGCTGGGAGCATGGCGATGACACGGGTCTCGTCGTACTCCCGGATGAAGCCGTAGAGGAAGCGCTCCGAGCCGAGGTACTCGATCCGGTTGACGTGGAAAGTGAAAGGGACCCGGGTGCCCTCGTCGGCGGCCACGCCCTCGGGAAGGAACTGCTCGGGTCGAAAACCGAAGAGAAAACCGGGAGTCTCCAGCAAGTTCATGGGCGGGGAGCCGAGGAACTGGGCGACGAACACGTCGGCCGGATGGTGATAGACCTCCTCCGGGGTTCCCAGCTGACGGATCCTCCCGTGATCCATCACCGCGATGCGGTCTCCCATGCCCATCGCCTCGACCTGGTCGTGGGTGACGTAGATCGTCGTGATCCCGATACGGCGCTGGAACTCCATCAGGTCGTCGCGCGCCGCGGCGCGGAGCTTGGCATCGAGGTTCGACAGGGGCTCGTCGAGGAGGAAGACCGTCGGCTCCCTGACCAGGGCCCGGGCCAGGGCCACCCTCTGCCGTTCGCCTCCGGAGAGCTGGCGGGGACGGCGCTGGAGGAGACCCTCGATGCCGAACAAGCCGGCTGCCCACTCGACCTTCTCGTTCCTCGCCTCGGGATCCATACCCTGAGCCTTGAGGGGGAAGGCGATGTTGTTGGCCACCGTCATATGTGGATAGAGGGCGTAGGACTGGAACACCATCGCAATGCGGCGGGCCCGGGGGGGCAACCGGCTCACGTCCTCACCGCCGATCCGGATCTCTCCCTCGGTGGGCTGCTCCAGCCCGGCGATCATCCGGAGCAGGGTGGTCTTGCCACATCCCGACGGCCCGAGGAGGACGAGAAACTCGCCCTCCTCGGAGCGAAGGTCGACACCGTCGACGGCGACAACCTCCCCGAACTCCTTCCGCAGGTCGCGGACCTCTACTACTGCCACGATCGCCGAGTGGGGGTCACCCGCCGCCGACCAGACCCTGTCCCCGCCAGTCGTCGAAAATGGCATTGATCTGGGCCTCTGCGTCCTCCACTGCCTGTTGCGGGCTCTTGGCGCCCTGAGCCGCCTCGGCGAACATCACCGGGATGATCGACTCCCCGAATATCTGACCCACGGCCGGGTTGGCTGGGCCCGGGTGACCGATGTTGGTGGCCCAGTCCAGAGAGGTGTTGAGGACCTTCAACTTGTCCGCCGGGTTGGACCCGAACGGGTCGCTGTCGATCCACCCGGTCAGATCGGGAACCCGGTCCGGGAACGCAGGGAAGTCATACAGCTTGGAGTTCCACGCCACCGGGGCGAGGTTCTCGGTGTAGTGCAACAAGAACTCCTTCGCCGCCGCCACGTTGACGTCCGGCGCATCGGGGACGATCCAGTTGTACATGACGTGGGACGCCACTAGTGCCGTCTCCGGGCCGGCAAGGGCGGGGGTGAAGAAGATATCATCGGCCACCTCGAGACCCTCGTCCTGTGCAGTGCGGTAGGCGGAGATCGAGTTGAGTATGTAGCTCAGCTCGCCCGAGTTGAGACCCTGGTTGTTCGATGCCGCGTTCCAGGCGAACACCTCCGGGGTCATGGCACCGGCGAACAGCTCGTTCATGTACTCGATCGCGGCGATGGTGGCGTCTGAGTTGATGATCACGTTTTCGTTCTCGTCCTGGATGCCGGCGCCGAACGACCAGAGCAGGCCCCGCAGCGCCATGTTGGAGTCGATCTCCTGTGACATGCCGATCCCGAGCTGGACCCCCTCGGATGAGAAGATCTCGGACCCGCCCTGAAGCAAGTCGTCGTAGCTGGCCGGACCATCGGGGAACCCCACGGCCTCCCACAGAGACCGCCGGTAGTCGCCCGGATCGGGCACCCAGGATGGGGCGTAGGCGTAGTACTTCTCGGTATTGGGGTTGAACGAAGACCGCCGTGTCAGGTCGAGCATGGTGCCGTAACGGTTCTCCGCCTCCTGGACGACGTCGGCCATGTCGACGACCGATGGCTCGTGCTGGCTGAGGACCGCGATGTATTGCATGAGATCGTGCTCTGGCTGGCCCGATTGGATCTCGGAGGCGATGGCGGCGGGCACGTCGGCGACTGCGATGTGGTCCACGGTCACATCCACCCCCACCATCTCGCCCCACTCCTGGGCGAAGGGGTCAAACCACGAGTCATGGGCCGGGACGAAGTGACTCCACAAGAGGATCTTCAGCTCCCCGCTCAGCTGCTCGGCCGGTTCGACGAAGGACACCTCCGGCCCGCCCTCCACCGGGGCGGCTGTGGTGCCCGCGCCGGTGCCGGCAAGTGTGGTGGGAACGGTGGTGGTGGTGGCGCTGCCCCCGGTGCCACAGGCTGCGGTCAGGGCCGCCGCTCCGCTCAGGTACAGGAACTCTCGTCGGGTGATGACGAACGGTGATCTGCGAGGCAACAAGGTCTCCTCCTCTCGCAATCACGATCCGGCCTCATCGCATGGCCGGATCGGCCAACTGATGTGCGGCCCGGCCACCTTACCCGCGGTCGCTTCGTTTAACCAGGGGCAGCGGCAGGGGCGCCGAGGGCGAGGCGAAGCTCGTGATCGGTGAACGGCTTGACCACCCAGGCATCGGCACCGGCTCGCTTGGCGAGGAACCCGTCGACCTCACGGTCGAGCAGGATGACCAGTCGTGGCATCTGGTCAGGAACGATGCTGGCCCTGATGTCACGCACCACTGCCATCCCACCCATGCTCCCCACCTGTAGGTCGACGATGACGACGTCAGGGTCCATCTCTTCGACCCTGGCCGACGACTGAACCGGGTCGTCGAGGACCTCGATGCTCCAGTCACCCAGAGAGAGCGAGGCACGGGTGTCGTTGACGACCCAGGGGACATCGGCGATGAGCAGGGCAGACGGCATCCGGGGGGTCAGGGTAGTGATGTGTCCGCCCGCCGACTTCTTGCCCGGTCCCACTCCTAACCTCGTCGTGGTGGCCCGCGTCATCGTCATCGCCACTCTGATCTTGCTCGTCGTAGCCTGCACCGGGGAGACGGAGGCCGAGCCCGGGATCGACGTGATCGATGTCAGTGGCCCCCTCGACAGCTCGGCCCTGGACTTCATGAGCGCCTCGATCGTCGAGGCCGCCGAACGGGGTCAGGTGCTGGCCGTGCTCCAGATCGACTCTCCTGCCGTCCTCGACGGTGTGGCCCTGGCCCGACTGCGGGAGACGCTCGACTCTTCGCCATTGCCGGTGGCGGCCTGGGTCGGCCCCGCCCCCGCCCGGGCCAACGGGGGAATCGGGCAGATAGTCCTAGATATGGAGCAGGCTTCGATCTCGGCCGGCTCAACGATGGACCTGACGCCCACCATCGCCGGCGAGCCAATGGGTGAGGGGCAGGCGATGACGGCGGAGGAGACCGGTCTGGTCCTCTATCCGTCGATCCGCCAGTACCTCCAGGGCCTGGAGGGAGCGAGCTTCCAGACCTCGGGGGGTCCGGTCACCGTGGAGACACTGCAGCCGTTCGAGGATGGGGTGACCCTGAAGACAGTCACTTTTCGCCAGCCCGGCATCGGGACCAGGTTCTGGCGTCTGGCCGCCACCCCGGAGGCGGCCTTCTTCTTCCTGGTCGTCGGGCTAGCCATCGCCTCATTCGAGTTCTTCGCCATCGGGCCGGGTGTGGCGGCCGGTGTTGCCGCCCTCTCCCTGCTCCTGGCCGGCTGGGGGATCGTCAACCTGCCGATGAAGCCCTGGGCGCTCGGCCTGGCCATCGTGGGATGGGCCTTGCTCACTGCGGCCTATCAGAAGGGCGGGGTGCTCGCCCTCACCTTGCTCGGGGCGGTGATGCTCCAGGTGGCCGGAGTGTTCTATGTGGACGGTTCCGACCAGATCGACCCGAGGTGGTACCTGGTCCTCCCATCGGTCCTTTCCGTCCTCTTCTTCTTCATGCTCGCCATGCCGACGGTGCAGCGGGCGCGGTTCTCTACCGGCACGATCGGGCGTGATGGGCTAATCGGGGAGACCGGTGTCGCACTCGACCGCTTCGACCCCGACGGCATTGTCGAGATCAACGGCGCACGGTGGCGGGCGACCGCCCACCGTGAGGCGGGCCTGGTAGCTGGATCGCAAATCAAGGTCGCCGGTGTCGACGGGATGTTCCTCGAAGTGGAGCCGACGGAACGGAGCGCGAAAACAGATCCCTGAATCGCCATTTCTTCCTTGCCGCCGGGCATCCCCCTGAGTAGGTTCGCGCCGATTGTCGCCAGACAAGGGAGGAGTCATTTGTCCGGAATGGACGATTGGCAGCTGGACGCCCTCTGTAGGGGGGCCCATGCGTATCTCTTCTTTCCGCCTTCGACATTCGAGCGCAAAGAGGAGCGGGAGCGCAGAGAGATGAAGGCAAAAGCGATCTGTGGAGTTTGTCCGGTGCGGATGCCCTGCACCACACATGCCCTCCAGATCCGGGAGCCTTTTGGTATCTGGGGAGGTCTCACCGAAACAGAGAGAAGGAGCATGCCCTTGGTCGGATGACCAAAGGCAGCCGGAGAAACGGGCTCACCGCAGGTGGCGTTGATCGCCTCGCCGGCTGGTGAGCCCTTCTCTATCCGCCCACTCCAGTATGGGAATCGCGTATTTCCTCGACAGCCCGCTGCGATCCCGGAACTCTGCCACCGTGAAAGGCGATGTCATCGCGGTGAGATGGACCCGGATCGCCTCGATCTGCTCGGGAAGAAACACCAGGTCATCGGAGATCCGGATCAGACGCCCGTCCCGGACCAATCGGTGCAGGAGCTCCCGGTCCAGCCCCAGGTCGTCGGCTGCGGGCACCGCCAACCCGCTCTTCAGTCTCGCTTCGGCTCTGGCCCAGCTCGCCTCGGCCTCCGCATCCAGGCCCTGTTGGTGCCGAGTCGAGGTCACATCGGGCCCCGTTCGTTTCAGCAGGGTGCTCTCCTCGACCAGCAGACCGGTCAGCTCAGGGGTCGATCCCAGTTCGAAGGCCAGGGTGGCCAAGGGCAGGCCGGGGCGGAGTGGATGTAGGTCCTGATGCTCGGCGACCAGTCGCTCAGCCCGTGCAAGAAGCTCCCCGAATCTTTCCGGGTCGACTGCGACGCCTCCGGTCACCGCCGCCTGACTGGGATAGCCCCCTCCGCTGTGCGCGGCCAGGCGATTCACGTCATCGACGCCCCGGATCCCGAGCAGCCTGGTGGCTATGACGTCGCGGCCTGCCTTGGGGTCGATCGTGGCGGCAGATCTGATCGCTTGTGAGGGCCGCCCAGGAGCGGGATCGAGGACGAGGCCACCTGCCACGACCTGCCGGCGTCCCGACTCCCTGAGGATGAACCGATCACCGGTCCTGATCGGGAGGGGCCTGCCAACTGTGATCAGGGCGTGCTCGGCCTCGAGCCGCTTGATGATGGCCGGGTGGGCGCCACTCCCGAGGTGGACATGGAAAGCGCCCTTCGTGCTCAACGCATCCACGTATCTGGCGGTGCGGATCACAGCGGTGAACCTGTCGCTGAGATCCCACTGCCCGGGTAAGCCCAGCATCGTCCCCCTAAAGGCCTGCGATCTCTCGATGCCGGCGATGGCGACGGCAAGCCGACGGCCGGGCCGAGCCTCTTCTATGGGGGTCTCATGGCTCTGCAGCCCTCGCACCCGCCCTCGCCGCCGCGCCGGCAACAGCTCCAGCTCGTCACCGATGTTGATCGGGCCTTCGGTGAGGGTTCCCGTGACCACGGTGCCCGAGCCCGCCACCGAGAATGCCCGGTCGATCCAAAGACGCGGCCGGTTTCCCGGATGGTGGGCGGCCGCGGCGCGTTCGGACAGGGCGGCCCTCAGCTCGGGGAGCCCTCGGCCGCTACGCGCCGATACCGGCAGGATGGGGGCCGATTCGAGTGTGGTGCCGGCCAGCTGGTCGGCGATCTCCATTTGGGCGAGGCCGATCGTCTCATCGTCCACGGCGTCGGTCTTGGTGAGGGCCACCACGCCTGATTCGACCCCGAGCAGGTCCAGCACGGCGAGGTGTTCCTCCGATTGAGGCATCCATCCTTCGTCGGCGGCGACCACGAACAGGGCGACGTCGATCGCCTCGATGCCGGCCAGCATGTTCTTCAGGAAGCGCTCATGGCCAGGCACATCGACGAAGGAGACCTCTCCGGCCGAGCCGAGCGTTGTCCAGGCGAACCCCAGATCGATCGTCAACCCGCGGCGCTTCTCCTCCAGCCATCGGTCGGGGTCTTGGCCCGTGAGCGCCTCGACCAGCGTGGACTTGCCGTGGTCGACATGGCCCGCGGTTCCGATCAGCGGCAAGCGGTCACCATCTCGGCGATGTGTTGATCGTCCTGCTCGGCCACCGCCCTGGGATCGAGGATGAGATCCTTCTCTTGGCGCCGGGCCAGGATGGGCCGGTCCGCGTCGAGGAGACACCCGTGCAGGTGATCCTCCCCCTCGAGGACGACCTGCGGCGTCGGTATGCCCACCCCGGAAAGGCTCCCTGCGCCCATGATCGACATGCCGCTCCGAACCCGGCCGCCCACCCGCTGCGCAAGGGCACGGACCCGTGAAGCGAGCTCGGTCTCGGTGGCCATCGCCATACGCCACAGGGGTATCCGGCGTGCATTCTTGTCGGCGTAGGCCTCCAGCGTGACGGCCAGGGCGGCATCGGTCATCGAGTCCGTCCGAAGAGCCCTGGCCAGGGGATGGCTGCGTAGTCTGCTCACGAGCTCGGATCTGCCCACGATGATCCCCGCCTGAGGCCCTCCAACCAGCTTGTCGCCGCTGAAGGTGACCAGCCCGGCTCCTGCCTCGAGTGACTGGCGGGCCGCGGGCTCTCCCTTGAGCCATTCGGGCGGTCTCGCCCCCAGCCAGGGGACATCGGCGTCGAGCAGCCCCGAGCCGAGGTCGTGGATCAGCGGCACCCCCCGCTGGGCGGCTAGGGCGGCCAACTCGCCCACCGGGACCTCGCTGACGAAGCCCTGCACGCGGTAATTGGACGGGTGGACCTTCAAGACCGCTCCGCAGTCGTGGACCTGGAGGGCCGTTGCGAAGTCGCCGATCCGGGTCCGGTTGGTCGTGCCGACCTCTACCAACCTCGCTCCGCCTGATTCCATGACCAGGGGCAGGCGGAAGGAGCCACCGATCTCGATCAATTCGCCCCGGGCGACCGGCACCGACCGGCCGGAGGCGGTGGTGGCGAGGGCGAGGAGCACCGCGCCGGCGTTGTTGTTGACCACAAGGGCGTCCTCGGCGCCGGTGAGGGCCCTGAGGAGGGCGGCCAGGTAGACGCCGCGGCCGCCACGATCGCCTTCGTCGAGGTCGAGCTCGAGATTGGTGTAGCTGGTGGCGGCGTCGAGAGCTGCGGTGGCAGCCTCCACAGACAGGGGGGCTCGGCCCAGGTTGGTGTGGAGGAGCACCCCGCTGGCGTTGATCACTTTCGCACCGGCCGACCGACGGATGTCTCTTGCCAGGTCGGCGGCGATGGTCCAGGGGTCTCCCTCCCCACGACGGGAGATCTCGGATCGGGCCAGGTCGAGAGCGGTCCGGGCGCAGTCGACACGCAGGGCGAGGGGGAGACCGGTATCGCCCAACGACTCGACCAGGTGGTCCACCGCAGGCAGCTGTCGATACGGGTTCGTGCTCGACACGAGCCAAGTCTGCCAGGTCGGTGTCAGAGCACCTTCGTAGGATGCACCCATGGAGCCTCAGGTCCCGGCGCGCCCTTCGGCCACGGTCATGCTGCTCCGGGACGCCGAAGAGTCGATCGAGGTGCTCATGGTGAGGAGGCATGCCCGCGGCTTCTTCGGCGGGCTCACCGCGTTCCCCGGTGGTGCGGTCGACCCCGTCGATCGCTCTGCACTGGCGGACACGGTCGTGGAGGGCGGCGGGGTCGATCATGAGTTCCGCTCCGCTGCCCTCAGAGAGCTGGCCGAAGAGACAGGTCTGGCCCTGACGACACGCGGTGTCTTCCCCGCCCCCGATGCCCGTGGAGTCGAGCTGTTCGACGAACTGCGTAGGGCCGGCGTCGGCCTCGATGGAGAGGCGCTCACCCTCGTCTCGCGCTGGGTGACCCCCGAGGAAGCCCCGTCGAGATTCGACACCCGCTTCTATGTGGCCCGGGTGGAGTCGACCCCCGAGATCCGGCTCGCCCCCGATGAACTGGTCGATCATCTGTGGATCGAGCCGAAGGAAGCCCTGGCCGGGCACGACCGCGGCGAGCTGCGGATGTTCCTACCCACCATCTCCCATCTCCGTTGGCTCTCCGTGCGGGCCACGGCCGATGAGGCAGTCGCCGCCGCCGAGGGGGCGGACGGAAGGACTGTGATCGCGCCCCGGCGCATGGAGGACGGCAGCATCGTTCCCATCCACGTCCCCGATGATTCATGAGGATCCAGCGCGTCCTCGCCAACAACCCGGGCCCGTACACCGGCCCCGGGACCAACACCTGGCTCTTGGAAGACGACGGGGAGGTGGCGGTCATCGACCCCGGCCCGGTCGACCCTGCCCACAGGGACCGGATCCTCGAGCGTGTCGGAGGTCGGATCTCCATCGGGGTGCTGGTGACCCACACCCACCCGGATCACGCTCCAATGGCCAACCCCCTCGCCGCCGAGCTGGGGGTGCCGGCCTTCGGGTATGCCCCCGGGCCGGAGTTCGACCCGGACCTCGTGCTGGCCGAGCGCTCCGGCCTGACCGTGGGAGGCTCGAGGATCGATGTTGTCCACACCCCGGGTCATGCCGAGGACCATCTCTGCTTTCGCATCGCCGACGTCCTCTTCACCGGCGATCACATAATGGGGGGATCCTCGGTCGTGGTGGAGGACATGGGCAGCTACATGGCGTCATTAGAGAAGCTGCGCGGCACAGGCCTCACGATGCTGCATCCGGGTCACGGCGAGGACATCGAGGACCCCGACCGGGTCATCGACTGGTACCTCGCGCATCGGAGGCAGCGTCACGAGGAGATTCTCGAGGCGATCAGGTCGGGTGCCGCCTCTACCGATGACATCGTCGAAGTGGTCTATAGGGACGTCGATCGCGCGCTCCACCCCCTCGCCGCCCGGTCGGTGAGGGCGCATCTGCGCTTGCTCTCCGAGGAGGGCCGGATAGCCTCTGCCGGCCCCGACCTCTTCGCCCTTCCCACCGAGTCGATATGAGCCGCACAGCCAGGACCCTCGTGACCCTGTTCGCCATGGCCCTGACCCTCCCCGCCCTCGCCCAGGTCACCGATGACGACGTCGACCGTGCCCGGAGAGAGGTCGACCAGATCATGTCGGAGGCTCAGGCCCTCGGCGACGAGGTTCAGGAGGCTTGGGGAAGGCAGTTCGCCCTGGAGCGGGAGATCTCCGATCTGGGGGCATCGATAGAGGTGGCCAGGGCCAGGATCGCCGAGACCGAGAAGAAGCTCGAAGAGGTGGCTGTCGAAATGTATATGGGGTCGTCGTCGGTTGCCTCGATCCAGGTGTTGTTCTCTGCGGCAGGTGAGAGCTACGGCGCAGGAATCGAGTACCTGCGCAACGTCAACGGCAACGACGTCGACGTCATCAACCAGCTTCGGTCGTTCCGTGAGGAGCTCGACCGGCAAACAGGGCGTCTCGAGGAGGCATCGGCCGAGCAAGGGGTGTTGACGGCCGAGCTCGAAGCCCAGGCAGGGGAGCTGCAGGGCCGTCTGGTCGAGGCACAGGCGGTCTACGACCAACTGGTGGCTCAACAGGCAGCCGAAGAAGCCGCCAGACGTGCCGCCGAGGAGGCGGCCCGTCGAGCGGCGGAGGAGGCGGCGCGACAGGCCACCACCACCACTACGGTGCCGGGATCGACGGCGACCACAGAGGGAGAGCCCGACACTCCGACCGAGACCACCGTTCCCCCGGAGGAGCCGACCCCGACCACGCTCCCGCCGGAGGATCCCCCTCCATCACCGAACCCGGGTGGTGGCACCTGCCCGGTCGCCGGGGCGGTCTCGTTCTCGGACTCGTGGGGTGATGCGCGCTCCGGCGGTCGCTCTCACCAGGGGGTGGACATGATCGCGGCCCGGAACACCCCGATCGTTGCCATCTACTCGGGCACGATCGACCGACTCACCAATGGGAACCTGAGCGGTCTCGCCATTTGGCTCCGCGCCAACAACGGCGACCTCTTCTTCTACGCCCATCTGGAGAGCTTCGCCGACGTCAGCGGGGGCCAGAGTGTCTCTGAGGGCCAGGTGATCGGCTACAACGGGTCGTCGGGGAACGCACCCGAATTCCTTCCCCATCTCCACTTCGAGTGGCATCCGGGAGGAGGCGCGGCGGTGAATCCGTATTCGTTGGTGAGAAGCCTCTGCTGAGGGGCTCGAACACGAAAGAGGACCCTTGCGGGTCCTCTTCCGGTTCAGCCTCCCTGCTGCCCCCAACCCCACGCACCGAGGCACGTTCTGGGCGCATCTTCGGTCACGCGGAGTGACGGTTAAAGGACGGTTCGGATTCCCACTCGTTGTGACTAGTCCTCCGAAGAGCGTCCCCGTTCCAGACGGCGCGCCGGCCGCGTGCTCGTTACCCTCTCGCCGACCCGCCAGCGGAGAGCGAGAGATGACCACCCAACCCCCCATCCCCCCCTCATCGGAAGACCCGGTCGACCCGCCACCTCCTCCTCCCACCGAGCCGCCGCCATCTTCCCCGGCCGAGCCGCCCGCTGTCCCGCCACCCGCGCCACCATCGCCGCCGCCGCCGCCCGTACCCGGTGCCGCGCCCTTCCAGGTCGGTGATGCGTTCAACTACGGCTGGAAGAAGTTCCAGGAGTATCTCGGCCCGATATTGATCGCCATGCTGATCTTCCTGGTGGTCGCCGGTGTCGTGAACGCGATCGGCGCCCTCTTCGCCGGAGGCTTCGAGGAGATCACCGACCCGGACGACATCGGCATCGGGATGTTCTTCACCTTCGGATATCTGGTCTTCTCCCTCCTCGGCGCTCTGGTCAGCCTGCTGATCCAGGCGGCAGTGGTGCGTGGCGCGCTTGAAATCACCAAGGGTGAGAGGATCGACCTCAACACGTTCCTCTCCACTGAGAACCTCGGTCAGATCGTGCTGGCCGCGATCCTGCTCGCCATCGGGACCGCCATCGGCCTGATCCTCTGCATCATCCCCGGATTGATCCTCATCTTCTACTCCCAATTCACCTATCAGTTCATCATCGACAAGGGGCTCCCGGCGTTCGACGCCATAAAGGCCAGCTTCGACCTGGTCAACAGGAACCTCGGTTCGGTCGTCGGGCTGTTCTTCGCCTCGATCCTGGCCTTCATCATCGGGGCCCTCCTCTGCGGAATCGGCCTGCTGGTCGCCATCCCGGTCACCATCATCGCCACGGCGTACGCCTACCGGCTGATGACCGGACAGACGGTTTCTCCCTGATCGCGTAGGCGCATCGAAGGGCTGATCGGCCTTCCTCAGGCCGGCATCTCCTCCAGCTCGGTGAGGATCTTGGCGATCCGGCCGGTGCAGGTCTCGAGCTCGGCAGGAGGGACCAGTTCGACGAGTCGATCGCCGATCTCGCGAATCGCATTCGCCGCGGGGGACCTCGCCTCACTCGCCACCACCGGCATGCCGAGGTCGCCCCCGGGCACCACCTGGGGGTCGAGCGGTATGGATCCGATCAGCGGCACGCCGAGGTCGGCGGCCAGGTCGGCGCCGCCTCCTTCACCAAAGACGTCATGGATCCGCCCACATTCGCATGCCAGGCCGGCCATGTTCTCGATGACCCCGACGACGGGCATATGCGATCGACGAGCCATGTCCGCCACTCTGACCGCGACTTTTTGGGCCGCCCGCTGCGGTGTGGTGACGACCACCATCTCCGCCTGGGGCAACATCCGTGTCAACGCCATCTGGATGTCACCGGTCCCTGGGGGGAGGTCGATGATCAGGTAGTCGAGATCCCCCCACTCCACCTGCTTGAGGAATTGCTCGAGCGCTTTGGACAGCATCAGGCCACGCCACATCAGCGCCGTCTCCTCGGTCTCGATGATGAGGCCGGTCGAGACCAGTTTCACCCCATGTGCCACCACCGGAACGATGAGCTTGCTTTCGGGATCGGCTTCGAGCCGGTCTTCGACCCCCAGCATTCGTGGAGTGGAGAATCCCCAGATGTCGGCGTCGAGCAGTCCGACCCGGTAGCCGGCCCGCGCCAGGGCGACCGCCACATTCACCGATATCGACGACTTGCCCACGCCACCCTTACCCGACCCGATGGCGATCACCCTCGTGGTCGGGGAGACTTGGGTGGGCTCGGCCGATTCCCGAGCGCGTGCTCGTGCCACCGACATGAGACCGGCCCGTTGCTTCCGGGTCATCGCGGTGGTGCGCACAGCGACGTCGTCCACCCCGGGCATGGCCGCGACCCGTCGCCTTGTGTCGTTCTCGATCTGGTTGCGCAAGGGGCATTCGGCCACGGTGAGGGCGATGCCCACCGCGACCGATGATCCGGCTATGTCGATGTCGGTGACCATTCCCAACTCGACGATGTTCCCGCCCAGTTCGGGATCGCGGACGCCTTCGAGCGTTCTGATGACGTCATCACGGGTGACCATGTCCCCCCAATGGTATTTCCACTACCTGGATAGGGGAATGGAGAAGTCCATACCCGCGGTTAACATGAGGGCACAGGCCACCAGATCAGGGACCAGATCAGGGAAATGACTCAGATCCTCAACATCAAGTCGAACAAGCCGGAGAAGACGGTCGACGTCACCGACACCGCCGTCGCCAAGATTGGCGAGCTCATCGCCGAAGAGGGTGAGTCCGGTCTCGCGCTGCGAATGGCGGTGCGACCCGGAGGCTGCAGCGGGTTCTCCTACGAGATGTTCTTCGACAGTCAGATCGACGACAACGACATCGTCGAGGAATACGGAGCAGTGAGGGTCGTGGTCGATCCGCAGAGCGCCGAGATGGTCAAGGGCTCGACCCTCGACTACAAGGACGGCCTCATGGGTGCGGGGTTCTCGATCAACAACCCCAACGTCTCCCGTACCTGCGGCTGCGGCAACAGCTTCTCCTGACACCACTTCCGTGTTGAGCCGGCCCACGGGTAGCCTCGGCTGACAGCTATCAGGAGTCGCGTTTGTCCAAGAAGGTGTTGACGACGCCCTCTGCCCCGAAGGCGATGGGCCCCTATTCGTTCGCCACCGAGGCCGGGGGGCTGATCTTCCTCAGTGGCCAGGTGGCCCTGGATCCAGTCACCGGGGATCGGAAGCCCGACGACGTCGAGGTCCAGGCCAGACAGGTCATGGACAACATCGGCGCCATCCTGGGTGATCTCGGGCTCGACTACTCAGACATCGCGAAGACGACGATTTTCCTCGCCGACATGGCCGATTACCCCAAGGTGAACGAGGTCTATGCCTCGTACTTCGGCAGCGAGCCGCCGGCTCGATCCGCCATTCAGGCGGGAGGGCTACCCGGCGGCTTCTTGGTCGAGATAGAAGTGGTGGCAGCGCGATGAACAAGCAACAGGTGTTCGACATACTCGGGTTGTCCGAGCACAACAGCGGCGTCTTCGCCGGTGACTGGCTGGAGGCGACAGGGGAGCGGGCAGAGGTGGTCAACCCGACCAACGGGGAAACCCTGGCCACCGTCGCCATGGCATCAGGGGACGACTACGACCGTGTCGCCCAGGCATCTGTCGAGGCGTTCCAGCATTGGCGCAACCTCCCCGCACCGAAGCGGGGCGAGTATGTGCGCCGCCTCGGCGATGCCCTACGGGAGAAGATCGAGCCGTTGGGTGCCCTGGTCACCCTGGAGATGGGGAAGATCCTGCCCGAGGGGATCGGTGAGGTCCAGGAGATGGTCGACATCTGCGACTTCGCCGTGGGGCTCTCCCGCCAGCTCTACGGGAACACGATGGCTTCGGAGCGCCCCAACCACCGCATGTACGAGCACTGGCACCCGTTGGGGCCCGTTGGGGTGATCTCCGCCTTCAACTTCCCGGTCGCGGTCTGGTCATGGAACGCTGCGATCGCGGCGGTGTGCGGCGACACCGTGGTGTGGAAGCCATCCGAGCGCACTCCCCTCAGTGCCATCGCCGTCACCAGGATCGCCCAGGAGGTCATGGCGGGCAGTGGATTCGAGGGCGTGTTCAACCTCGTGGTCGGTGATGGTGCCACCGTTGGCAATCGGATGAACCAGGACACCCGGATCCCCCTCGTCTCAGCGACGGGGTCGTGCAACATGGGAAGGATCGTGGGGCCGGCCGTCGCCCAACGGATGGGCCGGACCATCCTCGAGCTCGGTGGGAACAACGCGGTCATCGTCATGGACGACGCCAACCTCGACCTGGCGGTTCGGGCCACTCTCTTCTCGGCGGTGGGCACTGCCGGTCAGAGATGCACCAGCCTCCGCCGCCTCCTCGTCCATCGCGCCATCTCGGACAAGATGGTCAGCCGGCTCACCGAGGCCTACAAGCAGATCAACATCGGCGATCCGCTGGAAGCCGGCACCCTGATGGGCCCGGTAGTGGGTGAGCGCGCCGTGGACCAGATGATGAGCGCGCTCGACATCGCCCGAGAGCAAGGAGCGAGGATCGTGACCGGTGGGAACCGGATCGATCGTCCTGGGTTCTTCGTCGAGCCCACGATCGCAGTTGTCCCCAAGGATGCATCGATAACTCAGGAGGAGACCTTCGCCCCGATCCTCTGGGTGATCGAGTTCGACACGCTGGAGGAGGCACTCGAGATCCAGAACGGCGTGACCCAAGGCCTCTCCTCGGCGATTTTCACCGAGTCGCTGCGCAACGCCGAGAGGTTCCTCAGCGACGCCGGATCGGACTGCGGCATCGCCAACGTCAACATCGGCACGTCCGGCGCCGAGATCGGCGGCGCCTTCGGAGGTGAGAAGGAGACGGGCGGCGGACGCGAGGCCGGGTCGGATGCGTGGAAGGCATACATGCGAAGGCAGACGACCACGATCAACTGGGGCGACGACCTGCCTTTGGCCCAGGGCATCGAGTTCGCCTAGCCGTGGACGCCCAAGGCTGGGATGAGCGGTACCAGAGTCATGACCACCTCTGGTCAGTCACCCCCAACCTCTTCGTTGCCGATCGTCTGAAGGGGGCGACGCCGGGGCGCGGTCTCGATGTGGCCTCGGGAGAGGGCAGGAACGCGATCTGGCTCGCCTCGCTCGGCTGGCAGATGACTGCGGTCGACTTCTCCGAGGTCGCCACCGAGCGCGGTCGCTCGCATTCGGAGGCGGTCGACTTCGTCGTTGCGGATGTCACGACCTGGATGCCCGACGCGGTCTTCGACCTGGTTCTCATGGCATATCTGCATCTCACCGCCCCCGATTTCGAGGAACTGGTCCGACGGTCCAGGGACTGGCTGGCCTCAGGGGGCGAGCTCTTCCTCATCGGTCATGACGTCTCCAACGTCGACGAGGGGTGGGGCGGGCCGCAGTACCCGGAGGTCCTTTGGGACGTTCCCGAGATCCTCGGCTGGCTGGAAGGCATGACCGTTGTCGAAGCCGAGGTCGTCAACCGCCCGGTCGACACCGACGAAGGCCGCCAGTATGCCCGTGACGCATTGGTTCGTGCCCGCTCTGACTAGAACCGGTTCAGGGCCGAGTCGAGGTCCTCGATCAGGTCCTCGACATCCTCCAGACCTACAGAGAGCCGGACCAACCCGTCGGTGATGCCGGCCTTCACCCGCTCCTCGGCGGGGATTGCTGCGTGGGTCATCGTGACCGGATGGGTGATGAGCGACTCCACCGAGCCCAGGTTCTCGGCGAGGCTCCACAGCTCGACGGCGTCCATCAGCTTCTTACCGGTCTCCGACC
>JAICRU010000035.1 GCA_025937235.1 Acidimicrobiia bacterium
ATGGCATGCAGGCCGACGCCATCGAGCGGCTCAGGCTCTACACGGTGATCGTAGACCGGGTCATGGAGTCGGTCAGCCACCTCCTCGGAATGCGGTCGGATGACCCCCTGGTATGGGTAGCCGTCAAGGCCGTGTACTCCGGCCTCATCTCGGACCGCCAGGATTGGGAGTTAGCCGAGACGTTCTACAACTCGGTCACCCGCCGGGTGTTCAGGACCGTCGGTGTCGCCGAGCACATCGAGTTCGTCGACTCGGACTTCGACAGCCCTCCGATCCCCTCCCGGGAGCCCATCTATCTCACCTTCGACCGCCGGGACTCGACGCTGGACCTGGTCCAGGAGATCCTCGTCGCCTTCGCCCACTCCGTCCCGTATGCCCGTCTCGAGGCCGATGCGGCGGAGGTCGCAGCCAGGATCGCCGCTCGTCTCAGCGAGCCGGGCGCCCTGGCCACCGTGGGCAAGGCGGAGATGGTGCGCAGGACCTTCTATCGAGGGCAGTCCGCCTACATCATCGGGCTGCTCTACGCCGGTTCGCACCGGATCCCGCTGATAATCGCATTGAGCAACGGGGACGACGGGATCTTCGTCGACGCCGTCCTGCTCACTGAGGACGAGGCGTCGATCGTCTTCAGCTTCACGCGCTCTTACTTCCATGTCGATGTCGGCCGTCCCTACGACCTGGTGCGCTTTCTCCGACGGTTGATGCCCCGCAAGCGGCTGGCCGAGATCTACATCGCGGTGGGACAGAACAAGCACGGCAAGACCGAGCTCTACCGGGACCTCCTCCGCCATCTACGATCGACCGAGGAGAGGTTCGAGCCGGTGCCGGGGACGAGAGGGCTGGTCATGGTCGTCTTCGGGATGCCCGGTCATGACGATGTGTTCAAAGTGATCAGGGACACCTTTCCCCCACCCAAGAGGACCACCCGGCGGGGGGTGATGGGCAAGTACCGGCTGGTCTTCCAGCACGATCGAGCCGGGAGGCTGATGGACGTCCAGGACTTCCAGCATCTCGAGTTCCACCGATCCCGTTTCTCGCCAGAGGTGCTCGACGAGTTGCTGACGGAGGCGAGCGCCACGGTCCGGCTGGAAGGGGACTCGGTGGTCATCAGCCATGTCTATGTCGAGCGGCGGGTCGTCCCCCTAGATGTGTATGTCCGCGAGGCAGCCGGTCCCGCGGCGGCGGATGCGGTGATCGATTTCGGTCAGTCGATCAAGGACATGGCCTCGACCAACATCTTCCCCGGCGACCTGCTGCCGAAGAACTTCGGGGTGACCCGTCACGGTCGTGTCGTCTTCTACGACTACGACGAGTTGAGCGCCCTGACCGAGGTCAATTTCCGTGAACTGCCAGCCTCCCGGGACGAGGTCGAGGAGTGGGGCCCGGATCCATGGTTCCCGGTGGGGGATGACGATGTGTTCCCCGAAGAGCACCAGGCATTCCTCGGCCTCCCCACCGATCTCCGTGACGTCTTCCTCCAGCACCACGCCGATCTCTTTGCGGTCACCGCCTGGCGAGCCATCCAGGAGCGTCTCGAATCCGGTGAGCTGATCGAGGTCTTCCCCTATCGTCAAGACGCCCGCTTGCCTGGGACGGGTCAGTCCAAGGGATGGTGACGCCACTACGGAGCAGGGATCAGAGCCAGGTTGCCCTCCGAACCGTCTTCCACCTGCTCCCGGTCCCAGCGCAACGGATGATGGGTGCCGTCTGCCCAGGAGGCGAGCATGTCGTCGTAGTGGCGATGGAAGGCGTGACCGGACTGCCCGGTGGAGTTGACCGAAGTGGAGGCGGGGAGATCGGCCAGGTCGATCACCATTCGCATCGAGGGCAGCCAGTCGACGCCGTAACCATCGGGAGGATGGAAGCCCACCGCATTCACGATGTCGTCGCTCCCGCCGACTCTCGCCGGCGCAGTCCGGTTGAACAACCATTCGATCGGGGCGATGCCGGATTGACCGAAAGTCAGGTTCTCGAAGGAGGCGACATGGAGGTCGGCCCAGCGCCACGACGAGGGATCGTCCCCGAGCAGACCGCTCAACTCGTGATGCGCGGCGATCATGGCCTGCTCGAGGATGATGTCGCGGTTTTCCACCACCTCGGTGCGCACGTCGTCCCAGAATGGGTCGTCCGGGCTGTCCACGAGGGCAGCAACCACCGTGAACCAGCGGCTGCCCCCATCGGGCCATGAGTCCTCGGGAAGCTCGTCCTGGAAGGTGAGTCGCAGCAGGTGAGACCAGGTCGCCTGGTAGGCGGCACACCCAGGCGAGTCGGGGTTGGCGACATAGGCGCCGGGCCCTGTCGACCACGGCTCCATCACGCCTTGCATGGCGTCGACGGACTCGTCGTCCGACCTGACTGCCAAGAGGTGAGGCATCAGGTTCGGCGCCCCGCCGTCGGCACCGTCCATCTGCAACTCCTGCGCCGACGCGACCGAGAAGCCCGCCGGGGCGTTGGCCAGCATCTCCTCGATGCGCGCCGCCCGATATCCGTAATTGGCATCGACCGAGAAGAAGGGCTGGCCCCCCGGCGCCACCACCGGGTTGTTTGCCGTGCTGATGTGGTCGTCTGGGGGGTTCAGGATCGAGGGCATCTCCTCGAAGGGCACCACTCCAACCCACTCGTGCTCTCCGGTCCATCCCGGCACCGGCCAGGACCCATCACCCGATGCACGGACAGGCAGCTCGCCCGTGGCCTGGTAGGCGATGTTTCCATCCACATCGGCGTAGACGACGTTCTGGCCGGCGATGTCCCATTTGGCCAGGGCGGTGCGGAACTCGTCGTAGCCGGTGGCGCGATTGACTCCGATGATGGCCTCGACCAAGGTGGAAGGCTGGAGGGTCTGCCAGGAGAGCGACACTGCGTACTCGTCCGGCAGGTCGAGGGAAGATCCGGTGAACGGCGGTTCGTCGAAGTAGGTTTCGGAGATGACCGGCCCATGATGGGTGACCATCACCTGGTGGTCGATGTCATCGCCCCCGGCGACTTCGATCGTCTCGTCGCGGGTCTCCATGTCGAGCCACTCCCCGTCGAACTCGTACTGAGCGGGGTCATCAGGGTTGAGCCTCTCGATGAACAGGTCCTGAGTGTCGGCGGCCTGATTGGTCACGCCCCAGGCGATCCGCTCATTGTGCCCGATGACGACCCCTGGCGTGCCGGGGAATGAGAATCCGACCAGCCGGTATGGGCAGGCGTCGGACCTCTCCGCGCAGTGAAGCCCGTTCTGGTACCAGATAGACGGCATCTGGATGGCGAGATGGGGATCGTTGGCGAGCACCGGCAGGCCCGAGTCGGTGTGAGAGCCGCCGACGACCCAGTTGTTCGAACCGATACCGCCGAATCCGCCTCCGGTCACGCCCCAGGCGTCGCGCACCCTCTCCCCGGCTGAGACCAGGGCTGTGAGTGCTCCGTCGGGCAGACCCGGCGTCGTCCGCCCGGCGGCGGCCGTTCGATCCGAGGGCACGATCACCGGGTGGTCCTCGGGGTAGGTCGGATAGAGCTGGGCGACCCGGTCCGGAGGAAGGGCCCCGCTCAGCGTTGCCCGGTCGATCTCCTGGAGCATGTTCCAGCTGAGGTCCCAGGACATGACCTTGCCCCAGGTGAGGGTGTTGACCGGGCTCCAGGGCTCCATCTCGTAACCGGAGGCTTGGAGGGGGAGGATGGCGTATTCGAGACTGATCTGCGACGGGCTCCGGGTCGCCAGGAAGGCGTTCACACCGTCGGCGTATGCCACGACGATCGCCCGGTGCTCTTCCGCCATCAACGCCAGCTCTTGCTCGGCTATCCCGGTGAAATCGAGCGAGCGCAGGAACAGATCGGTCTCGACCTGGCCGTCTCCGAACATCTCCGAGAGCCTGCCGGCTCCGATATGGCGCCAGAAGTCCATCTGCCAGAAGCGGTCCTGGGCGTGGACGTAACCCTGGGCAAAGAAGAGGTCGTGTGACGTCCCGGCATAGATGTGCGGCACGCCGTCGGCGTCCCTGATGACCTCGACCACCCCGTCGAGCCCGGCGGCCTCGATCTGGCCCTCGACCTGAGGGAAGGAGCGGCGCACCAGGAAGAAACCGAAGATCCCGACCGCTACGACGACGAGGAGCAGGCCGACCAGGATCCTCCTCAGCCATCGCATCCCGGGAGACTATGCCGGAATCGTGATTTGCCGTGGGCGATACCTAGCGTTCGGCCATGCGCTCCACTGTGTCGATTCTGGCCGCCGTCGCCATCGTGCTTGCCGCATGTGGGGCCGGCGAGCAGGCGGCCGTGACCACCACTGAGACGCTCCCTTCGACCACCACCAATGTGGCCGCGACCCTGACGACGGTTCCCCCACCGGCCACGACGATGGCGGCGGAGACGACCACGACACAGCCGATCGACGTCTCGTTCGGGGCGGATTTCGTTGCTGGCCCGGAGCAGATACCGGTATCGGTCGGAGACGAGCTCTCGGTCTGGGTCCTCTCTGCCGATGAAGACGCCGAGATCCACGTTCACGGATACGACCTGTTCTTCGATGCACCCGCGGGTGTGCCGGTCGAAGTGACCTTCACGGCCGATGTCCCGGGGATCTTCGAAGTCGAGATCGAAGGTTCCCACAAGCTGTTGTTCGAGTTGGTGGTCACCGGATGACCGCCTCGGGCTGCTGACTCGATGCAGTTCGTCCGGCATGCGTGACGCCGAGATCAGAGATGTGGCGAGACGTCTCGGCGTCCTCCTCTTGCTGGTGGCGGCGCTGTTGGCGGTGCCCTCGGTGGCCATGGCGCACGGGATCGGTGGGCGGCTCGATCTGCCCGTCCCGCTGAGCTTTTTCGTGGTTGGGGCGGGTGTGGTGCTCGTCATCAGCTTTGTGGCCCTGGCCATCCTCTGGCCCGAGCCACGACTCCATGAGGGCCCTCGTCATGAGCCCGCCCGGCTCACCGTGAGCCGGGGATGGTTACTCCCTTCGATCGGACTCATCGGACTGTTTCTGGTCATTGGCCAACTGATCCCGCCTCTTCTTGCCCTGGAGACCGACCCGACCCGGCCCACCATCGCCCCGGTGCTGGTTTGGGTCGTGTTCTGGTTGGTGATCCCGTTCGCCGGCGCCTTCATCGGTGACTTGTACACCGACATCAACCCTTGGCGGTCGCTGGCCTCGGGGCTCCGGACGGGATGGGGGGAACGATCAGGGCTGCTCGACCGGCTCGGGGTTTGGCCGGCCGTGGTGGTGCTCGTGGCGTTCACCTGGCTGGAGCTCGTTTATCCAGACTCGGGCTCGCCGGTCGCCCTCGGCGCCGCCGCGCTGGCCTACAGCATCTTCCTGATGGGGGCGATGGCCTTTGCCGGCCGGGAAACCGGTCTGGCGGTCTTCGACGCCTTCACCCCATACAACCGGCTGATATCGGCCATCTCTCCACTGGGCCGTCGCCCTGACGGGCGGCTGGTCTGGCGAGGCTGGCTGCGGGCACTCACCGTGCTCCCTGCCTGGCCGGGTCTCCCCGCCTTTGTCGTGACCGCGATCGGAACCGTCACCTACGACGGGGCGTCGGGTACCGAGTCCTTCACTGGCCTGATGGGGGAGTTCGGGCAGACCATCCTCGGTGAGACCCTCTTGCTCATCGCCTGTGTCCTCGCCGTCGCAATGGCCTATTGGATCGCCTCATGGGCCGCGGCCCGCCTGGTCGGAGGGGCGTGGACCGCGCCGAGGGTCGCGGCCCGTTTCGCTCACACCCTGGTCCCGATCGCCCTTGCCTACGCCGTGGCCCACTACCTGACGTTGATCGTCTTCGAAGGCCAGCAGCTGATCGCAGCAATCTCAGACCCATTCGGTCTTGGCTGGGATCTGTTCGGGACCGCGGACCGCAAGGTCGACTTCTTCATCACCGCAGCAGAGCCTGTCTGGTATGCCCAGGTGGCCGTGATCGTCACCGGCCACCTCCTCGGAGTGGTTCTCGCCCACGATCGGGCATTGCACGATTTCGGGACCGAAGCGGTGCGCTCTCAGTATGCGATGCTTCTCCTTATGGTGGCCCTCACCACTCTTGGTCTGCTCATCCTGGCGGGTTGATCGTGATCTTTGCGCACTATTGGGGCATCGACGAGATAGGCATCTTCGTGCTGCCTGCAGTGCTCGCCATCCTCGCCCTGCGCTGGGCGGAGAAGAAGGCGAAGCGCAGCGCTGCCGACAAGGAGGCCGCCGAGCAGCCAGCCGTGAGGGCGGCGGAGGGAAGCGATGTCGACTGACGGCCAGGAGATGGTGGTGCCCGTGATCACCGACACGGTGACGGCCACGAGGTCGGCCCGGTCGACGATCGGTGCCTACTTCGCCCTGACCAAGCCTCGGATCATCGAGCTGCTACTCATCACCACCATTCCCTCGATGATCCTCGGCGCGGGGCGATGGCCCGGAACGTGGGCGGTGGTGGCGACCCTGATCGGCGGGTCGCTGTCGGCCGGGGGAGCCAACGCTCTGAACAACTATGTCGACCGGGATATCGACGAGCTGATGAGAAGGACCCGCTCCCGGCCCCTGGCCCGGCATGTGATAGCCCCGAGCAATGCCCTCTTGTTCGGGATCGTGCTCGGCATTGCGGGATTCGCCTGGCTGTGGGTGACCACCAACCTGCTGGCGGCGGCAATCTCGACCTCCGCCCTCCTCTTCTATGTCTTCGTCTACACCCTTGGCCTGAAACGCAAGAGTGCCCAGAACATCGTGATCGGGGGGGCGGCAGGTGCTGCACCTGCCCTGGTCGGTTGGGCGGCGGTGTCCGGGACGCTCGACATGCCGGCTTGGGTCCTGTTTCTCATCGTCTTCTATTGGACCCCACCGCATTTCTGGGCCCTGGCCATCAGATACCGGGAGGACTACGAGCGGGCCGGGGTGCCCATGCTCCCCGTGGTGGCGGGTGTGGAGGCGACCACGCGCAAGATGTTGCTCTACACCGGCCTGATGGTGGCGATCAGCCTGCTCCTGGTGCCGGTGGCCGGAATGCGCTGGATCTACCTGGCGGCGGCCATCGGGCTCGGGGCGTGGTTCCTCTGGGACACCTGGCGGGTCTATCGCCGGCCCCAGGACGCCATGAGGCTCTTCACCACGTCGACGGTCTATCTCTCGGCGCTGTTCGGCTCGGTGGCACTGGACGTCCTGGTGCGATGAGAAGATCGACGCCTGTCATCCTGGGTCTCGTCTTTGCCCTCGGTGCCTGCGCCTCGGCCGAGATCGAGCCCTTCGCCCAAGTGGCGTCGAGCAACGGGAGTATCGGCCTTGGTGAGCAGCGAGTGCTCTTCGCTCTCATCGACCCGGACACCAGCGAGTTTCTCGCCTCGCCGGACCGCCCGGCCACGGTCACCATCCGGGACGAGAACGGGTCACCACTAGAGACCTATCCGATGGAGTTCCTCTGGACGATCCCCGACGTGCGTGGCCTCTACGTCGCCCACGTCGACATCCCCGATGCAGCAACTTATCAGGCGACGATCGACGCCGAGGGCCTGGCCACCGCCGGCCCGGCCGGCTTCGTCGCCTTCGACGACCCACCCTTGATCGAACCCGGGGAGGAGGCTCCTACCTCCGAGACCAGGACTTCGGCCGACTTCCCAGATTTGTCGGTGATCAGCTCCGATCCCGAGCCGGACCCTGCCATGTACGAGTCGAGTATCGGGGACGCCGTGACGTCGGGGAGGGCGTCGGTCATCGTCTTCGCCACACCGGCCTTCTGCGCATCACAAGCCTGCGGCCCGCTACTCGACCAGGTCAAGGCACTGAGGCCGCAGTACCAAGGCGTCGAGTTCGTCCACGTCGAGATCTACGATGACCTCCAGGTCGAATCGGTGGAGGATCTGACCGCGGTCCCGGCCACCGAGGAGTGGGGCCTCCCCTCCGAGCCCTGGGTGTTCGTGGTCGACTCGGCCGGTGTGGTCAGCGCCGCCTTCGAAGGTGCCGCCTCGGACGAGGAGCTCATCGCCGCCATCGACGCCGTGGCCGAATGACCTTCCGTGGACGTGAACGGATTTTCCGGGCCAGGAACCACAGAAAGCTTCACGGAAGGGTCTGAAACCCGAAGTTTGGTCGGCTGTTTGGGGAGTCCGTATGATGCGTGGCCGATGGCTCGGTCCCGTCTACGCCTGGTCCGTCTCGGCGCACTCGTCGCCGTCACCCTCCTCCTGGGGGCGTGCTCCCTGATATCGAGCGAGGATCAGCCGCTGACCACCTTCGAGCCGGCCGGCCCGTTCGCCGAGAGGATCGACAATCTCTTCTGGCCTGTGTTCTGGATCGCGGTGGCCGTGTTCGTGCTCGTCCAGGGGGCGATCCTCGTCGCTGTCTTCCTCTATCGCGATCGCGACGGGTCCAAGGAGGCCAAGCAGCTCCATGGCAGCCCCAAGTTGGAGATTGCCTGGACCATCATCCCGGCCCTGATCCTGGCCGGTATCGCCGTCCCAACCACCGCAGCCGTCTTCGATCTGACCGAATGTGGGCCTGATGCCATCGAGGTGCAGGTGACCGGCCATCAATGGTGGTTCGAGTACCACTACCCCGATGCCGAGATCACCACGGCCAATGTGATGGTGATCCCGGCCGGGCAGGAGGTGTGCGCCCGGATGACCTCCGATGACGTGCTCCACAACTTCTGGATCCCGGCGCTCAATGGCAAGCGCTATCTGGTGCCCGGGCAGACCACCGAGCTACGGCTCCAGGCCGACCAGCCTGGTGAGTATTGGGGCCATTGCGCCGAGTTCTGCGGTCTGTCCCACTCGTTGATGCGGGCCAGGGTGCAGGCCCTGGAGCCGGCTGAGTACAACGCCTGGCTCGCCTCACAGCAGGCGGGCGCCACGCTCCCGGTGGAGGGTGACCCCGAGTACGAGGGCTATCAGGTCTATCTCAACAAGCAATGCATCCAGTGTCACACCGTCCGCTTCGAAGACGACTCGGCGTCGAACATCATCGCCACTGATGCCTTCAACGGCCCCGAGCTGACCCATTTCGCCTCTCGCAATGTGTTCGCCGGCGCCATCCTCCCTGGGGAGGGGCAGAGCCGTGGAGATGCACTGAAGGAGTGGCTGGACGACCCGCCCAGCACCAAGCCGGGCAGCTTCATGCCCGACCTCGCCTTGACCGAAGCCGAGATCGATGCTCTGATCGTCTGGCTGGAGAGCATGGAATGACCGCCACCGCCGAACGGCCCACCACCACCATCTTCCGACGTCCCAGTTCGACGAAGGGACTGTGGTCGTGGATCACGACCGTGGATCACAAGCGGATCGGGATCATGTACGGCTACGCCGCCTTCACCTTCTTCATCATCGGCGGTCTCGAGGCCCTGCTCCTCCGCATCCAACTGTCCCAGGCCAATGGCGAGTTCCTCACCGCCGGCGCCTACAACGCTTTGTTCACGATGCACGGAACGACGATGATCTTTCTGTTCGTCATGCCGGCGTCCTCGGCGCTGATGAACTACCTGCTCCCACTGTTGATCGGCGCCCGTGACGTCGCCTTCCCCCGTCTCAACGCCCTGTCCTGGTGGATCTTCTTCTTCGGGGCGATCTTTCTCTATTCCACCTTCATCTTCGGGACCTCGATGGCTCCGGTCGGTGTCGACGGCGTCGGTGGGGTCGATGGCAACCTGGCCCCGGGTGGCGGCCCGGGCAGCTTCAACTTCCTGGCCGACTCGCCGGATGGGGGGTGGTTCGGCTACCAGCCCAATGCGGGACCTCTCTACTCGCCGGGCACGGCCATGGATTACTGGGCGCTCGGGCTCCAGATAGTCGGCCTGGCCTCTCTGGTCTCATCGGTGAACTTCCTGGTCACGGTGCTCAACCTAAGAGCGAAGGGGATGCGTCTTCTCCGGATGCCGGTGTTCGCCTGGATGACGACGATCACCTCGTTTCTCCTCCTCTTCTCCCTTCCCATCATCGCGGTCGCTCTGTTCATGGTGACCTTCGATCGCCAATTCGGTTCCTTGTTCTTCGCCGCCAACGCCGGCGGCGACCCCATCCTCTGGCAGCACCTGTTCTGGCTATTCGGCCATCCCGAGGTGTACATCTTGATCCTCCCTGCCATGGGGATCGTCTCCGAGATCCTGCCGACCTTCTCCAGGAAGCCACTCTTCGGTTACTCGGCGGTGGTCTTCGCCGGGGCGGCGATCGCGTTCCTCGGGTTCGGTGTCTGGGCCCACCACATGTTCGCCTCCGGGATCACCCCCGTGGCCCAGGCCGCCTTCGGGTTGGCCACGATGACCATCGCCATCCCCACCGGGATCAAGATCTTCAACTGGCTCGGCACGATGTGGATGGGCCGAATTCGCCTCCACACGCCGATGTTGTTCGCCATCGGCTTCGTCGCCATGTTCACCATCGGGGGCCTTTCCGGGGTCACCCATGCCGTTGTCCCCTCCGACTGGCAGCAGACGGACACCTATTACATCGTCGCTCACTTCCACTACGTGATCTTCGGGGGAGCGGTGTTCGGGCTGTTCGGTGGCCTCTACTACTGGTTTCCCAAGCTCACCGGCCGGCTGATGAACGAGCGCCTGGGCAAGGCGCATTTCTGGCTGATGCTGCTCGGGTTCAACCTCACCTTCGGGCCGATGCACTGGCTGGGCCTGCAGGGGATGGTGCGGCGGACCTGGAAGTACGCGCCCGAGACCGGCCTGGAGCCCTGGAACCTCGCGGTGACCGTGGGCGCATTCATCATCGCCTTCTCCATCTTCATCTTCATGATCAACTGGTTCACGAGCCGGCGTCGGGGCGAGGAGTCGGGTCTCGATCCGTGGGACGCCCGAACCGTCGAGTGGATGGCCCCCAACCCGACTCCCGAGTACAACTTCGCGGTGCCTCCCGTGGTCACCAGCCTCGACCATTTCTGGCATCTCAAGTACGAAGAGGACACCGAAGGTCGGGCGGTGCGGGTCGACCACGCCGATGAGATGCTGGCCAACATCGAGCACGACCAGCTCAACCCGGTCTCACCGATCCATCTCCCCAACCCTTCATACTTCCCGTTCTTCTTCGCACTGGGCCTGCCCATCATGTTCTATGGGGTGATCTATCACCGGACACCCTGGGGCAAGGCATTGATCCTGGTCGGCCTCGTGATCAGCCTGGCCGCCGTCATCGGCTGGGCCATGGAGCCGCTCGAGGAGCCACACGGTGACGATGGCGGGCTCGCGGAGCATGACCAGCTCGAGCTCGCGGAGGCGGCCGTTTCCCCCGAAGGGTCAGACCCGGTGCTTCCGCCCGCGGGGGGAGAGACGGAGTCGAGCGATGACTGAGCTCACTCACGAAGCATCCCTGGAGCACGCCCATCCCGAGCACGAGGGGACCGGGGTCGATGACCGCAAGCTGGGGATGTGGCTCTTCCTCAGCTCCGAGTTCCTCTTCTTCGGGGCCCTCATATCCAACTACCTGCTCTACTCCAATCGGGCCGGGTTCCCCGGTGTCTACCCCGCGGAGATCTACGACATCCCCTTCACCTCGGTCAGCTCTTTCGTGCTGCTGATGAGCTCGTTGACCATGGTCCTGGCCCACAACGCCCAGAGCCGTCAGGACGTCAACGGGACCCGCACCTGGCTGTTCGCCACGGCCGCACTCGGCGCGATCTTCTTGGGGGGCCAGGTCTTCGAGTTCACCGAGTTCATCGTGAACTTCGACATGAAGCTCAGCACCAACCCGGCCGCTTCCGCCTTCTACGTCCTGACCGGTTTCCACGGGACCCACGTGGCGATCGGGGTGATCATGCTGCTCTCACTCTGGGGCATCTCCCGGCGCCGGGGCGGTCTCAGTGACAAACAGGGGCTGAACCTGGAGCTGGTCGGCCTCTACTGGCACTTCGTGGACATCATCTGGATCGTGATCTTCACCGTCGTCTATCTGCTCTCGGTCCCACCGGCATGAGCAGCCCCGAGCACATCCACCATCCGAGCCCGGCCCAGTACTGGAAGATCGCCGTTGTCCTGGCCGTCTTGACCGCGGTCGAGGTGGCGATCTACTACATCCACCGCGACTTCGACCTGGGGCACTTCAACACGGTCCTTCTGCTCTTGCTGGCCGCCCTCAAGTTCGTGATCGTGATCGGCTGGTACATGCATCTTCGATTCGAGAAGTCGACCCTCAGCCGCTTCTTCACAGGCGGGTTCATCCTGGCCAGCGCCCTCTACACGATCGTGCTCACCGCGCTCGGGGTCATCGCGATCCGCGGGGGATAAGACCACTGATGATCCCGGCGTTTCACCCCCACTACGACACGTGGGCTCTGGCCTTCGTCCTCATCTTCGGCTATTGGTTCGCCGATCGGAGGCTCCGGCGCTTGCTCGCCCCGGACGCCCCCCCGGCCACCAGGGGCCAGAGATGGCAGTGGTTCGGAGGTGTACTCGGCCTGCTGCTCGTATCGAGCTGGCCTTTCCACGACATCGGCGAGGTCTCGCTGTTCACGGTGCACATGGTGGAGCACATGGTGATCGCCCTGGTCGTCCCACCCTTGCTGCTGCGGGGCGTGCCCCGATGGCTGGGCGACGTGACCCTGGGGCATCCCAAGGTGGCGCGTATCGTCAGGCCGTTGGCTCGGCCCGTCCCGGCCTTCGTCCTGTTCAACGCCACCTTCATCGTCATCCACTGGCCCGATCTGGTGGCGCTGATGTTGCGCGGGGGAGCGCCGCACTTCCTCGTCCATGCCTGGTTGTTCGGTGTCTCGGTGCTCATGTGGCTGCCGATCTTCTCACCCACCCCGGCCGTTCCCCGACTGGCGCCGCCTGTGCAGATGTTCTACCTGTTCGCACAGTCGCTGCTCCCGACCATCCCCGCCTCGTTCCTGACCTTCTCCTCGGTCCCCATCTACCCGGTGTACGGGGATGCGGCGATGGCCTTCGGCCTCAGTGCGGTGGCCGACCAGACAATCGCAGGCGTCATCATGAAGATCGGCGGAGGTCTTCTCCTGTGGTCCACCATCGCGGTCATCTGGTTCCGCTGGACGAGACAGGAGCGCGAGTGGGAGAGCCTCGAGTCCACCCTCCGAGCATCCTGAAGGTGACGGCGACCGTCCTGATCTCCGTCGCTTTGATCGCCTGCGGCCAGGCCTCGGGCACGACCCGCGGCCTGGTCACCTCGGTGGAGGGAGATCTGGAAGAGGTCACTTCGTTCTTCGTGCTGGTCGAGGGCGACGAGTTGGAATTCACTCCCAGCCCCGAAGGTGACTACGACTTTCCGCTTTCGCATCTGCGGGAGCATCAGCGGACCGGGGAACCGGTTCTCGTCGGCTGGGAGTTGGTGGGTACCGTGCGGTACGCACTGAGCCTGACCGACGGGTAGGGACGACCGACCGAACAAGAGGAGAGCATGCCGATCGACCTACCGCCAGGGCATTTCTTCCTACCCGGTCCAACCGAGGTGCACCCGGACGTGCTGGCCGCCCCGACCCGGCCCATGATCGGGCATCGGGGCCGCGACATCGAGGAACTGCTCGCTCGCCTACAGACCGGCCTGAAGCAGGTGTTCTTGACCGAGCAGCCGGTGATCATCTCCACCTCCTCCGCAACCGGGCTCATGGAGGCGGCGGTGAGAAACGGCGTCGCCGGTGGCAGGGTGCTCAGCCTGGTCAACGGTTCCTTCTCGTCGAGGTTCAGCGAGATCTCTCTGGCGTGCGGGCACGACACCGAGGTCTGGGCTGTCGACTGGGGGCGGTTCCACGATCCAGATGAGCTAGACGAGAGATTGGCAGCGGGTGGCTTCGACGCGGTCACCATCAGCCATTCGGAGACGTCGACCGGCGCCCTCCAGGATCTGAGGGAGATCGCCTCGGTGACCCGCCGACACGAGGGGGTCATGCTGTTGATCGACTCGGTCACCGGGGTGGCCGGCACCGAGGTGCGAACAGACGAATGGGATCTCGATTTCGTGCTCACCGGTTCGCAAAAGGCCCTTGCCCTTCCTCCAGGTCTGGCGTTCGCGGTCGCGTCACCGGCAATGCTCTCCCGGTCCAGCCAAGCCAGCAACAAGGGCTACTACTTCGATCTTCTCCCCATCATGAAGTCGCTGGAGGCCCACCAGACTCCTTCCACCCCGGCCATCTCATTGCTCTACGCCCTGGAGACTCAGCTCGATCGGATCCTCGCCGAGGGGATCGAGCAGCGCTGGGCCCGTCACACCGCCATGCGCGATGCCACGATCGACTGGGTCGCCATGACTCGGGCCGGCGGGATCGACGTCGGGGTGTTCGCCGCAGAGGGGCATCGGTCCCCGTCTATCACGTGCATCAGTCTCCCTGAAGGAGTGTCCGGCCCCGACGTGGTGGCGAAGATGAGGGAGCGGGGCTGGGTGATCGGCGGCGGTTACTCGCGTCTCAAGGAGACGACCATCAGGATCGGCCACATGGGCGACCACGACCCGGACAAGCTCGCCGAGCTGCTGGAGGCTCTGGGCGAGGTGTTGCGGTGACCGCCATCTATCGGGTGGTGGCAACCGACCGGGTCTCCAAGAAGGGGCTTGCCCCCCTCCGGGACGACGACAGGTTCGAGGTGGTCATCGTCAAGGATTCCTCGAGCCCCGACTTCACCTCAGAATTGAAGACGGCCGTTGGTCTCGTCGTCCGGAGTGCCACGAGGGTGGATGCTGCGATGCTGGACGGGGCCCCGGACCTCAAGGTGGTGGGTCGGGCCGGTGTCGGTGTGGACAACATCGACGTGCCCGCTGCGTCGGAGCGAGGTGTGGCTGTGATGAACTCACCTGGTGGCAACACCATCTCCGCCGCAGAGCTCACCATGGCGCTCATGTTGGCCGTCGCCCGTCGTGTGACGGATGCCGACCGCTCGATTCGCGAAGGGCGATGGGAGCGGTCCGCGCTTAGAGGAGTCGAGCTCAGGGGCAAGACCCTGGGCGTCATCGGGGCCGGGAGGATCGGGTGGGAGGTGGCCCAACGCTGCCGTGCCTTCGGCATGGATGTCATCGTCTACGACCCGTATCTGGCCGCGCACCGGGTCGAGGAGCTGCATCCACATCTGGTTTCCCTCGAACACCTCATCGAGACTGCTGACGTCATCACTCTTCATGTCCCTCTCAACGCCGAGACCCGGGGCCTGATCGGGGACGATGCGCTGCGCCGCATGAAGAAGGGCGCCTTCATCATCAACGTGTCACGTGGCGGCGTGGTCGACGAGGCCGCCCTGGCCCGGGCCCTTCACGATCAGTGGATCGGGGGGGCAGGTCTGGATGTCTACGAGCACGAGCCGATCTCACCAGAGAGCCCGTTGCTCGACGCACCCAACCTGGTCCTCACCCCTCACCTGGGCGCCTCGACCAAAGAGGCGCAGATCCAGGTCGCCCTCGAGGTATCCCGCAACATCCGGGCCGCACTCGCCCGGGGCGACCTGTCCTCCGCCATCAACGCCACCGACCTGGCGCGGGCTGCCGGTCTCAGCTGAGGTCATGCCCTCCCGAAATTAGGACCGTCAGTGACGGATGGTGCGTCCCTGGCTCCCAATTTGAGGAAAGGTCAGCCGATGACGAGCACGACCGCCGCCTCGGGCTCGGCTGCCGGCTCCTCGTGCTCCTCCTCCGGGCTGCGGGCGAACAGCACCGCCAGGACGAACACCACGATTGTTCCGATCCCGATCACCGCCACCATCACCTCGCCGAACGAGAGCTTGATGTTGGGCTTGGTGCCGGCGAGGGAGGCGAAGCCGAGGATGCCCGCCGCGGTGAGGATGCCGACGATGGCGGCCCCCCCAGAAGTCAGATGATTGGACTCGAGCAGTGTCCAGGCGAAGGGGAGGACGAGCAGCAACAGGAGCAGCAGCCCGGTCAGGGGGACGCCAAAAGCCCATCCCAGCCGGGTGCGCACGGTGGCGATCTCCTCATCGGCGCCCTCGGGGACCGCCACCGGAACACCGATGGCCTGGGTCAACGCCGCGGTGAGCGCGCCGAGCAACGCCCCGCCGATGGCCATGACGGCAACGGTGGGGAGCACCGGGAGCTGCACCGCTCCTTCTACTCCCTCTACGGGTGTGCCGAGCCCGGTGAGCACGGCACCCGCCACGACACCGAGCACGACGCCGATCAGAGCCCCGACCCAGAATGTCGATGAGGGCTTGCTGCTCAACTGCATCCCCGGGTTGGCCCAGGACGCGGCAGCTCGGGACAGCGAGGCGATGACCGCCCCGAAGACCACGCTGATGAGTGCGGCGCCGATGATCACACCGTTCGAGCTGGCCTGGATGACCGGGGTGAATGTCTCCTCGCCCGTGACCGTGGCAGTGGGGGCCCACCAGTTGCTGGCGACGACGAATCCGATGAGCCCCAGACCTGCGCCGGTCCAGGCACCGACCCGAATCGCGGTTTGGACCCGGCGGCGGAGAGGTACGGGCTCGAGCACGACTTCGGGCTCTGGCTCGGCCACGACCACCGCGGCAGCGGGTGCAACCACTTCGGGCTGGGCGGCAGGCTCCGGCGGTGGAGCTGGTGCTTCGGTAGCCGGCTCTGTCGCGACCGGCGCCTCCTCCTCGGTGGCAGGGGGGGAGGGGGCCGGCGCGGCTCCGGCGGCGGGGGCGCCGCCGGACCAGGCCGACAGCACGTCGTCGACCGATGTTCCATTCGCCGTGGCCCTGGCCGCCGCCGACCGCTGCACCAGCGACTCAGGGACGCTCAGCGCATCGGCGGCCGCGGTGAGGAGCTCGCTCATGGGTCGACGATCATAATTCGATCGCCCCGCCGGCCATCTCCGCCCCGTCCACGGCCTCGACCACCCAACCTTCACCGACCGCGCCCGGCTCGGCCAGGGCGATGACACAGCCGCCGAATCCCGCCCCGGTCAGCCTGGCACCGTGCACACCCGGGGTGTCATTGAGCGACTCCACTGCGACGTCGAGTTCGGGGGTCGACACCTCGTAGTCGTCGCGCAAGCTGATGTGGCTTGCGGTCATCAAAGTACCCGCCTCCTCCATGTCACCCGCTCGGAGGGCGATGGCGCAGTCACGCACCCTCTGGTTCTCCGAAACCACGTGTCGTGCCCGTTTCCGGAGTATCGGGTCGTCGATGGTGGCGACGTCTTCGACCGAGGCAGATCGGAGCGGGCCGATCCGGGTCTCGGCTTCGTGGCAGGCGGCGACCCGCTCGGAGTAGGGACTGCTCGCCACCGTGCGATGGGAAACGTAGCGAACCACGATCTGGGCGCCCACGGGCAGCGGCACCGCCTCGGTGGTCATGTCGTGGCAGTCGAGGAGGATGGCATGCCCCGCCAAGCCGTGAAGGGAGGCCATCTCGTCGAGGACACCGGCCGGAACCCCGGTGGCAGCCTCCTGTGCCCTTTGGCAGAGGAGGGCGATTTCGAGCCTGGTGAGCGAATCGCCCGCGCCCAGCGCCAGGGCGATGCCTACGCCGAGCGCTCCAGAGGAGGAGAGACCGGCTCCGATCGGGACAGTCGAGGTTACCGACCCGCTGAATCCTCGCACCCGACCCATCTCTGCGGCGATGGCGGCCACCCGTCTCGCCCAGACCGGCCCTATCGGGTCGAGTGAGCACACCGGTAGGGAGAAGCTCGCCGGCTCCGGGTCCTGGTCTGAGGTCAGGGTGACCTCTGGCCGCTCCTGATCGATGCCGTCGACCACGACCTCACGGTCGATCGCCAGGGGAAGTGCGAGCCCGCCCGTGTAGTCGGTATGGTCGCCGATCAGGTTGACCCGCCCCGGCGCCCGAACCCGAATTCGATCAAGGGCCGGCCTCACGGGCCGAGCCTAGAGGCCCAAATCCTGGCGCCAGGTACCCTGCCCGAGACATGCTCGCGGTCGTCAGTTACCCCCCCATCCCCATCTGGGAGCTGGGGCCTTTTCGCTTCTCACTGCATGGCCTGTTCGCCGCCATCGGGTTCGTGGCCGGCGCCTGGTTGGCGACCCGAGAGATGAGAAAACGCGGGTTCGACACGGTCAAGTATCAGTCGGTCCTCACCTGGGGGCTGATCGGCTCGCTGCTCGGTGCCCGGTACCTGACCATGCCGGCACAGCTCATGGAAGGCGTGCCCCTCCTGGAAGCCCTGAACCCGATCTCGGGCAATTTCTCGATCATGGGGGGCTTTGCCGGCGGCATCCTCGCCGGGTGGATCCGGATGCGCCAGGTGGGTCTTCCCGTCTGGCCGACACTGGACATGTCGGCCTTCGGTCTCGCCCTGGGCACGATCGTGGGGCGGATCGGTGACCTTGCCATCGTCGAGCACCTGGGCAAGGCCACCACGGCCTGGTGGGGATATGGGATCCGGCCCGGCTATGACGTGGCGCCACAGCATGACGCCCTGGAGTGTGCCGCCGTAGAGGCGGGTGAAATGTTCTGCGGGGTCTACCACCACGTGGCCGCCTACGACATGATCGGCGCCGCCTTCCTGCTTGGTCTGCTCTACCTCCTCTACGACAGGATCGAGCTTCGCTATGGGCAGCTGTTCTTCGCCTGGGTCACCTGGTACGGCTTCCAGAGATTCCTGCTCGACTCGATGCGGTATGGGAGCGGCGACGCCACCGTCGGCGCTCTCACCTGGAACCAGCTGGTCGGCCTCCTCGCCGGAATCGGCGGGCTGACGGCCATCTGGTGGCTGGGCCGGAATCAGCGCATCGTCTCCGAGGAAGCCGACCGGGCGTTGATCGGCGCCTCCACCTAGTCGACGTCCCCGGGTACTTGATCCAAATCCCCTGGTCCTGACGGGCCTCGTGACACCATGTCGATGATGAGCTTGGTGCTCGCCGTCGACGCCGAGACCCTGACCGAGACCAACATCGATCCCTGGATGGCTGCGCTGGCTCTCGTCGTGATGTTGCTGGCCTGGATCCTCTCCCGGACCGCCCGCAAGGCCATGGCCCGGGTCCTGGCGAGGCTCGAAGGAATCAGTCCCGAGCTACGTGACCTGATCGCGCGAACGGTCGGATATTTGGTGATCTTCATCGGGGTCGGCATCGCCCTCTCTCTGCTCGGGGCGCCGATCCAGCCCTTGTTGGCTGCTGCCATCATCGTCGGCATCGTTATGGCTCTCGCCCTGCGCGGGATAGCCGAGAACTTCGCGGCCGGAATCGTCCTCCAGACCCGGCGCCCCATCCATGTCGGGGACGAGGTCCAATCCCTCGGGTATGTGGGAAATGTCGTGGAGATGAACAGCCGGGTGGTGGTGGTCGAGACATTCGACGGCCGCTTGGCACACCTCCCCAATTCCGAAGTCCTGAGTGAGCCGCTGATCAATCACACGGAGCACGGCGCTCGTCGATCCGAGGTCGAGGTCCGGGTCAGGTCGAGGGACTTCGAGGAAACTGGCCAATGGCTGCTCGATGCGGTCGGATCCGCGGCCGGGGTCATGACTGAGCCGGCGCCAGAGGTGTATCTGACCGGGGTCGACCCGGTTCGGGTGACAGCCCTCGTGCATTTCTGGCACGACCCGAACGACGGGCTCTCGGTCCGCACCTCGGTCATCCGGGCCCTGGCCGGAGCCGGCAGGGCGCGGACCGAGATGGCCACCATCGTGACTCCACAACCCCCTCCGCCCCTGACTCCTTCGCCCTGGCTCTGACCAGGCGGCGACCCTTCTCTCCCCTGGTGCGAGGTGGCCCGGAGGGCCGGCGAGGTGTCCTTTCCGGAGGTCCCTTCCGTCATGTTTGGTCGGTCAGGCATTTGCCTTCCTTTCCGGCACGTTCGGCCCTGGGGCTCGGACGAGAGCCACCCACCTCGACCTCGTTGGGGCTCCTCCGGGTTGCACTCCTCGGAGCTGATCAGGAACCGACCACCAGGCACCCGGCACATGCCTTCACAGTCACTCCGGCCCGGTGAGAGCCGGATCCAGGTCTCATCGGCCGAGCCGGTCACAGACCGAGGATCCCCTGCTTCCCGGCCGGGGATCCCATGGCGTCCGAAGCGTCATGAGCAAGACATGGGTCAGCTTTCGCCTATCCGGGGTGATGTCAGTGACGACAGGGTTGGTTCAATGGCCGCGAACATCGGGCCCGAGTGAGGTGATGACCCCTTGACGATGGCAGCTGTAGATCCAGATAGGTGGTACGGCTCGGACGTATCCACCGTGGCAGGTTCCTTCGAAGTGGATCCCGCCCGGGGCCTCGACCACGATCAGGTCGGGGAGCGTCTGCAGCGGTACGGGCCCAACCGTCTGTCGGAGGGGGAGAAGGAGTCGGCCCTTCAGGCCTTTCTGCGTCAATACGAGGACTTCATGCAGATCGTCCTGCTGGTCGCCGCGGTCGTCAACCAGCTGGTGACGGGCGACGTCGCCACCACGGCCCTTCTTGCCGGGCTGACCGTGTTCAACGCGATCATCGGCCTCCGCCAGGAAGCCAAGGCCGAGGAGAGCGTGGCGGCCCTGGCCTCGATGATGAAGACTGTCGCCAGGGTCCGCCGCGAGAGTCAGGTCCTGGAGGTGGCTGCCGAGGATCTGGTACCTGGTGACGTCGTCCTGATGGAGGCCGGCAACGTGGTGCCCGCGGATGGGCGGATCGTCGTCGCCGCCACTCTCGAGATCGAGGAGGCGGCCCTCACCGGCGAAAGCGTGCCTGTGGGCAAGGACACGGCTCCGGTGCGCTCGGATGAGGTCGCCCTGGGCGATCGCACCTGCATGGCCTTCATGAACACCTCGGTTACCCGAGGTCGTGGGGAGATGATTGTGACCGCGACCGGCATGCAGACCGAGATCGGCCATATCGCCGACCTGCTGGCAGGCACCGAAGCGGAGAAGACCCCGCTTCAGAAGCAGCTCGATGGGCTGTCGAAGGTGATCGCATCGATCGCCGCGGTCGCCCTGATCCTGGTGATCTTGCTCGGTCTCGCCCAAGGTCAGACCTTCGACACGCTGTTCATCACCGGGGTGGCCCTGGCCGTCGCGGCCATTCCCACCGGTCTGCCCGCTGTCGTCACCGCGCTCCTGTCCATCGGCACTAGAGAGATCGCCCGTCGTAACGCGATCGTCAAGCGGCTACCGGCGGTGGAGACACTCGGCTCGACCTCGGCGATCTGCTCGGACAAGACGGGGACCCTCACCCTCAACAAGATGACCGCACGCGAGCTGATAATCCCCGGTCATGCCCCGTACAAGGTGTCAGGAGAGGGATATTCGACTAAGGGCGAGATCGCGCACGTCGGTGGCGACAAGGTCGATCTCGACCCTTATCTGCTGCCGATGATCCTCTGCGCAGATGCGGTGCTCGACGGCGACGCCCTGATCGGCGACCCGACCGAGGGGGCGTTGATCGTGCTGGGGGCCAAGGGCGGGTTGGACATCGACGAGACGAGGGCCACGTATCCCCGTGTCGCCGAGGTCCCCTTCGATTCCGACTACAAGTTCATGGCCACCTTCCACGAGATGGACGACCTCAACGGCCGATCTGTGATCCGTTGCTATGTGAAAGGCGCGCCAGACGTCCTGATCGGCAAGGGCGGTTCCTACCTGGGGGCTGACGGCGGCACGCTTCCGGTCGATGACGAGAATCGGCATCTCGCCCTCGATGCGAACGACAGGATGGCGGCGGCAGGGCAGCGGGTGATGGTGGTCGCACAGCGTGACTTCGACCCGACCAGCTTCGATCCCGCGGCGGACTTGATCGGCCAGGTCGACGACCTCACCCTGCTGGCGATGGTGGGGATCGTGGACCCGCCCCGCCCCGAGGCTAAGGCTGCCATCGCAGAATGCCACGACGCCGGCATCCGAGTTCGAATGATCACAGGCGACCATGCCACCACCGCGGCGGCCATCGCCGCCGAGCTCGGGATCGAGGGCAGGGCGATCACCGGGGCTCAATTCGCTTCGACACCGGACGACGAGCTGATCGGACAGCTGTCAGACATAGGTGTCATCGCCCGGGTGGCCCCCGAGGACAAGATACGTCTGGTTCGGCTGCTGCAGGGCACCGGCAATGTCGTCGCCATGACCGGGGATGGTGTCAACGACGCTCCGGCACTGAAGGCAGCCGACATCGGGGTGGCCATGGGGATAACCGGCACCGAGGTATCGAAGGAGGCCGCGGTGATGATCCTCACCGACGACAACTTCGCCACCATCGTCGGCGCGGTCGAATACGGCCGATCCCTCTACGACAATCTCTTGAAGTACCTCCGGTTCCAGATGTCCACTTTGGTGGCGTACATCGCCGTCTTCATCGGGGCCGGGCTGTTCGGCATCGCCGGGGGGATCCCGTTGAACCCGTTGCAGATCCTGTGGCTGAACATGGTCGTCGACATTCCCTTGGCCATCGCCCTGGGATTCGATCAGCCGACCCCTGGACTGATGCAGAGGGTGCCCCGTCCGGTGGCTGCCCCGGTCCTGTCGGCTGGGAACTGGGTGCGTCTGTGTGTCCAGGGCTTCGTGATGACCGTCGGCACACTGGCCGCATATTCGATCGCCGAGCCCGAGTTCGGGCCTGCGGTGGCCGCGACGATGTTGCTGACCACCCTCTCGTTGTTCCATGTGGTGGCCGGCTACATGGCCCGGGACCAGGAGAACACCATCTTCGACCGGGACCTGTTGCCGGGAGCCCTCCAACTCCGAAGGTATGGCTTCTCGATTCTGGCCATCGTCCTGGTCACCGCACTCGAGTTCCTGCAGCGCATCTTCGACACGGTGGCACTGAGTCTTTCACAGTGGGCGATCTGCGCCGGGATCGCGCTGAGCCTGCTCGTCGTCGAGGAGCTGATCAAGCTGGTGCTTCGGAAGCAGAAGGTGTCGATTGCCGGTGGTCAGCACGTGGAGCAGCTCGTCTAGGTCCGATTTCTTTCGTCCCTCCAGGCCGTCCACTCGGCGACCGGCGTCAGGTCGTAGTCGGTGCGGCCGTCGAACGAGAGAGTGATCAGGGTGGCTCCAGCATCGAGATAGGCGTCCGCAGTCTCCGGCTTGAGCGGATTGGCCCCGCAGGATCGCTCTATCTCGGTGGGGTCCCGTCCCTCACGGACGCACCAGCTCTCCAGGACTTCGTTCTTGTGCCGGATGACGTCAGGTCGGCCAAAACCATGCCAGATATCGGCGTGACGCGCCGCGTAGCGGAGAGTCCGACGCTCGCCCCCACCCCCGATCAGGATCGGTATGTCTCGCAGCGGTGGAGGATTGATCACCGTGAGACGGTTTTCGATCCTGGGCAGGGCGTCGCGCAGTGCGCTGAGCCGGGTACCCGCCGTCCCGAACGCGTAGCCGTACTCCTCGTAATCGCGGGCGAACCATCCGGCGCCGATGCCCAGGATGAGACGTCCATCCGAGATGTGATCGACGGTGCGGGCCATGTCGGCGAGTAGGTCGGGGTTGCGATACCCCACCGCCGTAACCAGCGCCCCGATCTCGACCCGCTCCGTGACCTCGGCGAAGGAGGCGAGCATGGTCCAGCACTCGAAATGCCGTCCCTTCGGGTCGCCGCTCAACGGGAAGAAGTGATCCCAGTTGAAGACGACGTCGACGCCCATCTCCTCGGCCTTGACCGCGGCGGCCCGGATCGAGGCGTAGTCGGCATGTTGAGGCTGCAGATCAACCGCTATCCGTACTGGTCTGCTCATGACCTGACGCTACTGGCGTCGGACGAACACGTTGGCGAGCAGTCTCAGGATCTCGATGTAGAGCCAGATGATCGTGACCATCAGCCCGAAGGCGGCAAACCAGCAGTACGCCCTGGGGGCTCCGTTTCGGCTCCCGTTCTCGATCACCGCAAAGTCGAGGAGCACGTTCACGGCGGCGTTGGATCACGACGAGGATGCTGAACACCAGTGCCCCGGTTCCCACGCCGGTCACAAGGGGGACATCCACCTTGAAAATGGACAGGATCCAGGTGGCCAGATAGAAGAGCCCGATCCCGAAGGTGGCGATGACGATCACCGACCAGGTCTTCCTGGTCACCTCGATGATCCGGAAAGACGTAGAGCAGGAGCGCACCAACAAACACCGCAATGGTTGCCGTCAGCGTGAGGAACACGATGCCCTCGTAGCAGGTCTCGTAGATCTTCGAGATCGATCCGATCAGCGCACCCTGGCCCAGGGCGTAGACGATGCCGGTGATCGGGGCAAGGGCCGGGCGGGCCACGGTGGCCAACGCCAGCACCAACAGCACGATGAGAACAGCCAGTACCAGCGCTGCACCGCCACCGCGTTCGCCCACCCGTACACGGCGCCACCCACCACCAACGAGCTGGAGCAGGAAAAAGGTGGCAGCCACGACCGAGCCGATCGTCATCCGCCTCTCCCCGGTGGCCGCTGCCGGCGGGGCGAGGTCTGGAGCGCGGCGTCAGGGGCCGCAGGCTCCCCGAATTGCCTGGTCAGAACCGCGTTGGCCATCAGGGCGCTCAACAAAGGCCGACGGCGTCAGGCGCCGTCCGATCGAGTCGTCTGTATGCCTCAGTTCCCCTGACCCAAGGTCTGCAGGGTCAGCGCCTGGGCCACGATCATCTTCTCGATCTCGCTCAGGTCGACACTCTCGTTCGAAGCGTGGATCTTTGCCTCGGCGACGTCCTCGGCTCCCCAGAGGATCACCTCGGCGTCTGGGCTGATGCCCTGGAGACGTGCCACCAGCGGGATCGACCCACCGCTGCCCATGAACCCGGATTCGGTCTCCCAGGCCGTCTCCATGGCGGCGAGCGCAGCCTTCACGGCTGGACCGTCCATTCTGGCCGAGAACGGATAGCCGACCCTGACCTTCTCGACCTCCACCTCGACACCCCACGGAGCGGCCTTCTCAAGATGCTCGATGAGGAGCCCGACCTCGTGCTCGGAGTCGGCCCCAGGTGGTATCCGCATCGAGATCTTTGCGGCGGCTTCGGGTAATACCACGTTTGCCGCGTCCTTCACCGTAGGTGCGTCGATCCCGATGACCGATGCCATGGGGCGAGACCAGAGTCGGGCGCCGACGGTCCCCGAGCCGATCAGCTCGGCACCATCGACCATACCGGCCGCGACCCGGAACGCTTCCGGATCCATCTCGGTCCCGTCCCATTCGAACCTGGCCAAACCGGGGACCACAGTGTCCCCGGCTTCGTCGTGGAGCGACGCCAGGATCTTGATCAGTGCAAGTAGGGCGTCCGGTGCTGCACCGCCGAAAAGCCCGGAGTGGGCAGGATGATGAAGTGACCTGACCTTCACGACGACGATCACGTTTCCCCGAAGTGTCGTGGTCACTGCAGGCACCCCTGCGGCGGGATTCCCCATGTCTGCGATCACATAGGTATCGGCGCGAAACATCTCGGGGTGGGCGTCTACGAAGGGCCCGATGTGGCTCACCGTCTCCTCTTCGCCTTCGATGAGGACGCGGACGTTCACTGGTAGGTCGCCCTCGAAGACGCCGAGTGTCCCGGCGTGGATGATCACTCCACTCTTGTCGTCCGCCGCCCCGCGGCCATACAGACGTCCATCCTTGATCTCCGCCGTCCAGGGATCGGTCTTCCACCCGGCTTCCACGGGCGCCGGCTGGACGTCATAGTGGGCGTAGAGGAGAACCGTGGGGGCTCCTTCCGGGCCGGGCATCTCCCCGTATATGGCAGGCTTGCCCTCTCCCAGGTCGAGTTCGTGCACGCTGGCTCCGTGACGCTCGAGGAGGTCGATGGCGGCTCGGCGCATCTCATGCACCGGTTCCTCGGGATATCCCGGGAACGAGCACGAGGCATGGCTGACCAACACCTTCAGGTCCTCGATGAGGCCGGGCATCAGCGCTCTGGCGCGGGCCTTCACTTCAACTGGCGTCAGCATCTTCACTCCTTACTCACAGCCGGCGCACCCTCACGTGCCATAGAAGATGACGCCGATCAGGGCGCCGACGATCACCGAGGTCACGGTCATGATCAGCATCGGGACGAAGAAGCTGTGGTCGAGCAGCTTGGTCCCCAGCTTGGTCCCACCGGTCAGGTCGAAGTTGGCCGCGGCGATTTGGGTGCCGTTGGCAGGCAGCGTGTAAACGCCGCCGAGGGCCCCTGCCCACATGCCGGTCACCAGCCCGGGGGCGAGACCGGCAGCCAAACCGATCGGGACAATGGTCCGCGTCGCAGTCGACTGGCTGGTGGTCAGGGCAGCGACCAGGAACACAGCCAACGCGAAGATCCAGACCGCGTTGTTCACCCAGCCGCCGATGGTGGTGACGATGAACTCCTCGTGGGCTGCGATGAACGTGGCCGTCAGCCATGCAATGCCGAAGAGTGCGATGGCCGAGACCATGCCGGCTTTGAAGACAGAGGCTCCCGGGACTTCGGAGACATTGGGCCGCCCCACCAGCAGGATGAGCACGCCGACCGTGAACATGATCAGCTCGATAGTCGTGGTCATGTCGATCGGGACGGCTTCTCCTTCCACCTCGAATGCCGGTCTCAGGTCAGGAAAGAGGCCGAAGATCACTATGGCCAGGACTCCGAGGAGGAAGACGATGGCCGAGTTGCGCCCCTCCTTGGTGGCCTCCAGCACGATCTTCTCCCCCCCCGGCGCGCCAGGACGGGCCAGTGCGCCTGATGCGATCTTCTCCTGGACCTCGGGGTCCTCGTCCAGATCGGGCCACATGCGGCCCACGAAGAAGGCGGTGACGATGATGCCGATGATGGCGGCCGGAAATGTGATCGAGAGGATCTGGACCAGGTCGAAGTTGAACGGCTCGACAGCGGTCAAGGTCAGCATCGCAGCCATCGCCGCCGAGACCGGTGAGGCCGCCAGCGACATGCCAGATTGCACGACAGACACAGTCAGCGGCCGCGACGGCCGAATGTTGTTCTGGTAGGAGACGTCGTAGATCACCGGCAGCAGCGGATACAGGATGTTGCTGGTGCCCGCCCCCACCGAGAAGGCGAACGCCGTGAGCGGAGCGATGTAGGTGATCTGCCGTGGGCGCCTCTGGATCACACCCGCGGCCACCTTGACCATCCAGTCGACCCCACCCGCCACCTGCATCAATGCGGCGGCGGTGACGACCGTGAGGATGATGAGCATCGCCGAGATCGGTGGCTCCCCGGGAGCCTCTCCGAAGATGAAGACCAGGACGGCCACCCCGAGACCACCCCAGACACCGACGCCGATTCCACCGGCCCGGGTGCCCATCACGATGGCGGCGAGGACGACTACCGCCTCGAGGATGAAGATGATGTCCATTTCTCTCCTTTTCGATCAGCCCACGTTGCAGACGACGTCGAGTCGCCGCTCCAGGAGCTGGTAGGCCGTTGAAGTGCTGACGATCGAGTCTTCGACCAGAGGCAGGGCCACGTCCAGCGCCTCGTCACCGAGGTCGAACGTCACCTGTCTGAACTCGAGGAGATTGGTGCGGACCGTCGAGATAGCCTGGTCGTAGAGGCCCTCGGCCGATGCCTGCAGCTGGTCGAGCTCCACCAGGGCTTCGTCGAGAAGCTCGAGCATGTCGGTGGTGCTCGCCGTGGTGGGGTCGAGGGCGCGAATCTCGTCCGCCACCGCCCTCACGTCCTCGTATTGCCGGCAGAGCGAGCGCTCCTCCAGGTTGCCGCACGCGGCCAGGAGCAGGGCGGCCAACGCCAGCAGCGCTACCAGGTCTCGTCGGCGGAGTCTTGTTGTCATTCCGCTCCCTTCACTCCGGTTCCTGGGTGACGATCGTCACCAGGATCTTGCACGCCATGACCATGTCTTCGATGGCTATGTGCTCGGTCGCAGCATGCTCGTCCACCATTCCGGTGGCGAGGGCCACACATGGGATCCCTTTCGCGTTGAAGAAGTTGCCGTCGGTGCCTCCACCGCTCTTGCGGGGGAACACTTCGATGCCGAGCGTCTCGATCGCACGGGCAGCCTCCCGGTAAGGGCGCTCCGACTCGTCGATCTTGTAGGTGCGGTAGATCTCCTCGGTGTCGAAGTCGAACGTGGCACCGTGCCGCTCCGCGGCCTCGCTCACGGCAGATCGCATGGCGGCGAGCTGGGCGTCGAGTTTCTCCTGATCATGGCTGCGCGCCATCCCCTCGAGGACGACCTCGCCCGGCACGATGTTGCGGGCCTCGCCGCCGGCGATGGTCCCGATATTGGCCACCGTCTCCTCGTCGATTCGTCCCAGCGGCATCACCGCGATCGCCTCGGCCGCCACCTTGACCGCGTTGATCCCCTTCTCTGGCTCGACGCCGGCGTGGACCTTCTTCCCATGGAGCTCGATAGTCAGGTAGACCGAGGTCGGTGCCCAGTAGGTGACCGCGCCGATGACCCCGGCGGTGTCCATGACGAATCCGTAGCTTGCGTTCAACCGGCTCAAGTCCATCTGGCGGGAACCCACCAGCCCGCTCTCCTCGCCGACCGAGATCACGAACTCGATCGCTGGATGCTTCACGTCTTGGTTGGAGCGCAGGAGGGTCAATAGCTCGAGGCATCCGGCGATACCCGATTTGTCGTCGGCGCCGAGGATGGTGGAGCCATCAGTCTTGATGATCCCGTCTTCGATGATGGGCTTGATCCCGACGTCTTTGCCTGCGGTGTCCATGTGGGTGGAAAGGAGGACCGTGTCGGGTCGGGTGCCCGAGTACACGGCGAAGACGTTCCCGATCTCATCCTGGCTCACGCTGCAGCCGAGATCGGTGAAGCGTTTGATCAGCTCCTTTCCGATCTCTTCCTCGTGTCCTGTGGGGCTGTCGACGGCGACGAGCTCGAGGAAGGTCTTCACCAGCCGATCGGTGTCCACCTGATCAGCAAGAAGGGCCCTCGTCTGTCCGTTCGCACTCACGTCACCATCTCGCAATCGAATCTAGAGAACATCCACTCCGTTGCGGTCCGATTGCCGGGTCGAGATCCAATGGCGTTGCTCGGTCGGCGGAAGGGTTCTCGACCTAACCGAGCAACGCCGCCTTCTGGGCGTTGAACTCCTCGGCTGTCAGCACTCCTTGATCCCGCAGAGCGGCCAGCTTGCCGATCTCGTCGGCAACCGAGGAGCCCGACGAGGCGACGTCCTGGACGTATGAGCGCATCGCCTTCTCCTGTTCGGCAGCCTGCTTCATGGCACGCTCGGTCATCGACTTCCCCCGCGCGATCAGGTAGATGAGTACCCCGAGCCAGGGCAGCACGACGATGAAGATCGTCCATCCTGCCTTGCCCCATCCGCTCAGGTCCTCGCTGCGGAAGATGTCGGCGAAGAGGGTGATCAGCAACCAGATCCAGACGAAGAAGAGGAAGAACCACAGCATCGCCCAGAACAGATCCAACAGAGGCATCTCTTTCCCTTCGGTCGAGCGGTGACAGGATGTCGTGTTCTGTTGTCAATTAATCGGAGAGAGCTCCCTTCGTGCATCGCCCAACCGGGGTGAAACGGGTATCACCCAACAGCTATCACCCATAGGGGGGGATGCCACCGTGGCCGCCGTGTGCCGATGATTCGGGTGCCTGATCGGACGGTTCGAATGTCTGTTGGCTCGGACATACCGGAACACCTGGAGAGAGTGCTTCGGCTGCTCACCATCGGTGACGAGGTGACCATCGATCGCGCCCTTCACGGCGTCAGCATCACCGGCCTCGATCACAAGACATCGGCCCTGGTGACGATCGCGGCCCTTGTTGCCACCGAGGCGGATATCCCCTCGTATCACACCGCGATCGACCGTGCCCATGCCACTGGGGCCGACGACGAGGAGATCGTGCAGACGATGATCTGCATCGCGCCGCTGGTTGGGGCGGCCCGAATCGCCTCCGCCGCGCCCCAGGTGGAATTCTTCCTGGGAGACAGTGAGGCCATCGACTAGCCCGGTCCTGGGGCGTGGTTGCACATCCCAAGCCTCGCTCCGCCTACCATTTCCCGGTGACATCGGTTCGAAGCCGAGCCACGCAGAGCTCGACGCACGGCCCGGATTCCTTCGAGA
>JAICRU010000142.1 GCA_025937235.1 Acidimicrobiia bacterium
GACCCCGACGCTCACCGGGCCGACCTATTGGGTCCGGTTCGATATCACCAACACCGATGGCCTTGGTGCGGTCCTCACCGATCTAAACATCTCGGGGTCCGAGGCCCCGCTGGGCGAGGATATGTGTGAGCTCGATGCACCACTTCCGCAGGACGCAGAGACCTCGTGCATCGTTGGTGAATTTCCGGTACAGCCCGGCGACAACGAGGTGCGCTTCGACGTGAGCGGGGTCGGTCCCAGGCAGGGTGAACCCAACCGGTGGTATTCCCCTCAGATTCCGACGAGTCTCGACTTCGGCGGTGCGCGCAACAGCTTTGTCCTTGTGTTCGACACCGATGAAGGGGTTCGAGTGGATGGGAGAGCCGACGCGGCACAGGTCGAAGTCGAGGTCGGAGGTGTCTCCGGAACTGTGCGTCTCGACTGCAGCGGTGGGAGCCCTTTCGACGGGACTCCCGCCCTCGAGGCATACGTGATCGAGAACTTCTCGGCCGACGGGAGCCGGGTGAATGAGTGCGAGCATGTCCCCGCATCCGAGCTCCCATTCTCTCCCGCCGATGACGACGAAAACGACATTGAGACTGACGACGTCTACTCCTACTTCGGTCAGCAGGGCACCACCACGATCGCCACAAGCAGCACCATCCCGGTCACCACGACGACCCTCTTGGGCTGAGCCCTCGGCGTAGGCTCCGGAGCCGAAAGGGGACTCAATGGGGCACATCACCTTCGTTCACGGAATCATGAACCAGCCGTCGCCGGCGCGTCTGCTCAAGGATTGGAAGCGGGACCTGGCCGACGGCGGGGACGGGGTCGATCTCGACGTATACGGAGTGACCTCGTCGATGGTGTACTGGGCCGACGTCATGTATGCGGCCGCCACCGATGCTGGTGGCGGAAGCCAGGAGTCGATCGAGTACGAGGGCATCGAGTCGGGCGCCCTCACCGAGGTCGACGAGTCGTATATCGCCGAGGCGACCGGGAACGAGAGGGACTTCATCGAGTCGATGATCGCCAACTATGACCTGGACCATCCCGACGAACCCGCAGCGGAGGTGGCCGCAGAGGCCGCTCCAGATGTGGCGGCAGAGCCGCTTGCCGCAACTGCGCCAGAGGCGCGGGTGGCTGCGGCGTCGGCGCTGGAGGCGGTTCCGCTGCCCTGGTTCGTGAAACGGCCGTTGATGCGGCTCCTACTCCGTGATGTCCACCACTATCTCTTCAACACCAGTCATTCGCCCCGATCGGGCTCCTCCTACAAGGTCCGTGACGAGGTGAGAAAGCGGTTCGTCGATGACCTCGGCAAGGTCGACGGCGGCCCTCATGTGGTCGTGGCACACAGCCTCGGCTCGGTGATCGCCTACGACTGTCTCAAGCGAGTCGCCGCCACCAAGAAGGTGGACATGCTGGTCACGTTGGGCACCCCGCTCGGCATGTCCGAGATCCAGCACAGCATGAGGCCGGAATGGTCGAAGGACGACGGCTATCCCGGCGACTTGCCGCGTTGGGTGAACGTGGTCGACCGTCTCGACCCGGTGTGCGTGGCCGATCCGATCATCGCCAACGACTACATGCGCAGGAAGGCAAGCGTCGTGGTCGACCAGGTCGTCTCCAATGGAGGGGTGATGCGTCATCCGTCCGGCAAGTACTTCCGACAGCCCGTGGTGCAAGATGCCGTGCGCGAGGGATTGGATCTGTGAAGGATGTCGTTCTTCGACTCGCCACTTGGTGAGCGGCTCGCCACCAGCCTCGATACGAGCAAACCAGAGGACATCGCTGCGGCGGTAGGGGCCATCGAGGCGAAGGTGTGGGCGGGCAAAGTGCAACCCGACCAGATCGACGAGGTCCTGGCGGAGCTGCAGCGAAACCGACAAGTCCAGCACGTCATCGACGTCGCCGACGCCGCCACGGCGGTCGGCTCTATCACCACGTCGGGCCGTCGTCGCTACTGCCAGATGCTCATCGAGTCGGGCGCCCTCCACGCCGCCGAGCTCGCCTGTGCGGAGCTTCTCGATCTTGCCGAGGATGTGAAGGAACGGGGAGAGGCACTGGGGCTGCTCGGGCGGATTCGCAAGCAGCGTTATGTCACGAGCCGCCGGCCCGAGGACCTGGTCGGCGCGGTGGCCGCCTACCAGTTCGCCTATGCGGGGGGAGGCGACCGGCTTTGGCATGGCATCAATGTGCTGGCACTGACCAGCCGCGCCGATCGTGATGGGATACCGGTACCGGAACCGGTCGACGGGGCGTCCCTTGCGCACACGCTCCTCGATCTGGTGAGGCAGACCGAGCCCGACGTGATGGAGATCTGGGAGCGCACCACGGAGATAGAGGCCTTGGTGGCCCTGGGCGACAAGGCATCGCTTGACGAAGCCGTGTCGGTTGCACAACAACTGGCCGGCAGCAAGTCCGTCCGGCCGTTCGAGCTGGAGAGCCTTCGTCGTCAGCTGGCCGACATCTGGGAGCTCGAGCCCCATCATCCGGTCCTGGTCGCCATCGCCGATCAGAAGCTGCATCTCGGGGCCAGGGCCCATGTCGAGTTGCCCGACACCCCAAGCCAGCTGGAGAAGATCTTCGGGACGGCTCTCCCGGTCGGCTACAAGCACTTGATGAGGGGTCTCGAGTGCGCCGAATCGGTGGGGAAGATCACCGACGCGTCTGATGAGCCCTGGGGCACCGGGTTCCTCCTCCGCGGGAGCTCGATACACGCCGACTTCGGCGATGGCTTGGTCCTGGCCACCAACGCCCACGTCTGCAGTCCCGAACCCGGTGTCGGCAAGCTGTTGCCCGGCGAGGCGAAGGCCGTCTTCGACGTGACCAAGTCGGTCGATGGGGCGCAACTCGTGCTGACAGGCTTCGAGTGTGTGTGGAGCTCACCACCATCTGTGTGCGACGTCACCATCCTTCGCTTCACCGGGCCCGAGCCGGCGCTCAAAGGCGAGCTCGATGTCGCCGGCACGCCCCCGCCGGTGACCGACGGGGCGTACGTCTATGTCATCGGCCATCCTGCCGGGGGTGGGATCAAGTTCTCGATCAGGGGCAACGACCTCCTCGCCTACGACGCCGAGATGTTCAAGGTCCACTACACCGCCCCGACCGAAGGGGGCAGCTCGGGGAGCCCGGTGTTCAACCAGGCATGGCAGCTGATGGCCGTCCATCACGCCGGCGATTCGAAGATGCGACGGCTGGACGACCCATCCGCCACCTACCAGGCCAATGAGGGGATCACCATCAAGGGGATCAGGGAGGAGTACGTGAAAAGTGGTTGACGACATCATCCCTCCGGAGTTTCTCGAGCCCGAGGGCGACGCCGAGCGTCAGGACCCCGACCTCGTCCTGGAGACGGCTACGGCGACCCTCCGCAGCCTGTGGAAGGAGTGGATGTGCCGACGTGGCGAGGGGACATTCGTCGACGTCGAGTTCTTCGGACGGAGGATCGGCGGGGTGCCCACACCTGCGGTCGACGCCTATCGGGCGCTCGAGCTCGCCCTGCGCTCGGCCGGCTACAAGCCGGAATCCCGCTGGGCTTACAACTGCAGGCTCATCGCCGGCACTGACAAGCCGTCGTTGCACTCCGCCGGGATCGCCGTGGACATCGACCCGGACGACAACCCGTTTTCGGCCGGTGATCCATTCGCGGGGAAGCTCGGTCGGGACCAAGTGGCCGCGGCATTGGCAATCCGGAATGCAGCCGGCGCCCGGGTGTGGTCGTGGGGCGGTCACTGGGACAAACCCGATCGGATGCACTTCCAGCTCGACAGGGGCCCAACCGCGGTGGATGTCGATTGGCGAACAGTCCCCGGTGGCGAGAACGGCGAAGACGGGGAACAAACCAATCTGGAGGAGGACGAGATGGTCTTGTCGAAGGGTGCCAAGAGCCCGGCGGTGAAGCGGTTCCA
>JAICRU010000093.1 GCA_025937235.1 Acidimicrobiia bacterium
AGGCTGGAGATCCCGTTCACATCGTCCACCCCCGGGTCCGTCCTGATCTCGATGGGGCGAACCAGGGTGCTCTGCACCGCTTCGGTCCTCTCCGAGGTGCCGCGCTGGATGCGTGACTCCGGACGGGGCTGGGTCACTGCCGAGTACGGGATGCTGCCCGGGTCCTCGAATGAGCGGATCCGGCGGGATCACGTTTCCGGCGGCCGGGCCAAGGAGATCTCCCGTCTGATCGGCCGCTCTCTGCGGGCCGTAGTCGATCTGAAGAAGATGGGCGAGCTGATGGTGATGGTCGACTGCGACGTGATCGAGGCCGATGGCGGGACCAGGACGGCGGCCATCACCGGGGCGTGGATCGCCCTTCACGATGCCCTGGCCGACGCTGTCGACAATGGCCATATCACCGATTCGCCGATCCTCGACGAGGTGGCCGCAGTGTCGGTCGGGATCGTCGACGGCAGCCCGATGCTGGATCTCGACTACGAGAGAGATGTCGAGGCCGAGGTCGATATGAATGTGGTGATGAGCGGTCGCGGGCTCCTAGTCGAGGTGCAGGGGACCGCAGAGAGGGCTCCGTTCACCAGGGAAGAGCTCGATCACCTGCTCGATCTGGCGGCGACCGGGATCTCCGAGCTCCACGACTTGCAGCGGCGGGCGGTGACGGTGTGATCCCGCGTTTGGTTGTTGCCTCGAAGAATCCGGACAAGGTGGTGGAGATCGAACAAGTGCTCGGGGAGACGGGCGTGGTCGGGGAGATCGTCGTCGGCCTCGACTGGCCTGATGTGGATGAGACCGGCGAGTCCCTCGAGGACAATGCGCTGCTCAAGGCCAGGGCGGTCATGGAGGCCGTCGGGCTTCCGGCCCTGGCCGACGACACCGGTCTCGAGGTGGCCGCCCTCGACGGCCGACCGGGAGTGATGACCGCCCGCTACGCAGGCGAGGATGCGACCTACGAGGACAATGTCCGCCGTCTGCTCAGGGAACTGGACGGGGTGGAGGATCGGCGGGCCTGGTTCCGCAGCGTGGTCGCCTTGGTGATGCCGGACAACTCAGAAGTCCTGGCCGACGGCTCGCTGGAGGGTGTCATCGCCGAATCGGCTCGGGGGACCGGGGGATTTGGCTATGACCCGGTCTTCGAGGTCGAGGGATTGACTCTATCCGAGATGGGTGTCGTCGCGAAGAACAAGATCTCTCACCGGGCCCGAGCCCTTCGGTCCCTGGCCGACGCGATCCTGGGAAGGTGAACAGCGGGCCACTTCGGGTCGTCGTAGTCGGTTCGGGTTTCGCCGGGTTGAACGCCACCAAGGCTCTGCGGCGGGCGCCAGTGCAGATCACGGTTGTCGACCGACGCAACTTCCACCTGTTCCAACCGCTGCTCTATCAGGTGGCAACGGCGGCGCTCAACCCGAGTGATATCGCCTATCCGGTGCGATCGGTGTTCCGGGCCCAGGAAAACGTGCGAGGTGTCCTTCTGGCCGAGGTGACTGGCCTCGACCTGAATGGGCGGAACGTGATCCTGGAGGACGGGTCGAAGCTGGCCTACGACTATCTCATTGTGGCGACCGGGGCCACCCATTCCTACTTCGGGCATGACTCCTGGGCGTCGCTTGCCCCGGGATTGAAGACCCTCGAGGACGCGCTGGTCATGCGACAAAGGATTCTGGCCGCCTTCGAGCAGGCGGAGCGTAACCCCGACGACGCCGAGAGGTTGCTCACGTTTGTCGTAGTGGGGGCCGGCCCCACCGGGGTCGAGCTAGCCGGCGCGCTGGTGGAGATCGCCGTGCACTCACTAGGGGAGGACTTCGATGTGATCGATCCCACGCGGGCGCGTGTCCTGCTTGTCGAGGGCGCAACCCAGGTGCTCCCCGTGTACCCCCCCGATCTTTCGCACAGTGCTCGCCGCCAGCTCGAGACGTTGGGCGTGGAGGTGATCACGGGCGCGATGGTGGCTGAGATCGATCGGGAAGGAATCACCCTGACCGATGGCAGCAGGATCGAGGCCGGCCTCGTTCTCTGGGCGGCAGGCGTGCAGGCCTCGCCGCTGGGTGCGATGCTCGGAGTGGAGACCGATCGGACCGGCCGGGTGACGGTCGAAGGTGACCTGTCGTTGCCCGGACATCCGGAGGTCTTCGTCACCGGCGATCTCGCCACGGTGCCCGGTGTACCTGGGGTGGCGCCGGCGGCGATGCAAATGGGCCGTCATGCGGCGAGGATGATCCAGGCAGACCTCACCGGTAGAGCGCGAGCGTCTTTCCACTATCGGGACAAGGGCTCGCTGGCGACGATCGGCCGGGCACGGGCCGTGGCCGACTTCGGTCGGGTCCGCTTCGGGGGCTTCGTTGCCTGGCTGGCGTGGCTCGCGATCCACATCTTCTATCTGATCGGATTCCGCAACCGGGTCTTGGTGCTCATCTCGTGGGCCTGGAGTTACTTGACGTTCCGCCGAGGGGCGCGGATCATCACCGGGGTGCCCGCTCTACCGGAAATGGGGGAGCCGTGAACCAAAACGACCGCGGGCCTTACGAAGAGCGTCTGCGTGAGAAGCATCCGGAGAAGCTCTGGTGGGAGGACTGGCGCCAGCACAAGTTGCTGGTTGTGGGGCTGGGGATAGCGGTGGTCGCCATGATCGTGGTGGGCTACGTCGTCAACTGATCCGGTGCGGGTGAGAGGATTTGAACCTCCACGGGCTTTCGCCCACAGGGACCTAAACCCTGCGCGTCTGCCAAATTTCGCCACACCCGCGCGTGTGGGGCGTCATCCCGCGAATTAGGGACGATTCACGGGATTTAGTAGGCCGCGCGGGACTCGAACCCGCAACCCTCCGGTTAAGAGCCGGATGCTCTAGCCAATTGAGCTAGCGGCCCGCCGACATTTTAGCGCCAGAGGTAATCCCTCAGGAACTCGACCCACGCCATCGTCTCGTGGTAACCGTCGGTCCGGCGCTTGATGAGGATCCCTCACCCCAATACAGCGACACACCTGCCGTCCAGAACGGGTCGTCAGCGAGATGTAACGCCTCCAGCTTTGCCTGGGGCTCGAATGAGCTCAATTTCACGCTTGCGGCACCTTTGAGTCGTATAACCGCTGCCTCGGAGGTCACGCCCCGGCTCGGGTGAGCGTCTCATGGCCTCGAATTGCTCCTCGGTGAGCTTGACCTCACGACACCACGTGGCCAGTCGACTTCTTCACCGGGATCAACTCCATGATCTCGCCGTAGGAGAGCCCGAGTCGATGCAGGTACTTGCCCAGCTCCGACCGCTCCCATCTAGAGAGAGCCAGTCCCAGCGGTGGATCCGGATCAGAAATTCGCTCCCCACGTCCACGGTTCCAACATAGGAATGGGGTGGGACAGGTTTTGGGTGGCCTGTACCCTGACCTGATCAACGGGCTGTGGCGCAGCTTGGTAGCGCGCTTGCTTTGGGAGCAAGAGGCCGTCGGTTCGAATCCGACCAGCCCGACCGGAGCCGTAGAATGGTCGTCCCGCGGGTGTAGCTCAATGGTAGAGCTCCAGCCTTCCAAGCTGGCGGTGAGGGTTCGATTCCCTTCACCCGCTCGAATGGGTCGATCCCTGCGAGGCTTGGAGGGCCTCGGTCGAGGGCCCCTGTAGCTCAACTGGATAGAGCAGCGGACTTCTAATCCGCAGGTTGGGGGTTCGAGTCCTCCCGGGGGCGCCAGGAAAGACTCATTCGAGACATGGTGGCCGTAGCTCAGCCCGGTAGAGCACCTGGTTGTGGTCCAGGACGTCGCGGGTTCGAATCCCGTCGGTCACCCCGAGGGAAGGGCGCAGCGATGCGCCCTTCTTCATGACAACATCGGAGGACAATGCCAATCACCGTCACCGAGACCGGTCCGTTCGAACGTCTGGTCACGTTCCAGCTGACCGACGACCAGATCAGCGCCGGCAAGGCGGAGACCGCCCGCAAACTGTCCCGAGAGATGAAGTTGAAGGGCTTCAGACCCGGCAAGGCGCCGGTCCCCGTGGTCGAGGCAGCGGTGGGCCCGGCCAGGCTGCGTAGTGAGGTCATCGACGACCTGGTGCCTCCTGCCCTGTCCGAGATCCTCGACGCCGAGGACCTCCGCCCTGCGGTCACGCCACAGCTCGAAGGCCTGAATGACGTCGACGGCGGAGTTGAGGTCGAGGTCAAGGTCACCCTCTGGCCGAGCATCGTGTTGCCTGAGTACAAGGGCCGCGAGGTCGAGGTCACCTCGCCAACGGTCACTCCTGAGGAGCGAGAGACTCAGCTGCGTCGCATGTTGGAGCAATTCGCAACGGTCGAGGAGGTGGACCGACCGGCGGCTGCGGGTGACTTCGTGTCTGTCGATGTCAAGGCAAGCAAGGACGGGGAGCCAATCGAGGGCGCAATCGCAGCCGACCTCCTCTACGAGGTGGGATCGGGCCTGCTCGTCGAGGGCATCGACCAGCGGCTCGAGGGCGTGGGCCCCGGGACGGTCCTGGAGTTCGAAGCCCCTCTGCCGGAGGGGTTCGGCGACCGAGCCGGGGAGCAGGTCCTCTTCGAGATCACGGTCAACGAAGTGAAGGAGCGGATTCTTCCCGGTCTCGACGATTCATGGGTCGACGAGAACACGGAGTTCGAGACCGTCGATGAGCTGAAGGCCGAGCTGGAGGAACAGCTCGGCCAGGCCAAGCTCCAGGCCGTGTCCCGCCAATTCGCCGAGCGAGCCTTGAGCACCCTCGTCGACGAGGTCGATGTCGAGCTGCCCGAGGGTCTGGTGAGAACGGAGATGGACGACCAACTCCATCGCTTCGTGCACCGACTCGAGGACAGTGAGCTGACCCTCGAGGACTACTTCGCGGCCACTGGCCTGACTCAGGAGCAGTTTCTCGATGACCTCCGTCAACAGGCCGAACGTGCCCTTCGCAACCAGCTCGTCCTGGAAGCAGTGGCCAAGGACGCCGATATCGAGATCACACCCGAAGAGGTGTCATCGGTGATCCAGAGCCTGGCCGCCCAGTCCGACGATCCGGTGGGCTACTTGCAGACCTTCCGCCAAAGCGGCCGGGAATTGGCAGTCGCCGGTGATATTCTCAGAAACAGGGCGTTGGACGCCATCCTCTCAGCAGCGAACCCGGTCGACGAAGACGGCCATCCGGTCGAGTTGAGATTGAATGTGACAGAAGTCGAAGCCGAGATCGTCGAAGCGGAGTCGGTCGGGGAAACCCCAGCGGGGGAAGCCTCAGTCGGTGAAGTTACGGCCACAACGGCGGAGGAAGAAGAATGACCGACCATTTCCAGAATTATGTGATCCCCACTGTCTTCGAGCAGACCAGCCGCGGGGAACGTTATTTCGACATCTACAGCCGGCTGCTGAAGGACCGCATCATCTTCCTCGGCACCCCCATCGACGACACGATCGCCAACCTGATCATGGCTCAGCTCCTCCACCTCGAGTCGGAGGATCCGGACAAGGACATCTTCCTCTACATCAACTCCCCTGGAGGGTCGATCACCTCTCTATTCGCCGTCTACGACACGATGCAGTACATCAAGCCCGACGTGAACACGGTTTGCATGGGCATGGCGGCCTCCGCCGCAGCGGTGATCCTCGCCGGTGGGGCGGTGGGCAAGCGCTATGCGCTACCCCACGCCCGGGTGATGCTGCATCAGCCGCATGGCGGCGCTCAAGGCCAGGCCTCCGACATAGAGATCCAGGCTCGGTTGATCGTCCAGATGCGCGAGCAGCTCAACCGGATCCTCGCCGAGCACACCGGCCAGGAGTACGAGAAGATCTCCACGGACACGGAGCGCGACTACTGGATGCTGGCCGACGAGGCGAAGGAATACGGGGTAATCGACGGAATTCTCACCCGTCGCGAGCTTGCGGCGGTAGCCTCCAAGTAGGAGGTCCATAACTCGATGGCACGACTCGGTGACGGCGGGGAGCTGCTCAAGTGCAGTTTCTGCGGAAAGTCTCAGAAGCAGGTCAAGAAGCTGATCGCCGGGCCCGGTGTCTACATATGCGACGAGTGCATAGATCTCTGCAATGAGATCATCGAGGAGGAGTTCTCGGCCACCGAGGAGATCACCTTCACCGAGCTCCCCAAGCCGGTCGAGATCAACTCGTATCTCGACGACTACGTCGTGGGCCAGGAGGACGCCAAGAAGAAGCTCTCGGTGGCGGTCTACAACCACTACAAGCGGATCCGCAGCGGTGAGGCCCAACGCGACGTCGAGCTTCAGAAGTCGAACATCCTCCTCATCGGCCCCACCGGGTCCGGGAAGACCCTCCTCGCTCAGACACTCGCCCGCCAGCTCAATGTCCCCTTCGCCATCGCCGACGCCACCAGCCTGACCGAGGCCGGTTATGTGGGCGAAGATGTGGAGAACATCCTTCTCAAGCTGCTCCAGGCCGCGGACTACGACGTGAACCGCGCCCAGCAGGGGATCATCTACATCGACGAGATCGACAAGGTGTCACGCAAGGCAGAGAACCCGTCCATCACCCGTGATGTCTCGGGGGAAGGGGTCCAGCAGGCGCTTCTCAAGATCCTGGAGGGCACAGTCGCCTCGGTGCCACCTCAGGGCGGACGCAAACACCCCCATCAGGAGTTCATCCAACTCGATACCACCAACATCCTCTTCATCTGCGCCGGCGCCTTCGGCGGCCTCGAGGACATCATCGCCAACAGGGTCGGGCGCCGCGGGGTTGGCTTCGGAGCGGAAGTGCGGGGCAAGGCCGAGGGCCGTCCGTCCGATCTGCTCAATCAGGTGATGCCGGAAGACCTCATGAAATACGGTCTCATCCCCGAGTTCATCGGTCGTCTCCCGGTAATGGCGACGGTGGAGGATCTGGACATGGATGCTCTGGTGAGGATCCTGACCGAGCCCAAGAACGCACTCACCCGCCAGTACGGCCGGATGTTCGAGATGGACGACGTCGAACTGGTCTTCACCGAAGATTCTCTCGATGCCATCGCCGCCCAGGCGATCAAGCGGGGCACCGGTGCTCGTGGCCTCCGGGCGATTCTCGAGGAGGTGCTGCTCAACACGATGTATGACCTCCCCTCACGCACCGATGTTGAGCGGGTCGTCATCGACCGGGACGTCGTTGCCGAGAAGGTGAACCCGACGCTGGTGCCCGCACGCGAGGAGGTTGGGCCGGCCGAAAAGTCGGCCTGAGCATCTGTCTCCCCCACTGGGGGTGCCGAAACGTGCCATTGGCCCCGAGATCGCGGGCACCACGCCTCTACCCATCAACCGACCGATGTCCGATATTGATCGAGGTGACGGCGGGGTTCCCATAGGAGGTGACCCCGGCGTTGCCAGAAGTGGAGCCAGGAGGCTTTGAGTCCCGATCTGTGCAGCGGTCACTCGGGTCGGGAGGAGCCAATAGTGAGCCCGGCCTCTCCCCGTTTGATGGAGGGTAGAGATGTCTATCCGACAGCGCCCGGGTTTGATGCGGCGCGTTGGATTTGTGACGGTACTCCTCGCATTGGCGGTAGCCATGCTGCCGGCAGTGGCGGGAGCAGGCGAGCCTGAGAGTCCGGCAACCGGCGTCTGCCGGATCGCCGAAGGGCAATACAAATACGACGTCGATGAGGGTCGATGGGAACCCTCTGATCCCGGTGTCGTGCTCGACATCGTGCTCGATGAGGACGGAGAGGCCGACCGGATCACCGTCCCGGAGGGATGGATCATCGTATGCGCCAAGGCCGGGGAGGAGTTGGCCTATCCGAATGAACCGACCGTCGACATGGAGAAGGCGATTTCGCACATCGTCATCGAGGCGGTCGAGGGGCCCGAGATCTACAACGGCAGCTTCGTCAAGCAATGGGTGGGAGACGAGTTACCCGACGGAGTCACGGTGACCTTCACAGTTCGATTCGGTGATGACGATCCCTTTGTCGTCGAATCTGGCGAGCTGATCGAGTATCCCGTCGGCGAGTTCCCGTATTGGTCTCGGAGAACGTCACCGGGCTACCCGATAGTTGCGATTACGAAGCAGTTGTTGGTGATCCGGTGGAAGTCGGGGACGACCAGTTCCAGGTGACGGTGACCAACCGCCTCGAGTGCCTGGACGATACGACCCCTACGACACCTACCACACCTACTACTCCGACGACACCTACTACGCCCACGACACCGACGACGCCGACCGCACCCACCAATCCGACAGTGCCCGATGAGGTGCTTCCCATCGTGGTGACGACCACCATCCCGAAGACGGTGAGCGTTACGTCCACTGTCTCCGATGTCGTCGTGGAGGTTCTTCCCTTCACCGGCGTGGGTGCCCAGTGGGCATGGCTGGCCGGTGGCCTGACGTTGCTAGGGGTTCTTCTCCTCGTGGGTGCGAGGAGGGACGAGACTGCTTGACGGCAGGGGGAGAGACCGGGTCGATGCAGCCCGGTCTCTCTCAATGTCCGAGTGCGGTCGGTCGGAGCGACCGGCCGGGGTCGGGCGGGCTCCCGGTCGTGGGATCACTGCGGCGCCATGAGCGATGGCCAACGGCCGCTATGTGTCCGAAGCCCGGAGTTAACCTCCCGGGGCTTTTCATGGACTATTCCGAGGCCATCGCCTATCTGGATCAGCACATCGCTCACGGGATCAGACCCGGCCTCGAGCGCATGGAGGCTCTCCTCGAGGACATGGGCCGGCCCGAACAGGGGTACCCGCTGATCCATGTCGCCGGTACCAATGGGAAGACCTCGACATCTCGCTTTGCCACCTTGCTCCTGGTCGCCCATGGGCTCAACACCGGTACCTACACCTCGCCCCACCTGCAGAAGGTCGAGGAGAGACTTTCGATAAACGGCAGGTTCGCCACCGAGGAGGAGTTTGCCCTCGCCGTGTCGGACGTGTCTGCCTTCGCCGATCTTCGTGTCCAGACCGGTGCCGAGCCCAACACCTACTTCGAGCTGACCACGGCAGCCGCCTTCGCCTTTTTCGCCGATCAAGCCGTGAACGCGGCGGTGCTGGAGGTCGGTCTCGGGGGGCGGCTGGATGCGACCAATGTGGTGGACGCCGAGGTATGCGTTCTCACCAGCATCGGGATCGAGCACACCGAATATCTGGGCGAAGACCTGGCCACGATCGCCGGAGAGAAGCTCGCCATCGCCGGCCTGAACTCCATCCTCGTGACGGGGCCTTTGCCCGACGCCGCGCTCGAAGTCGCTTACGCTCGGTCGAGAGAGCTCGGCATCCATCACCGTCACTACGGCAAGGACTTCTCGGTGCTCGATGCCGAGCGTGGGGTGGGAGGATGGATGGTCAGCATCGCCGGCGCAGAAGAGACCTACGAAGATCTCTTCCTCCCGGTCCACGGCAGATACCAGCTGGTCAACCTGGCCAACGCGGTGGCCGCCTCCGAGGCGCTGCTGGGGCGGAAGCTCGACGAGGACGGAGTGCGGGAAGCTGTGGCGGCCGCGACCATGCCCGGTCGAATGGAGGTATTGGGCAAACATCCCCTGCTCATGCTGGACGGCGCTCACAACGCCGACGGGGTGGTCGCCTTGGCAGAGTCCCTGGAGGAGGAATACCCGACCACCCGATGGCAGGTCGTCCTCGGTGTCATGGGAGACAAGAACGTCGAGGCGATGGTGGACAGCTTGCGGCCGTTGCTGTCCGGGGTGATCACCACGGCACCCGACTCGGAACGAGCGGTGTCTCCTGCCGATCTCGCCAAGAAGGTCCGTGGTTTGGTGGATATGCCGGTCCTCGAGGCGGAGGGCGTCGACATCGCCATCGACATGGCCCGCGCCGAGGCCGGACCCGAAGGGGCGGTGCTGGTTGCGGGGTCGCTCTACCTGGTGGGGGAGGCACGAGAGCTGCTCACAGCCGACGCATAGGGAGATGTAGCCTCCGGCCACCATGGCAACCGAACGCACCTTCATCATGGTCAAGCCCGATGGCGTCGCTCGCGGACTGGTGGGCGAGGTGATCTCCCGCTTCGAGCGCAAGGGGTTGACCCTGGAGAACGTCAGGATGCTCGAGATCGATGAGAAGCTGGCCCGTCGTCATTACGAAGAGCATGTCGACAAGCCGTTCTTCCCCGAGCTCCTCGAGTTCATCACCTCTGGCCCGGTGGTGGCGATGGCGTGGTCGGGAGAGTCCGCCATCTCGGTCTGCCGCGGTGTAATGGGGGCGACCGACCCCAAACAGGCCACACCTGGCACCATCCGGGGGGACCTCGGTTTGATGGTCACCCACAACATCGTGCATGGCTCCGACGGCCCGGAGAGTGCCGCACGAGAGCTCGGGCTCTTCTTCGGCTGAACTTGGACGATTACCCCCTTTTCCGCCCTCGGCGTTTCTCCAACCACCGCCCGGCTGGAGGGAGAAACGGCGCTATGGCACAAGGATCAAGCGACACCTACACTCCGCGGGTTATCGCGGGAGTCATCATCAGCCATGGCTGAAACCCTTCTTTCATTCGCTGGTCAGGACATGGCCATCGACCTCGGGACCGCCAACACCCTCGTGTATGTGCGCGGCGGCGGCATCGTGCTCAACGAGCCCTCGGTGGTGGCTATAAACGCCCAGAACGGGCGCGCCCTCGCCGTGGGCATGGAGGCGAAGCGAATGATCGGCCGGACGCCGGCCCACATCACCGCGATCCGACCGCTCCGTGACGGTGTGATCGCCGATTTCGACGTCACCGAGAAGATGTTGCGCTACTTCATCCAGAAGGTCCATCGCCGGAAGTGGGCGCGTCCCCGCATCGTCGTGTGTGTCCCCTCC
>JAICRU010000106.1 GCA_025937235.1 Acidimicrobiia bacterium
ACCCCTCGAGGCCGTGGAGATGGCGGTGACCGAGGTGCCCGTCACCGGCTGACATGGAGCGTGTCGAGCTCATCGGGCAAATCGAGTCCCAGCTGGCAGGACGCGGCGAGCTGACCGAGCGCCGTGTCCTCGATGGCGATGGCTACTTCATCGACGGGCATCTCGTGGTGGCGGTGATGGGCTCGGACCTGTGCGTCGACGTCGGCAGGGACGATTGGGATGCCACCCTTGCCTCCGACGGGGTCAGGCCCCTTCTCTTCGCCGATCTGCCCGTCCCGGGATGGGTGATGGTCGACGGTGGCTCGCTCTCCTCAGACGAGAGCGTCTCCCACTGGATAGAGACGTCCCTTGCCCGCCGCTGAGCAAGGCGGGCCCACCGGCCACATCGTGATCCTCGGGGCGATGGGCTCGGGGAAGAGCAACCTGGCGCGCAGGCTGGCGGCCTCGCTGGAGAGGGACCTGTTCGACTCCGACGTCGGCATCGAGTCGGATACCGGCCGGAGCGGTCGGGAGATCGCGGAGTCCGATGGCGTCGCCGCCCTCCACGCCCTGGAGCGAGAGGCCCTCCTCGATGCCCTGGCACGGGAGGACCCCGCCGTGATCGCGGCGGCAGCTTCGGTGGTGGACGACCCGGGGGCGCGTTCCGCCCTGAAGACTGTCTTCTGCATATGGGTCCGTGCCGATCCCGAGATCCTCGAAGAGCGGGTCTCGAGGGGCGACCATAGGCGGAGGGTGGCGTCGTCGGAGCAGCTGGAGAGACGTGACTCTCTGTTCGGCGAGCTGGCGGACCTGGTGATGGACACCGGAGAGTCGTCCCCCGATGACACCGCGCGCCGGGCCCTCTCCGAGATGAGGAACTGGGCCGGTGAGTGAGCCTTTCCGGCTCGGCGTCAATTATTGGCCACGCCGGAAAGCGATGTACTGGTGGGGTGATTTCGACCGTGACGAAGTTGCCGACGAGTTCGAACTGATCGCGTCCCTGGGCATGTCGGTGGTCCGAATCTTCCTCCTTTGGGACGACTGGCAGCCCACCCCGGGCTCGGTCTCTTCGGATCGGCTACGTGATCTCGGCCTGGTCCTCGATGGCGCCGCCGAGCGCGGTCTCGGGCTCGACGTCACCTTCTTCACCGGCCACATGAGCGGGCCCAACTGGTCGCCGGGCTGGCTTCTGGATCCCGGCGCGAGCGGGCACCGTTCTCCCTTCGTCCGGCAGGTGGTGAGCGGGGGAAACGTAGTCGACAGCGCCTACCGGAACATGTTCTGCGATCCCGATGCCCTGGCGGCCGAGCGCATCCTCCTCGAGACTGTGGTGGGCGAATACCGGGAGCACCCCGGGGTATGGATGTGGAACCTCGGCAACGAGCCCGATCTCTTTGCACAACCTCCCGATGCAGAGGCCGGCCGGACTTGGGTCCGGGAGATGACCGGTCTCGTGAAGGGGATCGACCCGATCCACCCGGTGACGACCGGGCTCCACACGGCCAACCTCTTCACGGACAACGGCCTACGGGTCGACCATGTCTTCGCCGAGAGCGATGTGGCGGTGATGCATGGCTATCCGATGTACATCGACTGGGCGCGCGACCCCCTCGACCCCAACTTCGTCCCCTACCTCTGCGCCCTGGTCACGGCGCTCACCGGCAAGCCCTGTCTGGCCGAGGAGTGGGGAGGGTGCACCTCACCTGACACCCCCGGATCGGTGGTCTGGCAGTGGATCTCGTATGGAGCACCCAGGGACCAGTTCATGGCCGGTGAGGAAGACTTCGCCGAATACGTCGCCGCGGTCCTGCCCGGTCTGGTCGAGGTCGGTGCGACCGGCGCCCTCATGTGGTGTTTCGCCGACTACGAGCCGAGTCTGTGGGATCGGCCCCCATGTGAGGATGGTGGCGCCAGACACGAGCGTCATTTTGGCCTGGTCCGCCCCGACGGCAGCCTCAAGCCACACGCCGACGTCATCCGGTCTTTCGCCGCCGCCGGTCCCACCGTCATGCCCCCGACCAAGACCGTGGCCCTGGACGTGACCCCGGATCAGTACTACCTGGACCCGACCCACCACGCACGTCGTCTCTATCAGACTTGGTGACTTACGACGTTCTGTGAGGACGCCCTTCGAGCCGCGCCAATCCTGCAGCACACGAGTCTTTGAGAGCGGTCTCAGAATCCATCTCGGCGGACTGGCCGCTGCGGTGGAGCAGATCGACTTCCTGGGAGTCAACTACTACAACGTAAACCACGTCGAGCACCCGCCCGGCCCGCCGATCCCCATGAAGGCGTGCCAGGGCCATGGGAGGCCGGGATCGCCCGCCTGCCTGGCCATCTCACCGAGATGGGATGAGGCGTCGGTTTTCTCTCCTAGCGGTGAAGCACCTGACGCCTCGGGGACCCATCGTGCGCCGACCTCACCCGGGGCGCTCTGCCCCTCGAGGCCACCTGGATCAAGTCACCGAGCATCGCGCTGGCGGTCGGCTGCCCGCCCGCCCCGGGCCCGGTGAAGAGAAGCCGCCCGACGGAGGGGCCTTCGATGAAGATGGCGTTGGTCACTCCGCTGACCCCGGCAAGGGGGTGGTCGGCGGGAAGGCTGGAGGGCTCAACCCGCGCTTCCACCCTGCCATCGATGCCTCGCCGGGCCGAGCCGATGAGCTTGATCACCTCACCCCGGCCCGCTGCCGCGGCCACGTCCTCTGCGGTCACGTTCTCGATCCCCTCGGTCTCGACTTCCCACGGGGCGACCCGCTCACCGAAGGCGAGACTGGCCAGGATCGAGGTCTTGAAGGCGGCGTCCCGGCCGGAGACGTCGTCGCCCGGGTCGGCCTCTGCATAACCGAGGCGCTGTGCTTCGGTGAGGGCCTCCTCGTAGGCCCGTCCCTCTTTCGCCATCGCGGTGAGGATGTAGTTGGTGGTCCCGTTCACGATCCCGGAGACGACATCGATGTCTTCCCCGGCCAGACTCTCGGCCAGCGGTCGAATGACCGGTATGCCGCCCCCTACTGCGGCTTCGTACATGACCGAAACTCCGGCTCGCTTCGCTGCCTCGGTGATCTCCTGGCCCCTGGTGGCGATGAGCTCCTTGTTCGCCGTCACCACCGGCTTCCCCGACCGCAGTGCCGCCAGCACCAGGTCGCCGGCTGGCTCCAGGCCGCCGATCACCTCGACGATGACGTCGATGGCGGGGTCGGTCGCCACGGCCAGGGGGTCGTCGGTCATCCGATCCTCCGCCAAGGTGAAGGGGCGCCCCTTGGCCAGGTCCCGGACCGCCACCCTCTTCACCTCGAGATCCACCCCCGACTTGAGACGGATCGCGTCCCGATCGGCCACTAGCCGGGTGATCAGCGCACCGCCCACGGTGCCGGCGCCCAGCACGCCGACCCGGACGGTCATGGCCGCCGTCTTTTCTCTGTCGCCTGTCTCATCTGGCTCTTATCTCTCCGGTAGCCCGCTTGGGGAGGGACGAAAAAGATCCGCCCCTCTTGCCGGTGCGGATCTCGTTTCTCGTGTGGTTGTGGCGCTGGCTACACGGTCGAGACGCACGGCCCGTCGGTCGTGGTCGTCATACCGGTCGTGAATCCAGCGTTCATGTGCCGAGAAAGGTATCCGGGTCGGGGAGACAAGTCAATGCACCAACCCGGGGGCGATGACTCGAACCTTGCACACATCGCGCCTGATCCAATAATCTGGAATTCGACGAAGCGCTCATCTTGAGCGGTTGAGGGATCAGGCCCGACGAAACCGCGGCAACCGGCTTGAGCACGGTGCCAATGCCTGGATCGATGAGTTGCCGGAGCTCCGGCTCCCGGCGCTCTTCAAGCGTTTCGAGCAGAAACAGAGGAGTAGACCGGTTGAGCGAGGCAAACACGCCTATCTGTGGCAATGAGCCTGTGGAGTCCCGTCCGTGAGCGGATATATCGAGCGCGTCTCCTCGGGTCTGGTGATCTTCGACGGGGCCACCGGCACCAACCTGCAGACCGTGGGCCTCACGGCCGAAGACTTCGGTGGCCCTTCGTTGGAGGGCTGCAACGAGCTGCTCAACTTGCGTCGACCCGATGTGATCCGAGACCTGCACCGATCCTTTATCGAGGTCGGGGTGGACGTGGTGGAGACGAACACGTTTGGTGCCTTCTCGGTGCCCCTCGGGGAGTACGGGCTGGAGGACCAGACCTATGAGATCGCCGCGGCCGGAGCCCGTCTCGCCCGCGAGACGGTCGACGGCTACGTGGCGGCAGATGGGAGACCCCGGTTCGTGGCTGGCTCCATCGGGCCCGGCACCAAGTTCGCCACGCTCGGCCAGATCAGCTATCGGGAGCTGGTCGATGCCTATGAGGTCGAGACGGCCGGGCTCATCGACGGAGGCGCAGATCTGCTCATCATCGAGACCCAGTTCGACCTGCTCGGAGCCAAGGCAGCCATGGAGGGAGCGAGGCGGGCGATGAAGGGCGCCGGCACCGAGTTGCCTCTGCAGGTCCAGGTCACGATCGAGCTCACGGGGAGGATGTTGCCCGGGACCGAGATCGGGGCTGCCCTCACCGCCCTGGAGGCGATGGGGCCCGATGTGATCGGGCTCAACTGTGCCACCGGTCCCGAGGAGATGTACGAGCCCCTTCGCCACCTGAGCCGGCACTCGACCGTGCCCATCGCGGCCATCCCGAATGCCGGTCTGCCCCATGTCGAAGACGGCAAGATGGCCTACGACCTGTCGCCCGGTGCCCTGGCCCATCATCTCGGCCAGTTCGTCACCGAGCTCGGGATCGGGGTCATCGGTGGTTGCTGTGGCACCTCTCCCCAGCACCTCGCTGCCGTGATCGAGGAGACCCGACCCCTCGCCCCGAGGCAGCGTCACCCGGAGACCGTGCCCTCGGCGGCTTCGATCTACAGCCAGGTGCCTTTCGACCAGGACACATCCTTCCTGATCATCGGGGAGCGGGCCAATGCCAACGGGTCGCGGGCCTTCAAGGAGGCGTTGCTGGCCGAGGACAAGGACGGCTGTGTCGTCATCGGGCAGGACCAGGTGAAGGAGGGCGCTCATCTCGTCGACCTCTGCGTCGACTATGTGGGCCGGGACGGCGTGGCAGACATGGTCACACTTGCCGCCGCCTTCGCCACCGACGTCGCGGCCCCGGTCGTCCTCGATTCCACCGAGCCCGAGGTGATGGAGGCCGGTCTGGAGCGGCTCGGAGGTCGGAGCCTGCTCAACAGCGCCAACCTCGAGGATGGAGAAGATCCGGGCTCCAGGCTGGACCGGGTGATGACGCTGGCCCGCAGGCATGGGGCGGGTGTGATCTGTCTCCTGATCGACGAGGAGGGCCAGGCGCGCAGCCTGGAGTGGAAGCTGCGAATTGCTCACCGCATCCATGACCTGGCCGTGAACCGGTACGGTCTCCGATCCGAGGACCTGATCTTCGACGCCCTCACTTTTCCCCTGACCACCGGGGACGATGACCTGCGCAAGGACGGCATGGCCACGATCGACGCTATCCGTCAGATCAAGGCTGAGCTGCCCGGGGTGCGCACGGTGCTCGGCGTCTCCAACGTCTCATTTGGCCTCAATCCGGCTGCACGCCGCATCCTCAATTCCGTCTTCCTCTACGAGGCGGTGGAGGCGGGGCTGGACGCAGCCATCGTCCATGCCGGGAAGATCGAACCGCTGAATCGGATCGACCCCGAGCAGCGTCAGGTCTGCCTCGACCTGATCTATGACCGTCGGTCGGAGGGCTACGACCCTTTGGAGAAGCTGCTCGAGCTGTTCGCCGGTGTCGAGACGGTCGAGCGCACCGAGAGCGACTACGACGGTCTGGAGGTGGGGGAGCGGCTGGCGCGCCGGATCGTGGACGGCGACCAGAAGAACGTGATCCCCGATCTCGAGGTGGCCCTGGCCGAGGGCACCGAGCCGTTGGACATCATCAACAACTACCTGCTGGACGGGATGAAGACCGTGGGTGACCTGTTCGCCAGCGGCGAGATGCAGCTTCCCTTCGTGCTCAAGTCCGCTGAGACCATGAAGAAGGCAGTCGCCCATCTCGAGCCGCTGATGGAGAAGGCCGAGGGATCGAGCCGGGGCCGGATCATCCTCGCCACCGTGTCGGGCGACGTGCATGACATCGGGAAGAACCTGGTCGACATCATCCTCACCAACAACGGGTACGAGGTGCACAACCTGGGGATCAAGGTGGGGATCAACGAGATGATCGCCAAGTTCGAGGAGACCTCTGCCGACGCCATCGGGATGAGCGGCCTGCTGGTGAAGAGCACCCTGATCATGAGGGACAACCTCGACGAGTTGGAGCGGCGGGGCCTGGGCAAGGTCCCGGTCCTGCTCGGGGGGGCCGCCCTGACCAGGAACTACGTCGAGGCCGACCTGCGATCCCGTTACCAGGGACCTCTCTACTATGGCAAGAACGCCTTCGCCGGGCTGGATGCGATGGGCAAGATCCTGGCCGGGGAGCCCGCTCCCGAACCGATCGCCGCACGTCAGCACCACGAGCGTGAGGTCGAAAGCGGTGTCGTGCCGACTCGCTCGCCGGAGGTGGGGAAGGACAATGAGATCTTCGTCCCGCCCTTCCTCGGGTCTCGGGTCATCCGGGGCGTCCCCATCGACGAGATCGTCCCCTATCTGAACCTCACCGCCCTGTTCCGCAATCAGTGGCAGTACCGGCCCGAGAAGGGGGAGCGGGACCCCGAGTTCAAGGAGCGCCTCCAGCCACTGCTCCGGGAACAGATCGCCCGAGCCCGTCACGACGACCTGCTCCATCCCAAGGTGGTCTATGGCTACTTCCCGGCCAACGGCGACGGTGACGACCTGGTCATTTGGGACGACGAGCAGGCCCAGACCGAGCTGACCCGGTTCAGCTTCCCACGCCAGCGCGAGGACCCGTATCTCTGCATCGCCGACTTCTTCCGCCCGGTCGGGGATGAGGTCGACTATGCCGCCTTCCACATCGTGACCATGGGCGGCAAGGTCTCCGAGCGGACCAAGGAGCTGTTCGAAGAGGACCGTTACTCCGAGTACCTGCTCCTCCACGGGCTGGGTGTCGAGATGGCCGAAGCCCTGGCCGAGCATTGGCACCACCGGATCAGAGAGGAGTGGGGCTTCGTCGACGAGGATGGGCCTTCCCTTCTCGGCTTGTTCCGGCAGCAGTATCGAGGAGGCCGGTTCTCGTGGGGTTATCCCGCTTGTCCGGACCTCGAAGACAACGAGAAGGTCGCCTATCTGCTGGGGGCGGAGCGCATCGGCATCACCGTCGGCGAGGAGACCTTCTATCAGTACCAGCCGGAGCAGACGACCTCGGCGATCATCTGTCACCATCCCCGGGCCAAGTACTTCGTGGCTCGCAAGCCTCGGGAGGATCGGGATGCTGACCAAGGCTGACAGCTGGCTCCGCATCGCCGAGATCAACCCCCCCGAGTTGCCCAACCTCCAGCACCGCAGCCTGTCCCCGGCCTGGAGCCACGTCCTCGTGACCGACAACGTCTTCGGGCGTATCCGGGTCTCGCCGTACGCCTTCTCGGCCCGCATCACCCACGACACCCCCGATGTGCACCCGACCGTGGTGGTGTCGACCAGGGACCGGAACATCCTCGCCATCGAGTCCGAGGTGAGGGGGGCCCTGGGCAATGGCGTCGATTCCTTCCTCGTCGTCATCGGGGACACGGTGCCCCATGTCGACCATCTCGCCGATCACTACGAGATCGTGGAGCACCTCCGCGAGTTGCAGGACGATCTCCCCGACTTCGAGGTCGGGATGCCGACCAGATTCAGGGAATGGCAGTTCCGCCGTCGGGTAGATCTAGGTGCCCAGTTCTTCGTCACGGGGCCGATGCTCGATCCGGAGGTGGTGGAGAGGCACCTCGCCCGTCTCAATCTGAGGCCCGAGGACCCGCCGGTCTACCTGATGGTCATCCCTCCGTTCAGCGCCTCCTGGGTGGAGCAGATGGAGGCGATAGGTTCGGTCCCGGCCACCAACGGGCTGAAGGAGAGGCTGGCCGATCTCGCCCCTGAGGTAGGACGAAAGCTGGGCTGGGAGCTCACCGCCGAGTTGGAGCGTCGGGCCCGTGATGCCGGGGCGGCAGGCGTGATCCTGATGGGTCTCAAATACGACTCGGTGGTGGGTGAGGCGGCGGAGAGCTGGCTGAAACAGGCGGAGTGAGGTTTCGATCGCTCTCTGTGGTCGGGCTCGTGGTGTAGGTGTGTGGCCATCACCCCAGGAGGCAGCCAGCCCAGCTCGGCTACA
>JAICRU010000136.1 GCA_025937235.1 Acidimicrobiia bacterium
CCGGGTCGAGGCCTTGGAGGTAGTCGTTACGCGATCGGCCCTCGATGACGTGGTAGGCAAAGCTCCCCGATTGCACCCACGGTCTGAGCACAACCCTAAGAGTCTCCGCATACTCGACCGCGGCCTCCATGCCCTCCCACTCGTAGATCCCCCGGTAGAACCATGTCCTACGGTCGGTCAACCAGAGCTTGGTCTGAAAGCCGCGGTGGGCGGCGAACAGCAGAGTGTTGAACAACGACTCGATCCTGAACAGCCAGTGGGCCGACCGGCTCGAGCCGATGAAGCGAAGGCGGAACCGGACGACCAGGAGCACCAGCCCCTGATAGCGCCGCCTTCGCATCGCGGTCTCCCTGTACACCTCGGAACGGGTGCCGTCGGCGAAGACGACAGATCTGCCGACGTTGTCACGGGGCAGTGCGACTTCATCGCGGGCCAGCAGGCCCAGGGTGCTCAGCACACATCGTGTTTCAGCGGCGAGGACCCAGAGTCTCCGCCTGGTGGCTCCGGCTGCCACGGGCTCTTTGTCCATCGCCATGTTCCGAGCATGCTGGAATGATGGTTCAGATTCCAGAGTCGAAAGTCACACCAGGCCGCTCTGACCTGCGAATTGCCGCGGGTCTGCTCTCATGCCGACGGTCGCAACGCTTCGTCTTCGGTCTGGCGCTCTCGGATCAGGATTGCGGCAACCTCCTCATCGGTGGTCTGGGGAAAATCGAGGTATCCCTCGCCCACCGCGTAGAAGGGACTCGGCATTTCCAGCACCACGACCTGATCTGCTACCCGATTCAATCGTCGCACAGTGTCCTCGGGAGCAACCGGGGTCGCGGCCACGACTTGTCTGGCTCCCAGGTCGCGCACCACGCTGATCGCGGCGGTGACGGTAGAGCCGGTCGCGATTCCATCGTCGACGACGATCACGGTCCGGCCGTTGAGGTCGACACGCGGCCGCAAGGGTCTGAACTTTGCGGCTCTCCGGCACAGCTCGGATCGCTCGCGCTCGATCACTCGGGCAACCTGCTGCGCCGAGAGCCCGGCCGCGGCTACGACACCCCAATCGACGATTCGGACGTCTCCCTCTCCAAGGGCGCCCATCGCATACTCATCGTGACCCGGGAGACCCAGCTTGCGAACGACGACGATGTCCAACGGTGCCGCCAATGCATGGGCGACCTCGGCGGCGACCGGGATCCCCCCTCTGGGCAGCCCGAGGACGACGGGACTCGAGCTCTTGAATCGCATCAGCGCAATGCCGAGCGCTCTACCCGCATCGATTCGGTCTCTGAACATCTGATGCCCCTTCAATGACCACGATCACGGTCTGGACATCGGTCGAACAGGGCCGAGTGTCACATTTGCCGGCGTGGGGGTCTCACTGGTCGGCGGGACTGTCCTGATCGGCTGGGGCCTTGACGACTAGGACATCACTTCGGGCGAGGTGGATCGCCCGGTGACTGGTGCTCCCCAGGATCAAGGAGGCGAACTCTCCTCTACCTCGTGTTCCCACCACGAGCAGGGTTGCCTTCACCTCGTCGGCGTAGTCGACGAGAAGATCGGGGGGATAGCCTTCCAGGTTCACTCGCTCGACGGTCACGTCCGACTCGGCGAGGACATCCTCGAGACCGCCCCACACCGTAGCGCGCTGCGCTTTTGCGACCTCACCCCACTCGACGGCGACATTGGTGTACACCGGCGGGAGGTAGTCGACGTACACGACGTGGAGATCGGTGTCGCGCCAACGGGCCTCCTCGAGGGCCCTGGCAACGACGGTCCTGGACAGGGGTGATTCGTCGACACCTGCGACAACGGTCATCTGCGACTCCTTTCGTCTTTTCGAGCATGACAGGCCGACGGTCGACTCGACACGGCCCAAAGACCCTCACGGCCGGGACGATTGACCAGGCCGAGGACGATTTGACAGGATCGCTGAAATCGATCCGACCGACGATCGGCTTCGCATTTGCCACGTCATTTCCTTTGACTTGCCCTGTCGTCTCTTCTTCGGCCGGATGTCTTTGGCCGATTTCGGCCTTCGTCGGCTGACGGTCTGACGGGCGGTTTGGTCACGATCCTCGTCGAGGGGCAACTGCGGGCGCCGCGGTCCGCCCGTGGTGATCCATGAGCAGAGTCATGGGTAGGTTGGCCCCTCGATGACGAGCATCACGTTGCGCCCCCAGCCTGACTCACCCAACGGCAAGGAGGTCCTCACCCCCGCCACCAGGGCGGCGTGGAGAGCCTGGCTGGCTGGTCACGGCGGGCGGGAGGAGGGGCTCTGGGTGGTATACCGGAAGAAGTCCAGTGAACTGGAGGGTCCGTTGTACGACGACCTCGTGGAGGAGGCACTCTGCTTCGGATGGATCGACAGTCGAGTCCAGCGGGTCGACGACGAGCGAAGAATGCAGTGGTTCTCGCCACGGAGAAGGGGTGGGGTCTGGTCGTCGCTCAACAAGACTCGAGTCGAGCGTCTGATCGAGGACGGGCTCATGGCGGAAGCGGGACAGCGGGCGATCGAGGCGGCAGTCGCCGACGGGTCTTGGTCACAGATGGATGAAGTCGACGCCCTCGTGATCCCGCCGGATGTCGAGACCGCCCTCGACCTGGTACCGGGAGCACTAGCTGCATTCGACGCGTTGCCCGCCGCGACCAGGAAGCAGCACCTGTGGTGGATTCACAGCGCAAAACGTGCCGCCACGAGGTCGAGCCGGATCGACAGTTTGATCGGCCGACTCTCGGAGAATCCCTGAGACCCCCGTGCCGCGTCTTCTCTACCCCGGTCTGATCGAGCCCGCAGGAGGGAGCCGGAGGCCCTGTCCTCGATTCCGGTCGACCGTCATGCGTGCTCGGTGAGATAGCTCACCGCGCCGTCCACGGTCAGGAACTTGGAGACATCTCTCTGCGGGATCTCGACCCCGGCCCCCTCGCTGATGGCGATCATCCACGTGAGATAGTCCATCGAGTCGAGATCGAGTTGCTCGGTGAGATCAACTGCATCGTCGACCGCGCTGCGGTCGACTTCTGGTGCGATATCCACCAGTGCATCGAAGATCAGCTGTCGCGCCTGTTCGCGGGTCATAGGCCCTCCGGGGTCTGTAGGAGCCGGTCGATAGCTCCGAGAAGGAGCCCGCCGGTATGCCCGTCGGTGACGCGGTGGTCAGCTGCGACGGTGGCGTGGACCACGGGGTGGACCACCGGCGTCTTATCGACGGCTACCACTTCGTCGACCACACGTCCGAAGCTGACCATGGCCACCTGGGGAGGAATGATGATCGGAAAGCCGGTCTCGGCGCCACGGTCGCCCAGATTCGTGACGGTGATGGTCGGATCCGACATCTCCGAGCCGCGCAGCCTCCACGAGCGCGCCCGCGTTACGAGGTCTCTCAGACGTTCCATCAGCTCGCTCAGATCGAGCATGTCGGCATGATGTATGGCCGGCGCAACCAGGCCACCTTCCCGGAGGGAGATCGCCACCCCCAGGTGCACCGAGTCGGCGGGAACGAACCTCTCGTTCAGCCAGTGACCGTTGAGGTTGGGGACCTCTCTGGCTGCGAGAGCCGTAGCCTTGAGCAGGGGGACGGCGGGCAGTATTCGGCCCGCTATCGGTCGTTCGGCGTTCAGCCGCTCCAGCCAATCCAGCGTCCGGCTCATGTCGACGCGGGCCGCCAGGTAGTAATGAGGGATTTCCTTCTTCGATCGACTCATCGATCGGGTGATGGCCCGCCTCATGGCCGACACCTTGTCCTCTGGCTCGCGGGTGCGAAGGCCAACGGCTTCGACATCGGCGTATGTCACGAGGCCATCGATCCGACCGGCGATGACCGAGGTCAGGTCGAGCCCCCGTTGGTTGGCCAGTGCCCGAGCCCGAGGCGACGCCTTCACCCTGTCCGAGCCGGTGGGCTCCGACACGGTCACCGTGGCAGGAGCGAGGCTCACCTCGCGCCCGGCTGCCGTCCGGACGTCCTCCCGTGTGATGGCACCCCCGGCGCCCGTTCCTCGCAGACTCTCCAGATCGACTCCCAATGAATGGGCCAGATGGCGAATCGGCGGTGGAATGGGCAGCCGGGCAGGACGGTGCTCGGCCGGGGGCGGCGATAACGGCGACTCGAGGGGCGCTCGCGGTGTCTCCTCCTGCATTGGTCTGAGCCGGGCCAGGAGTGTGCCCACAGGTAGTCGCTCCTGGCTCGGCTCGACCAGGAGCTCCTCGACAATCCCGTCGTGCCAGCACTCGATCTCGATGACGCCCTTGTCGGTCTCGACCTCGGCGATGACCTGCCCGTACTTCACCTCGTCACCCGGTTCCACCAGCCACGTGACCAGCATCGCCTGGTCCATGTCGGCCCCGAGAGAGGGGAGTGCGAAGTCGATCATCGACCGACCAGCGACTTCGCCATCGAAACGATGCCGGCGACCTGGGGTAGGGCGGCGTGTTCCATGTGCCCGGCATAGGGGATGGGGACTTCGGCGGCGCACACGCGTCCAATCGGTGCGTCGAGCTCCCAGATGGCATCCTCGGAGATCAGGGCCGCTACCTCGGCGGAGAGGCCGGCGGTCTTCCAGCCCTCGTCGACGATGACCACCCGATGGGTGGCCGCAACCGTATCGAGGATTGCGGAGCGATCAAGC
>JAICRU010000078.1 GCA_025937235.1 Acidimicrobiia bacterium
AGCTGACCGGTGCCCCGATCCTCATCGACCGCTTCCTCGAGGCCGCGGTAGAGGTGGACGTCGATGCGGTTTACGACGGGTCCGAGCTCCTCCTGGGCGGAGTGATGGAGCATGTCGAGGAGGCCGGTGTCCATTCTGGCGACTCCGACTGTGTGACACCTCCGCCCACGATCTCGGACGAAGCTCAGAAGGAGATCCAGCGTGCCACAGCCGACCTGGCCGCGGCTCTGGAGGTGCGAGGGCTCATCAACCTCCAGTTCGCGGTGAAGGGTGACGACGTCTACGTACTCGAGGCCAATCCCCGGGGAAGCCGGACCATCCCGTTCATCAGCAAGGCAACCGCCGTCCCCCTTGCCCGTATTGCGGCCAGGGTGATGATGGGCAGCACAATCGAGGAGCTGCGCCAGGAGGGTCTGGTCCCGGAGTCGGCACAGCGGCACGATTTCGTGGCTGTGAAGAACGCGGTCCTTCCTTGGAACCGCTTCCCCGAAGAGGACTCCGTGCTCGGCCCGGAGATGCGCGCCACCGGCGAAGTGATGGGGATCGGGCCCGATGTGGGAGTCGCATTCGCCAAGGCGCTCTTGGCCGCCGGGCACATCCTGCCCACCCGGGGCCGGGTGTTCCTGTCTTTCGCCGACCGGGACAAGCCGATGGGCCTGGCTGTGGCTCAGGCCTTCACCATGCTCGGGTTCGACCTGGTCGCCACCCACGGCACCGCCCGCTACCTAAAGCACTACGCCATCGACGCCGATCCTGTCCACAAGGTTGGGGAGGGCCCGAGAGACATCGGGCAACGACTGGAAGATGGCGAGATCCAGCTCGTCATCAACACCCCGCGCGGAGGGAAGGCCCGCTCGGACGGGAAGACGATTCGCATTGCGGCCAGGAGCCACTCGATCCCGTGTGTGACCACCATCCAGGGCGGGCTCGCCGTCGCCCGCAGCCTGCGGGCGGGTCCGGGGGCCATCCAACGACCGAGGAGCCTTCAGGAATGGCATCGGATCGGTTGAGCGCCCGTCTGGGGCCGATCGAGATGCGCAGCCCGCTGATCGCTGCTTCGGGGACGGTTGGGTCGGTGTGGGAGTGGGCCGCGGTGGCCGACGTCACACCCTTCGGGGCAGCAGTGGCCAAGTCGGTTGCCCCGGTCGAGTGGCCGGGCCGGCCCGCGCCACGTCTCGCCCCTGCGGGCCCGGGCATGCTGAACGGGATCGGGATCCAGAACCCGGGGATCGAGGCCTGGGTGGACAAGATGACTCCGGTCCTGCCCACTTTGGAGGTCCCGGTCTGGGGGTCCGCCGTCGGGGAGACGCCGGACGAGTTCGCCATGGTGGCCAAGGGCCTGCTTTCGGCCGGGGTGCCTGTGGTGGAAGCGAACCTCTCCTGTCCCAACCTGGATGACGGGCGAATGTTTTCCCTGGATGCAGCCCGAGCAGCCGAGGTGATCGCAGCCGTGGCCGCGGCCATCGATGTCCCCGTCGGCGCCAAATTGTCCCCGAATGCCGACGACGTGGTCGGCGTCGCCGCCGCCTGTCTGGAAGCAGGCGCCACATTCCTCACCTTGACCAACACTTTGTTCGGTTTCGGAGTCGACCTCGACACCGGTCGACCCCTTCTCAGTGGTGGCGTGGGTGGTTACAGCGGGCCCGGTCTGAAGCCGGTGTCGCTTCGCTGCGTGTACGAGGTGGCCAGCGCCCTTCCGGGGACACCGATCGTCGGCTGTGGAGGGGTGACGACCGGGGCCGATGTGGTGGAGTACCTACTCGCCGGGGCGTCGGCCGTCGCGGTCGGCACCGTCCTGCTCGCCGAGCCCAGGGCAGGCACCCGCATCGTCCGAGAGCTCGGTCGGGAGCTCGATCGTCGCGGTGTCACGCTCAGCGCTCTCGTGGGGGGGGTCAAGCCCTGGTGAGCGTCTTTCTCGTAGCCCTCGACGTTCCGGGTGAGCCGGAGGCGATGGGCCTCGCCGAGCTGCTGGCCCCTCACGTCGATGGGTTCAAGGTCGGTCTCGAGCTGTTGATGGGGGAGGGGCCCGGCATCGTGCGTCGGGTTGTCTCCCTGGGCCTTCCAGTTTTCGTCGACGCCAAGTTGCATGACATCCCCAACACCGTGGGGCGAGCGGCAGCGCAGATCGGCGCGACCGGGGCGCGTTGGGTGACCGTTCACGCCTCCGGTGGCTCGGAGATGATGCGGGCGGCCGTGGAAGCCCTTGGATCCGGTTCCGATGGCACCGGCGTGCTCGCAGTCACGGTGCTCACTTCCCTCGACACAGTCGGCCTGGCCACGATCGGGGTGAGCCACGATCTTCGCTCCCAGGTGGAGTCGCTGGCCAGGCTCGCCGCAGGGTCTGGCGCCGAGGGAGTGGTATGTGCCGTCCCGGAGGCCGCTGCCGTGAAGCAGCTCGGGCTCGGCCTCGTCGTGGCCACACCGGGCATAAGGCCCACCGGCTCGGAGGCGGGGGATCAGAAGAGGATCGCCACGGTCACGGGTGCAATCGAGGCCGGGGCCGATCTGATGGTCGTCGGCCGGCCCGTGACAGCAGCCAGGGACCCGGCAGGGGTGGCCAGGGCGATCGCCGAGGAAATCGAGGAGGCGGTTCAGGCCGCCCCGCCGGCGACTGCTGGCTAGGGTCGCGCCGTCTACCGAGATGAGGATATGGCGCAACCACCCCAACTGACCGACGAGCAGAGAGCAGCGGCCCTGGCCAAGGCGGCAGAGGCGAGGAGGGTCCGCGCCGAGAAGAAGGAGCTGCTCAAGACCGGAACGCTCCGTCTCTCCGAGTTGTTCGAGGAGGCCGCCAATGACGACATCCTGGCCGGCCTCAAGGTGGAGCGTGTGATCGCATCGATGCCCGGAACCGGGAAGATCAAGGCGAAGCGGCTGATGGAGTCGCTGGGCATCGCCGAGAACCGCAGGATCAGGGGTCTGGGAGACAAGCAGAAAGAGGCTCTCCTAGCCGAGTTCTCCTGAAGTGGCCGGCAGGCTCCTGGTCGTCTCGGGACCGTCGGGGTCGGGGAAGTCGAGCATCGTCAGGGAGCTGATCGAACGTCTCGGGCTCGAGTTCTCGGTGTCGGCGACGACCCGTCTGCCCCGCCCCGGGGAGCGCCACGGTGTCCATTACAACTTCATCTCACGCCGCGATTTCGAGGCCATGATCGAGAACGACGAGCTCCTCGAGTGGGCGATCTACAACAACCGGTACTACGGGACACCCGCAGCCCCCATCGAGGAGACCCTGGAGGATCGGCGCGACATCCTCCTCGAGATCGAGATCCAGGGGGCGCGTCAGGTCCGCGAGCGTAAACCGGACGCGATCATGTACTTCATAGCTCCCCCCAGCCTCGAGGAGCTCGAGAAGAGGCTGCGCCGACGTGGCGACACGTCAGACGAAGACATCGAGGACCGGCTCGAGATCGCCGAGTCCGAGATCGCCGAGGCCCCCGAGCTGTTCGACCACATCATCATCAATGACAACCTGGATCAGGCCGTTTCGGAGCTCGAGGGGCTGATTACGGCCCGCTGATCGGGTATCCTCTGTTCTTCTCCCCCTTTCCCCGAGGAACCCATGAAGATCGAACAGGTGATAGACCAGATCGGCAACCGCTTTGCCACCGTTGTCGTGTCGGCCCGGAGGGCCCGGCAGATCAACGGCTACTTCCATCAGCTCGGCGTCGGTTATGGCGAGTTCGTGCCACCGCAGGTCCATTCGCTGTCTCGTAAGCCGCTGACGATCGCCATGGAGGAGATCGCTGAAGGCAAGGTCTCGGTCGACACCGTCGAAGAGTGATGTTGAGGGGCCGCCGCGTCCTTCTCTGTGTCACCGGCGGCGTCGCCGCCTACAAGTCGGCGTACCTGGCCCGACGTCTCGTCGAGGCCGGGGCCATGGTGCGGGTGGAGATGACCGAGTCTGCCCTGGAGTTCGTGGGTCCGCAGACATTCGCCGCCATCACCGGTGAGGCTCCCTTCACAGGTCTGTTCGATGCTGCTCTGGTGTCGCCCCACACCGAGCTCGCCAGGTGGGCCGATCTCGTGGTGGTCGCACCGGCCACCGCCGCCACCCTGGGGCGCATCGCCAACGGGATCTCGGACGACCTGGTGACCGCCACCGTGCTGGCGACGACCGTCCCGGTCTTGCTCGCCCCAGCCATGCACACCGAGATGTGGGAGCACCCGGCCACGGTCCGCAACCTGGAGACGCTGCGCGAGTTCGGCTATCACCTGGTCGGGCCCGAGGAAGGGCCCTTGGCCGGCGGCGACATCGGGCTTGGACGCGTCGCCGAGCCCGAGGAGATCATGGCCGCAGTGGCCGGGATCCTCGGGGGCGAGGGCCAGGGAAGAAGGATCCTGATCACCGCAGGAGGGACCCGGGAGCCGGTGGACCCGGTCCGCTTCCTGGGGAACCGTTCATCGGGGAAGATGGGTCACGCCATCGCCGACGCCGCGGTTGCACGAGGCTACGACGTGACGCTGGTCACGACCGCCGATCTGCCAGTCCACCCCGCCGCCAAGGTGATCCGGGTGGAGACGGCTGAAGAGATGTTTGGCGCAGTCGAGGGCATCGACCCCGAAATCGCCATCATGGCGGCGGCGGTGGCGGACTTCAGGCCAGCCGACGCCGCCGAATCCAAGATCCCACGTGCGGATGGGCTGTCCTCGATCCAGCTCGCCTCCACGCCGGACATCCTGGCCTCGGTGGTGGGAAGGGTGGACCGGCCATTCACCGTTGGCTTCGCCGCCGAGACCGGCGGGTTGGACCGGGCAAGGGAAAAGGCCGGGACGAAGGGTGTCGACCTCATGGTCTACAACGATGTCACCGAGCCTGGATCGGGGTTTGGGACCGACACCAACAGGGTGGCCTTCATCGACCGCGAGGGAGAGGTCGAGGAGCTGCCATTGCTCGCCAAGCGCGAGGTGGCGGAGAGGATCCTGGACCGTGTGTCCGCCGGCGTCGGCGGACGGGGTTAACCTCGCAGGAGCAATGAGACGACTGGCCTGAGAACCTGGTATTTCACTTCGGAATCGGTGACCGAAGGGCACCCGGACAAGGTCGCCGACGCCATCTCGGACTCGGTGCTGGACGCCGCGGTCGCCGAGGACGAGATGGCCCGTGTCGCCTGCGAGGTCTTCGTCACGACCCGACTCGCCGTCGTGGGCGGAGAGATCTCTGGCGCAAAGCTGGACGTGGCCTCGATCGTCGAGGAGACGGTGCGCCGGATCGGTTACGACGGGTTCGATCCAGGGTTTGCCGCGGGTGACCTGGAGATCCAGGATCGTGTCCAGCCGCAGAGCCCCGACATCTCCGATGGGGTCGACCGGGAGCTCGGAGCGGGGGACCAGGGGCTGATGTTCGGGTTCGCGGTCGACGAGACGGCCGAGTGGATGCCGCTCCCGATCCAGCTCGCCCATCGCATGGCGGAGCGGCTCACCGAGGTGAGGAAGACCGGCAAGCTCGAGTACCTGCGTCCCGATGGGAAGACCCAGGTGATGGTCCGCTACGAGGGCGATCGCCCGGTGGCAGTGGAAAAGGTGCTCATCTCGGCGCATCACGCCCGCGACAAGGACCAGGAGGAGATGCGTCAGGAGGTCTTCGACGCCGTGGTGGCGGCGGTGATCCCGGAAGACATGCTCGACCCCCACATCGGCTTCATCTTCAACCCCTCCGGGCGTTTCGAGGTCGGAGGGCCGGTCGCCGACACCGGGCTGACCGGCCGGAAGATCATCGTCGACACCTATGGCGGCTATGCCCGCCACGGTGGGGGAGCGTTCTCCGGGAAGGACGCCACCAAGGTCGATCGCTCTGCGGCCTACGGCGCCAGGTGGGCCGCCAAGAACGTGGTCGCCTCCGGGCTCGCCCGCAAAGCCGAGATACAGCTCTCCTACGCGATCGGCCAGGCCGAGCCATTCTCGATCCACGTCGAGACATTCGGAACCGAGCAGGTGGCCCCGGAGAGGATCGAGAACGTGATCAAGGAAGTATTCGACTTCCGGCCGGCTGCGATCATCGAGCGGCTCCAGCTGAGGAGGCCGGTGTTCGCTGCGACCGCTGCCTACGGCCACTTCGGCCGGCCAGAGTTCTCCTGGGAGCGCCTCGACATGGTCGACGCCCTCAAGGGGGCGGCCGGTCTCTGAGTAACCCCGCGGCTCGCGTCGTCCCGAGTGTCCCCACATTCGCGGTCGACAACGGCTTTTGGTACTCGATCCCCGAACGGCTCCAGCCCCTTGTCCAGGTCGGATCGATCGTGCGCGTCCCTCTCTCGGGGAGGAAGATCCGCGGCTTCGTCGTCGAACTGGCCGGTGAGAGGGCGGGCGCCCTGAAGGATCTGACCTCGCTCTCCAGTGAGGTCGCGGTGTTCGACGCCGGGCTGCTCAAGACGCTCCAGTGGGCCGCCACCCACTACGTCGCCCCCCTCGCGGTCATGATCGAGCGGGCAGCGCCTCCCAACCTGCCGGTGTCCCCGATCCCGGAGAAACCGGCTGCCCACGTCGGCCGCCAGCCCGTGGATCATCCGCTGTTGGCCATCACTCGTGAGGTCGCGGCCGGGCACCGCCGGCCCGCGGCGGCCGTGCTCGGGCGATGGCAATCCTTCGAATGGCTGGACACCCTCCTCCCCGTTCTCGAGGCGGAGAGATCGGTCATGATCGTGGTCGCCACCGAGACCGAGGCGAATCTCATCGGCGAGGAATCCCGGCGTCGTGGGCTGGAACCTGTGGTTGCCGCCGGAGACGTGGCCCGTGACCTGACCGCCGCCTGGGCCGAGGGACAAGGACCGGGTCGTCTCCTCATCGGCTCTCCCCGCATCGCCACCTGGCACGTGCCTCATCTTGCCCTCGCCGTTGTCCTCGAAGAGGGGCGGCGTGCAATGAAGGACCGCCAAACCCCCACACTCCACGTCCGGGACCTGTTGTCCACCCGGTCGAGGGTGGAGAGATTCACCCTCGTGTTCATCGGGCCCACGCCGTCGCTGGAGGTGCTGGCATCCGGCCCCGAGATCGTCCGGCTGGGCAAGCGCGCCTGGCCCCTCGTCGAGGTGGTGGACCGTCGGGAAGACCCTCCCGGCTCCGGGTTCCTATCGGAGAGGACGATCGCCGCCCTCCGCGCCGTCGTGTCCGGAGGCCGGCGCAGCTTCGTGTTCACCCACCGCAGATCCGGTGACTCGTCGATGCGATGTCTCACCTGCCGCAAGCTCCGTCTCTGCGAAGGCTGTGGCTCCCGCCTGGGCAGGGAGGCCACCTGTCGTCGTTGTGGCCGCCCGGCGGGGCCTTGCCCACAATGTGGAGGCACCGGCTTCGAGGAGATGGGCTCGGAGCCGGATCGTCTGGTCAGGGAGGTCAATCGGAGGCTCGGCGAGGAGGTGGCTGCCATCCATCCCACGAGCCGGCTGGTGGCGGTCGGCACCGAGCGCGACCTCTCCGGCCTGGATCCGACCCCCTTGGTCGTGGCGGCCGACGTAGATGGCCTGATGCTCGGTCACAACTACCGGACGACCGAGGAGGCGATGCGGATCCTGGCCCGTCTCGCCAATTCTGTCGAGGCAGGCTCGGGAAGGCGGATGATGGCTCAGACCTCACTCCCCGCTGCCCCGCTCATCGCTGCCCTGAGGCGGGGGGACCCGATGCCATTCCTCGAGGGATTGTTGGCGGAGCGTGCCCGTCTCGGCCTGCCACCGGCCACCGAGATGCTCGCCATCGAGATCAGGGGAGAAGCCGAGCCTGGTGGCTTCGATCAGGATCTGCGGGCCCTCGATCCGCCCACCGTGCTAGGCCCGGCCCCATCCGCCCAGGGGTGGAGGTGGCTGCTTCAAGGATCGCTGGGGTCGCTCAAGCCCCGTCTCCGCCCCCTGGTGCAGAGGTGGCGGGAGTCCGGGGCCACGGTGCGGGTGGACGCCGACCCGATCGACCTGTGATCGCGTTCATCGGCCCACGCTGACGTTTGTCTCGCTGAGACCCGAACGCCCGACGCATCTCCTGCCGGACCACCCACCTGGCGGTGGCGCGTGCACACGACACGACGACACCTGCATTTATCCTCTCGCCCACCATGGCCCTGTATCCGATCCGAACCTTCGGTGATCCGGTGCTCCGGCTCGAGACCAAGTGGGTCACCGAGATCGACGACGCGGTCAGGGCCCTGGTACAGGACATGATCGAGACCATGTACGAGGCGCCCGGGGTGGGACTGGCCGCCAACCAGATCGGCGTGCCGCGACGCATCGCGGTATTCGACGCCCAGGACGAGTTGGGCCCGCGGGTCATGATCAACCCGGAGATCGTCGACCTGAGCGGGGAATGGGTGTACGAGGAGGGGTGTCTTTCCGTGCCCGGTCACTGGTGGGAGATAACACGCCCTGGCTTCGCTCGGGTCAGGGCCATCGACCTGGATGGCAACGACGTCGAGTACGCCGGTGATGGGCTGCTCGGCCGGGTCCTCCAGCACGAGGTGGACCACCTCGACCAGAAGTTGCTCATCGACCGTCTCGACAAACCGGTCCGCAAGAAGGCATTGCGCGATCTGCGGGACGAGGCGCTTGGGCTCGCCACCTTCGAGTGAGCCGGATCGCCTTTCTGGGATCCCCGGAGGCGGCGTTGCCAACCCTGACCGCCCTGGCGGGAGGTCACGACCTGCCGGTCGTCATCACACAGCCCGACAAGCCGAGGGGTCGAGGTAGGGGCCCGAAGCCGACACCGGTGAGTGAGGTGGCGAAACGTCTCGGGCTGCAGGTGGCCACTCCCGAGACGATGGATGAGCTCGAGGCGGCGTTGCATGCGGCACGCCCTCTCGATCTGGGCGTGGTCGTCGCCTACGGGCGCATCATCCGCCCGGGCGCCCTGGCGCTCCCGGAGTGGGGCATGCTCAACCTGCATTTCTCTTTGCTGCCGCGCTGGCGAGGGGCGGCTCCGGTGAGTCGCGCCCTGATGGCTGGGGACGCGATGACGGGAGTTACTGTCTTCCGCATCGACGACGGCCTCGACACCGGGCCCGTGCTCACCGCCCAGGCCATCGACATCGAGCCCGAGGAGACGGCCGGGGCCCTCACCAGCAGGCTCGCCGCCATCGGGGCCAGCCTGATGACCCGAGTGGTGCCCGCGTACCTGGCGGGGGACATCGAGCCGGTGCCTCAGAGTGACGAGGGCCTGACCCATGCCGGCAAGATCGAGCAGGGGGAGCGAGCGATCAAGGTCGAGGGATCCCGTGGTGACGAGGTGAACCGGGTACGGGCCCTCTCCCCGACACCGGGAGCGACACTGGTCATAGACGGGGTGACACATCAGATCCTCCGTGCCCGCGCCAGCCGACACGATCCCCAGCCGGGAAGCTGGGTCGATGTCTCGGGCGTTCCAGTGGCCGGTCTCGCCGATGGCGGGATCGAGCTGATGGCCATCCTCCCGCCCGGCAAGAAGGTGATGGAAGGTGCCGCCTGGCTGCGAGGGCTCAGACGTAGCACCGGGGAGGTCGCCTGATCCGGCCGCGAACTTAGACTCGTCCCATGGCTGAGCTGAAGCTTGCCCCGTCACTGCTGGCTGCCGACTTCTCCTGTCTGGAAAGGCAGATCCTCGCAGTGGAGCCGGAGGTGGAATGGCTTCACATCGACGTGATGGATGGGCACTTCGTGCCCAACATCTCGTTCGGGATCCCGGTGATATCGGGGATCCGTCCTGTGACATCGCTCCTTTTCGATTGTCATCTGATGACGACCAACCCCGACGCCTACCTGCCCGAGCTGGCGGAGGCTGGGGCAGACTCGGTGACGATGCACATCGAGGCCATGCCCGATCCAACCGATGCCGCCAAGCTGGCTCGTGCCAACGGGCTCGGGTTCGGCCTCGTCTGCAACCCGGCGACACCATTCGACGCCATTGGCCCCTTCATCGAGATCAGCGACCTCATCCTCTTCATGTCGGTGGAGCCAGGCTTCGGCGGCCAGAGCTTCATGCCGGAGGTCCTGCCCAAGATCGAGCAGGCCAGAGAATGGGTTGAGGAGCGGAATCTGCCTACCGATATTCAGGTAGACGGTGGAATCACACTCGAGACCGCACCGAAAGCGGTGGCGGCCGGGGCGAATGTGCTCGTCGCCGGCACAACCATCTTCGGGGCCGATGATCCGCCGGTGGCAGCTGCCGAACTGAGAAGGGCAATTGAAGGCAAATGAGCGAGAGAGTCCTCATCGCGGACGACGATCCGGACATCCTGGCCGTCGTCCAGGTCAACTTCGAGCTGGAGGGCTTCGAGGTCGAGACCGCCGTCGACGGTGAAGACGCCCTGCAGAAGGCCACGGCCAACCCGCCCCATGTGATCGTCCTCGACATCATGATGCCGCGCATGGATGGGCTGACCGCGCTGCACAGACTTCGCAGCCAGGCGGCCACGGGCAACATCCCGATCATCCTGCTCACGGCCCGAGGCCTTCCCGAAGACAGAGTGCGCGGTCTCGAGCTCGGAGCCGACGACTACATCACCAAGCCCTTCGACATCAATGAGCTGGTCGCCCGAGTTCGAGCCGTCGTGCGCCGGACACAGGCTGCGCGCGACCTGTCCCCCCTCACCGGGCTCCCCGGGAACTTCAAGATCACGGCCGAGGTGGAGGAGCGGATCTCGTCGGGACGTGACTTCGCCCTCGTCCATGGCGACCTCGACAACTTCAAGGCCTTCAACGATCACTACGGTTTCATGCGGGGCGACGAGGTCATCAGATTCTGCGCCAAGTGCTTCAACGACGCCGCCGACAGCATGGGTATCACCGGTGCCTTCGTCGGCCACATCGGTGGCGATGACTTCGTGGCGATCATCCCGCCCGAGGTCTCCGAGCCCTTCTGCAAGGAGGTCATCGAGCGCTTCGATGATGGGATCCTCGACCTGTACGACACCGCAGACGCCCTCCGCGGCTACATCGAAGTGATCGATCGGCGCGGGGAGCGATTCGCCTTCCCCGTGGTCTCCCTCTCCCTCGGTGTAGCGTCCACCGACGTGCGCGACATCACCACACAGTGGGAAGCGTCGGCGATAGCGGTGGAGATGAAGGAATTCGCCAAGAAGCAGCAAGGCTCCACCTACCGCATCGATCGACGCACGACTTAGTGGCGGGCCGCTGAGTGGGTCATGCCCGCCACATGCGACGGGCCATCGAGCTCGCCGCTCAACATCGGACACATCCCAATCCCCGGGTGGGGGCCGTCGTGGTCGCCGCCTCCGGCGAGGTGGTGGGCGAAGGAGCGCATCACGGGGTCGGGCAGTCTCACGCCGAGGTGCTCGCGCTCGAGCAGGCGGGCGATTTGGCCAGAGGCTCGACCCTGTATGTGACGTTGGAGCCATGCAACCACTTGGGGCGCACACCGCCCTGTGCCCCGGCGATCGTAGAGGCCGGCGTGGCCAGGGTGGTGGTCGGCGTCATCGATCCCGATCCAGGGGTCTCGGGCTCCGGTGTCTCCCGGCTGAGAGACGCCGGGGTCGAGGTCGAGGTCGATGTGCTCGGCGATGAGGCCGAGGCCGTGGATCCCGCCTATTTTCGCCATCGACGCACCGGACTGCCTTTCGTGACCTTGAAGATGGCCATGACGCTGGACGGCTCGGTGGCGGCGTCCGACCTGTCCTCGAAGTGGATCACCTCGGAACCGGCGAGGAGCGACGCCCACGTCCTTCGCTCGGCTTCGGACGCGCTGGTCGTGGGGGCGGGCACCGTTCGATCGGATGATCCATTGCTCACCGTCCGCCTCGAAGCTGTCGAGGAGCAGCCGGTGCCCGTGATCGTGGCCGGCCGGCAATCTCTCCCCCTGGAGAGCCGGATATGGGAGAGGTCCCCGATCGTCATCAGCACCCGTCCGTTAGGGGTGCCTTCCGGGGAGGTGGTCGTCGTCCCCGGTGACGAGGAACGACCCGATCCGAACGGGACCGCCCGGGCCCTGGCTGAACGCGGTCTTCTCGATGTGCTCCTGGAGGGCGGGCCCAATCTGGCCGGTAGCTGGTGGCGAGCCGGGTTGGTCGGTCGGGGTGTGCTCTACGTGGCGGCCCTCGTCGGGGGCGGTCGCGGCCTTGCCCCACTAGAGGGAGATTTCGCGACCATGGCAGAATCGCAGCCGGTGAACATCGATGACGTCCGCATGGTTGGCCCCGATATGAGGATCGAGTTCCACGTCCCCCACAATGGAGTATCCAGAGAATCCCGGTTTCTTCACTCGGATGGCGAAGAAAGGCGCATTCTCCGGCCCGATGAGCCACCTTCCCCAACGTCGCATCGCTCCGGGGGGAGGAGGCAGGCGGGGAGAGGAGCATAGTGTTCACCGGTATCGTCGAGCACCGTGGCTCGGTTGTCTCCGTGGAGAGGGCCGACGGCGTCATCAGGCTCACCGTCGACACCGGCCCTCTCGGCGAGATCCCCCTGGGTGGCTCGATGGCGGTCAATGGGGTGTGCCTCACCGCAGTCGAGGCTACCGAGGGTCAGGTGGGGTTCGATGTGGTCGCCGAGACCCTGGATCGCTCCACCCTTGGCGCTCTCCTGCCCGGTGACGCGGTCAACCTGGAAAGACCCATGCGCGCCGACGGCCGCTTCGATGGGCACATCGTCCAGGGCCACGTGGACGGGGTTGGTGAGATAAGCGCCATCGAACCTGAGGGGGACGGCCTCAGGATTGCGGTGCGCGTTCCCGAGGGCCTTTCCCGCTACCTGGTCGAGAAAGGGTCTGTGACGGTCGACGGGGTGAGCCTGACGGTGGCTGGAGTCGATGGTTTCGAGATTCAGCTCGCGCTGATCCCGCATTCGCTCGAAGTGACGACTCTCGGCTTGCGCAGGGTGGGGGAGAAGGTCAACCTTGAGATCGATGTGCTGGCCAAATACGTCGAGAAGCTGTTGAGGCCGAGCTCGTGAGCTTCGCCGAGATCGAGCAGGTCATCTCCGCCGTGGGCAGGGGCGAGATGGTGATCATGGTCGACGACGAGGACCGGGAGAACGAGGGCGACCTCATCGTCGCCGCCGAGGCGGCCACCATCGAGCAGATCGGTTTCATGCTCCGTCACACCAGCGGCATCATCTGCCTCCCCGTGATCGGGGAAAGGCTGGACGAGCTCGACCTGCCGATGATGGTGGCTCGCAACACCGACGTCAGGCGCACGGCCTTCACGGTCTCGATCGATGCCCGCGACGGGACCACGACCGGCATCTCGGCATCCGATCGGTGGAAGACGATCCAGACTGTGCTCGATCCTGACACCACTCCGAACGACCTGGCGCGCCCGGGTCACATGTACCCCCTCAGATATGAGCCAGGAGGAGTCCTGAAGCGGGCAGGTCACACCGAGGCGGCGGTCGACCTCGCCCGACTCTCCGGCCGGTACCCGGCCGGTGTCCTCGCCGAGGTCATGAACGACGACGGATCGGTGGCGCGGCTTGCCGAGCTCGAGGACTTCGCAGCCGAGCACGGCTTGCTCATCGGCACGATCGCCGACCTCATCGCCTTCCGCCGTCGTGAGGAGAAGCTCGTCGAGCGTGTGGTAGAGGCCCGCATCCCGACCGACCACGGCACCTTCACCGCGGTCGGTTACCGGTCTCTGGTCGACGACCGTCAGCACATCGCCCTGGTTATGGGTGACCTGGACGACGGGGAGTCTGTGCTCACCCGGGTCCACTCCGAGTGTCTCACCGGAGATGTCTTC
>JAICRU010000140.1 GCA_025937235.1 Acidimicrobiia bacterium
CCGACGCAGAGACGGTGGTGGTCTTGATGGGCTCTGGCGTGGGTGCCGCCGCAGAGGCGGTCGACCGGCTCGTGGAGGGGGGCGGCCGGGTCGGTGTGCTCGGCGTGAAGCTGTTCCGCCCATTCGATACGGCTTCCTTCAGCGCTGCCGTACCTCGATCGGTGAGCAGGCTCGTTGTCATGGACCGGACCAAGGAGCCAGGAGCGGTTGGAGACCCCCTCTACCTCGACGTGGTGGCGGCCCTGGCCGAGGAGGGCCGTGAGATCGATGTCATCGCGGGCCGGTACGGCCTCTCCTCGAAGGAGTTCACCCCCGCCATGGTCGCCGGGATATTCGCCGAGGCGGCCAGGGATCGGCCCAAGCGCCATTTCACGGTTGGAATCGCCGACGACGTCACCAGGACATCGATCGATTGGGACCGCTCGTGGTGGCACGAGCCCCCCGATGTCACCCGTGCCGTGTTCTTCGGGCTCGGAGCCGACGGCACCGTTGGAGCGGTGAAGAACTCGGTGAAGATCCTCGGGGGGCCCGAATCGCTCCACGCACAGGGGTACTTCGTCTACGACTCCAAGAAATCGGGCTCTCGGACGGTCTCCCATCTTCGTGTGTCGCCCCGCCCGATCGAGTCCTCCTACCTGATCGAGGAAGCGGACTTCGTCGGCATCCATCAGTTCGACTTCCTGGAGAGCACCGATGTGCTCGCCATCGCCGCTCCCGGGGCCACCGTTCTCCTCAACAGCCCGCATCCTGCCGGGCGGACCTGGGATCGTCTGCCCTGGGAGGCCCAGCATCAGATCGTTGCCAAAGGGCTGCAAGTGTGGGCGATCGATGCCCTGTCCATTGCCCGGGAGTGCGGTCTCGGCAACCGCATCAACACCGTCCTGCAGACCTGTTTCTTCCATCTCACCGACTTCCTCGACACCGGGGACGCCGTGGCCGCCATCAAAGAGGGTGTCCGCAAGAGCTACGGGGGCCGCGGGGAGGCCGTGGTCAGACGCAATGAGATGGCCATCGATGAGGCGATCGGCCGGCTCCATCGGGTCGGCGTCGGCGAAGCTGACAGCTCGCGACGGATCGTCGACCCCGTTCCCGAAGTGGCATCGGAGTTCGTCAAGCGGGTGACCGCGATGATGATGGCCGGTGACGGCGACCTGCTCCCCGTCTCGGCGATGCCTGTCGATGGGACCTTCCCCACCGGTACGGCCCGGTGGGAGAAGAGGTCGATCGCATTCGAGATCCCCATCTGGGACCCCGATCTGTGCATCGACTGCGGGCGGTGTGCCTTGGTCTGCCCGCATGCCGCCATCAGGTTCAAGGCCTTCGATCCCGAGGTCGAGATCCCCGAAGGGCTCCCGTGGAAGGAGTCAACGGGCAAAGATCTCAAGGGCAAGCGCATCATCGTCCAGGTCGCCCCCGACGACTGCACCGGCTGCAGCATCTGTGTCGATGTGTGCCCGGCCAGATCCAAGGAGATCACGAAGCACAAGGCCATCGACATGGAGCCCAAGATGCCCCATCTGGAGAGGGAGCGCCGCAACTACGCCTTCTTCCTCGAGATTCCCGAGATGCGACGCTCCGACGTGATCGCGAGCTCGGTGAAGGGATCCCAGCTCCTCCAGCCCCTGTTCGAGTACTCCGGGGCCTGCGCCGGCTGTGGCGAGACTCCCTATCTGAAGCTGATAACCCAGATGATGGGGGACAGGATGATCGTGGCCAATGCCACGGGCTGCTCCTCGATCTACGGAGGGAACCTCCCGACCACCCCATGGTCGCAGAACGGAGAGGGAAGAGGGCCGGCATGGTCCAACAGCCTCTTCGAGGACAATGCCGAGTTCGGCCTCGGGATGAGGCTGTCCATGGAGGTCCAGCGAGATGACGCCATCCTGCTGGTCACCGCACTGGCCCCAGATCTGGGGCAGTTGGCCGTCGAGATCCTCGAAGCGGCGGCGGATCGGGATCCGCAGGACCGAGATGCGCGAGTCGAGCTGCAGCGGAGACAGGTGGCGCAGCTGAGAGAGCAACTCCTTCACATGGACGGGCCCCTGGCGCGCCGGCTCGAGGGGGTCGCCGACTCCCTGGTCGAGACCAGCATCTGGATCGTGGGGGGCGACGGTTGGGCCTACGACATCGGCTTCGGTGGGCTCGACCACGTGCTGGCGTCGGGGCGGGACCTCAACATCCTCATCCTCGACACCGAGGTGTACTCCAACACCGGGGGCCAGGCGTCGAAGGCCACTCCCCGTGGGGCGATCGCCAAGTTCGCAACAGGCGGGAAGGCCACGGCCAAGAAGGACATGGGCCAGATCGCGATGTCCTACGGGAACGTCTATGTGGGCCAGGTCGCAATGGGGGCCAATGTCAACCAGACGGTCAAGGCCATGGCCGAAGCCGAGGCGTATCGAGGCGTCTCATTGATCATCGCCTACAGCCCATGCATCGCCCACGGCTACGACCTCGCCGACCAGATACAACACCAGAAGCTGGCCACCGAGACCGGCTACTGGCCCCTCTATCGATACGACCCAGCGCGCGAAGCCACAGGTAAGCCGGGTTTGCTGCTCGACAGCCGCAGGCCGAGCACCCGGTTCAGGGAGCTCGCCTCGAAGGAGACCCGGTTCGCCCTGCTCGGCCTGGTCGACAAGGCCCAGTCAGAGCGCCTGCTGCTGAGGGCCCAACAAGACATAGACGACAGGTGGCAGCTCTACGAGCAGATGGTCGAGCTCCATCGCACTGCGCAATACTCGGAGGTCGCGGAATGAGCGTCGACATGAGCACCACCTATCTCGGGCTCGACCTCGAACATCCGGTGGTGCCGTCCGCTTCTCCACTGACCGGTGACATAGACCACATCCTCCAGCTGGTCGATGCGGGGGCGCCGGCGCTGGTGCTGCCCAGCCTGTTCGAAGAGCAGATAGAGCATGACGAGATGGCCGTGCACATGGCCCTCGAGTCGGGTGCCGACGGGTTCGGTGAGACCCCTTCCGGCTTCTTTCCAGAGCTCGACGACTACAACACAGGTCCGAGGGGTTACCTGGACCTGATCCGACGTGCCAAGAGCGAGACCAGTATCCCGGTGATCGCCAGCCTCAACGGAGTGTCCACCGGGGGCTGGACCCGCTATGCGGCCGTCCTGGCCGATCAGGGGATCGACGCCCTCGAGCTCAACACTTATCGACCCATCACCGATGTCGAGGCCACCAGCGCTGAGGTGGAGCGGTCGTATCTCGACCTGGTGGAGACGATCAGGAGATCGGTCGAGCTGCCGTTGGCGGTCAAGATCGGGCCCTACTTCTCGTCCATCGGGGAAATGGCACGTCGCCTGGCCGATGCCGGTGCCGACGGGCTTGTCATCTTCAACCGGTTCTATCAGCCCGATGTCGAGTTGGAGACCCTGGAGATATCACCGAACCTCGTCCTCTCCCATCCGGTCGAGTTGCGCCTCGTGCTGCGCTGGCTTGCGGTCATGTTTGGGAGGGTCGGATGCGACCTGGCCGCCACCTCCGGGATCCACGAGGCCGAGGACGCTCTGAAGGCTGTCCTGTGTGGAGCCGACGTGGTGATGATGGCCTCGGCACTGCTCAAGCATGGCCCCGGTCGCCTGAGCGAGGTGAGGCTGGGGATGGAGGGTTGGCTCGAGGACCATGACTACTCCGGAGTGGGACAGGCCCGGGGGAGCCTCGGCTTCGCTTCCATCCCGGACCCCGAGGTTCTGGAACGCACCAGCTACATGAGGACCCTCACCTCGTTTGTGCCGACGTGGTGAAGGGGCGGGCCGCCTCGATCAGGCAGACAGCTCCAACGGGAGGCGGTTGACCGCGGCCAACTCCAAGAAGAGATCGACTACGTGGGGATCGAACTGGGTCCCGGCATGCCTGCGGATCTCGTTGACGGCGAACTCGACGGGGAGGGCACGCTGATAGGCCCGG
>JAICRU010000005.1 GCA_025937235.1 Acidimicrobiia bacterium
AAGTTGTCCCCGGTCGTGAGAATCGCCTGCACGGGATGAGACGAGGCATACGACTCCATCGCCGAAGCGATCATCGACTCGTTGTCGTTCCCCGATCCCCAATCTCCCATCACCAGAAGAGAGCCGGGATCTGCCGCAGCTTGTTGGTGGACCGAAGTGGTCGTACCCTCTGTCGGGTCGACACCCTCTGTCGGGTCGACACCCTCCGTCGGTTCGACACCCTCAGCCGGTTCGACAACCTCAGTCGGTTCGACCGGGACGGGTCCCGTGGATGCGCCTAAGTCGCATGAGATCGACAGGGCACAGAGCAACAGGGCCCCGAAAGCAGGCCCCCACCTCTTCATGTCTGAACTCTAAGGATTCCCCGGCATTGGCCATCCAACACAGGGCCCCCCAAGTGGGTCAGGTGGGTCGGGGTTCGCCATGCGTGGTCATGGAATCAGACCGTTTTTCACCGACCGGCTGATGGAGTGGGGCCAGGCAAATGGGAGAGCGTCGGCCACCAATCGCTGCAGATCGTCGGCGGCTCCTCGGGAAGTCTGAAAGGGCATGAACTTTGTCCTGCGCAAAGGCCACTACACGATTCGTCGGGCAGGACTGATCCCGAGGCCTAGTCGAGTGGGCTCACCAGGCTCTTACCCGAACCTTCTGCATCCGCCCTGAAGCTGGTCACCCCGTTGGTCCTCACCGTGACATTCCCGCCGATCAGGGCATTGTCGCTCGGCGACTGGCTTTGAAATACGGTGCCAACCGCGTCCCAACGTGCGAGGGCGGTGGCGCTCGGATCGCCAAAGGAGTTTGCCCCTACGGAGATGATCGAGGCTTCCGCCGAGAGTGTTGCGACGAACGTGGGGTTGGAGGAGAACTGGGAACCATGGTGGTTCACCTGGCCACCTCCACATCTCCGATGGTCGATGCAACCGCGGTTTCGGCGTCGGTGCGTGGACCGTCGTGGTTCGTTGATTTCTCCGCAGGTGGCGAGGTCAAAGTCCCGGTATCGACGTGGAGGCATAGCCTGCGGTCGTTTTCTTCTGAGACCGCCACCCCTCCAGCCGCGGTGCCATCTGTGCCGGCAGACACCACGGTGAATGTCACTCGCTGAGCCCCAGAGCAAAGACTGAAGCTGTCTCCGATATCGACAGGATGCCGCGTCCCAGCGGAAGTGACGTACTGGCAGTACGCGGCGTAAGTCTGTGTTCCGGCGGCTGTCGATCCTCCGCCGCGGTCGTAAAACGCACCCACACCCGCTCCGGGGGCGTTGGCGACGTCGAGGATTCCGCCTAGGTGGTCGGCGTCATAATGCGAGACAGCAATCCACTTGAGGGTCCTCGTAGTGACTTCATCCAAGACTGGCCATCGCTGACGTGATCGACGAGTCTTCGAGGGGTTCTCATCGTGGTGGGAGAGGCTCAAGTGGCGACTCCCACACCGGCCTCCCTCACCGCAATCACTGCTGCCGAGACTTCTCCATCGGCCTGACACTTGAGTTTTGCAATAACTCGAGAAGCCAGCCACCAACTTGTTCTCGATCTCGAGTCAAGAACCGTGTGGAGGGGCGCGTACTACCAGGGTGGCCGCCCACCGGTCGTGCCAGGTTTGCTTGAGCGGGTGTGAGGCACCGGCTATGGCGTCGAGAACGCCGGGCACGACACAGCACATCCAAACAGCTACCTGGATGAGGCCGCGAGCTCCAACCAGTACGACTGAGGCTGGTTCGTGGTTCCCTGCTCGAACCACCTCCAGATGAAGAAGTCGCTTACCTGGCGTAGCGCCAAGGAGAAGGGTCGAAACCGGGTCATAGGCGACTATGAGGATCAGCAGTGCGGCGCTGGTGAGCGTCCTAAGCCAATCGCCGCCACTTTCCGGCAGTTGTGCGATCGCTCGTGTGGCCCTCTCGATCCACACGAGGGCCAGCAAGACAAAGAGGCCGATTCCCAAATCGATGCCGCGCGCCGCCCACCTCTCGCCCATCGACGCTAGCGACCCTGGCCCCTCCGACGGCAGATCGGCTTCGCGACCCGGCCACCAGGGAGCGGGCGGCCCTGCCAGGTCGTAAGGTTGAGCCACCTCCACTGGTGTGAGATCTTGCGGCGGGATGTCCTCGACGACTGGACCGGTCATACGGTCAGGGCGGTGCCGGGTGACCAGGTCGTATTTCGCCTGGACTACTCGCCCGAAGCGATCTTGGTCCTCTCCGATCCGGTATGCCAGGACATCCTCACCGCGAAGCAGGCCAGCCAGTGTCGTCCACGAGGTGGTTTCTCGATCGTTCAGGTCGAGATTGGCCAGATCTGTCAGAGCGTCCCGTTCGCCCACCAGTATCCACCACGGCCGGACGATCGAGCCGACTGTCTCGATCTCCCACAGCAGATTCGGCCCCGGTTCGGTCACGTCGATGAGCACCGCGTTGGTCTCGGCCACGAGCCTCAACACCACGCTGCGCCAGATGGGATCGTCGACATGCAGGAAAACGGCCTTGGGTCCAAACAGTCGCCGACTCAGCCGGCGAACCCGTTTGAGAGCGACTTCGAGACTCTTGTCGTCTTTGACGGCCAGCGTCTTCTCGACGCCGACGCCGACGGTCGAGCGATCATCAAGGGTCACCAGACGGTATCCGGAGCCGGGAGCCCCCGTCGCCGCCTGCGTCACCATCGCCAGCGATCCCCTGTCGCCGAATCGACGAAGGAAAAGCACGAGGCGACGTCTCCCCAATATGAATTTGCGCGCGAGGGCCATCAGCGGAACGGCGATGGCGGCCATCACCGCAAGGGCCACCACCCGGTCTCTCGCCGGCATCTCATCGAGGGCAGGACTGTCCGTGACGGCACCAGGGACGAAGTCGATCAGGACGTAGATCCCAAAGCTCACCAGCAAGAGCGCGGGCGGCAGGATGAAGGCGATGGCGCATCCGCAGCCCCCTAGCCGAAAGGCCCGACGCTCCAAAGGTTCGGGTGCATCATCCTCGATGATGCGAAAAAGGGCCATCGATCGGCAAAGTAGTCAGCAGTTGTGGAGCGCTGCCAGAAGCCAGGTGCCTGGCATCGTGAGGCTGTACCCAACAGCGGTCCACGGTCCGGGACCAACCTGATAGGTACCCGGCTCGATCGGGCCCGTCGCTGGCAACGTGGTGGGGCTGGAAGCGACGTCAGGGGACTGGTTGCGGAAGATGAGGAAGGGAATTCCCAGCAACAGCACCAGGACGCCGGCGACCAAGGCCGGGAACCACCGTCGGGGCGGCTTGGTCTGAGGTTGGCGTTCGATGGTGGGAGTGCGGGGGGACATGGCTTCGCTCCTTTCGGCGACGGCACTGGCCGTCTCTTGTAGTTGGCGTCGCAGAGCCGCCGGATCAGGCTCCGGGTTTGCTCGACGCAGTTGTTCGAAGGCGGCGTCGACCTTCATCAGTTGCCTCCTTCGTTTTCAAATGTGAGGTCGCGGCTCCCCGCAACAGAGAGAGGCCACAGCTTGTGGGCGTACCGCTCCTTGGCGCGATGAAGCCGTTGTTCGGCTGCTGCAACCGAAATCCCCAGTGCGCTGGCAATTTGCGGACCGGTCAACTCCTCCCAGGCCGAAAGCATCAGCACCTCACGATCGATTGGTCTCAGCTGCTGGAGCGCCGCGATCGCCTCACGATCCTCTGCGCGTCGAACAACCACCTCATCCGGTCGATCCTCGGACGTAGGCGCCATTCCGGCGATCAATCCGAAGATCCGTTGGCGGCGATAGAAAGAGCGCCAATTATTGGCGAGCACACCGCGGGCGATGCCATACAGACAAGGGCGAGCGGTAGCCCAATCGATTTCTTTGGCCCGACGTGAAGCGATCGCAAAGACCTCGGCAGCGGCGTCCTCGGCTTCGTTTCGACCGATCCGCCGGGCAGTAGGCCAAGACCGCGTCGTAATTACTCTTGAACAGCTCACCCAGTGCCGTGCCCTCAGTCATATCCATCCGGGTTGTTTGGCTGCCCCCTTATTGTCCACCCAACCATGAATCCTGACACCGACGATCCCCAACCACCTCCATCGACGAGACGAGTCCCCTCGGGCGTTTCCGTCCCCGACAGCGATGAGTGATCCGCATCCTCGCCGTGCTCATCCTGGTATGGCGCGCCCGCTCGCTCTTCGGCTTGTGGGCCGACACCCAGATGGACCAATGCCGGAGCTCTACCGGCGGCCGCCCCAAGAAACGGCGTTTGACGTCGGCAAGCCGCTTTCTACGACCCGGCCCGAGCCATCGGCCTAGTTGAGAGATATCCAACGTCAAGGTCCCCTAGTCTCGGGTCCTGCCCAGGACGTGGGGAGTGGCCACCCACCTCGACAGGTGCGGGAGCCTCGGACGTCGAATCACCTCATGCAGATCGGGCCGGTCGGTGCTTCTCCTCTGGTGGGACGATGGTGTCTCGGATTACCTGGTCTGCGGGGTTAGCCGGTATCCCAGCCGAATGGGAGCGTGAAGTTGATCCGGATGCCGTCCTTGCCATAGGGCTGGCCAACGATGGACTCTACGATCTGGCGGCCCGCAGCCAACTCCTCCTCGGTGGTCGCAGGGTCCCAGGTGAGGTAGACGCACAAGGTACGGTCGCCGACGGGCAGGGCATAGGCTCCCGTCGTCTCGCCGCCTTGCGGCCGGTTAAACGTCACGGGAGAACCTTCGTCGAATGATTCGACATTGTTCTCGTATGGTTCGACATACTGGCCGTCGAGCCCTGCGACCGTCACCGCCACCGAATCTCCACCCTCCTCGAAACAGTCGTTCTCGACGGCGAAGACAATTTGGGTCTCTCGGAACTTGTCGCCGTCCGCCTCGACCGAGCCCGCGCCGTGGTCGACTCGGCGCACAATCCTGGTGAATCCACGTTGAATGACGTCGACGCCGTCGGTCGGATTGTCAAGCAGTAGTTGACGAATCCGGCTTTTCTGTCCAGTACTCCTCGTAGTGGACGTTGCCGCGTTCCTTACGATGGTCGATGGTGAAGCCGCGCTCGTGGAGCTGCTGGCACACACCGAGTGTGTCGGGGAACACCAGACCTTCCTCGTTCCACTTGGGCAGCCCGATCATCGCCGGGTTGCCGCAGAGGAAGACATGGGTTCGCTGAGGGTCGAGGGGGGCCCCGAGCTCCTCTTCGATTCGACCGGTGGTGATGAGGTCCTGGATATAGACCTTCTCCCTCTCGTTCTCGGGCTCGCGGGTGGTGATGGTCAGATAGCGATACGCCGGGTACCTGTCGACCAACACCGCGTGTTGCTCCGTGTATGCGAGATCGGCCTTGTGCCGGACGCAGACGACGTTGAGGATCCTTCCCTCGTGACCCCGACGCAGCAGCTCGGCGATCATTGCGTTCTGCGGCGCCTCGCCGGTCCCGGTGCTGAGAAAGACGACGTTGTCGGTTGGCTCGACCCCTTCCAGGGTGTAGTGCCCGGTGAACTTGCGTCCCATGTACAGACGATCGCCCTCACTCTTCATGAAGAGGCGTGGAGTGAGGGCCGGGATCTCCTGCTGCCCCGGTTTCACCTTCACGATGTAGAACTCCACGTCAGGGGTGTGGGGCGGGAGCAGCTCACCCGATTCGTCGATCATCGAGCTGGACACCGAGTACGAGCGACGGGCCATCTTCTGATCCTGATCGGGCTTGAGCGCGTCGTGGGCATCGTCTGCGCGTGGCTCCCAATACCCGAGCGCAAGCGTCGTGTACTGGCCCGGTTGGAAGGGGTCGATCGGCTCGTCCGGGGTGACCTTCATCACCCAGAGGTCCGGGTTGTGCGCCCTGATGTGGCTCAAGGTCGCGTTGTAGTTCTCGGACCTCAGATGCTCGAACCGATCGGCCTCGACAGCTGTCTCGGTCTCGCCGTAGTGGATGAAGAGATTGGCTATCACTCCGGCAGCCCGTTCCACCGCTTCCTCGTCCCAGCTCTGCATGCGTCGGACTGCCACAGTGTTGGAGATGACATGGACATGGTCGATCTGCTGGTCGGCGCCGAATAGCCGTGCCGCCAGATCGTGCGGTGGGTCCTCGCCCTCTCGTTCCCCGGGGATGACGCTGACCCCGTCCTGACCCGTGATCGAACGGTCCGTCGAGAACACGGCGACCCGGCCCATCGGGGTGGCCTCCACCTGGATCAACTGGCCCATTCGGCCGCAAGTTATCCGTCCTTGGAACAAGGCGCCATTGGCCGGTGTTCACGCCGCCATGGAAAGCGCCATTCGGGAGGCTCTCGATCGCGGAGGCACTGTCGACATCACCACCATCGGGCGGCAGACAGGCCTGCCCCGACGAATCGAGATCTACTTCCACCAGTTCGACGGCCAGTACTACCTGACCGGTAGGCCTGGCTTCAAGAGGGACTGGGTAGCCAACATCGCGGCCCACCCCGAGTTCACCCTTCATCTCAAACATGGCATCCGAGCCGACGTCCCTGTGAGGGGAAGTCTCGAGCCCGATCCCGTGGAGCGGGGGCGGATTCTCTATCGGGCCCTCACCGAGAGCTGGGGGTCAGACCCGGAGCGGTCGAGGGCGGCCCTGGACCGTTGGGTCCAGAGCGCCCCCTTCATTCGCTTCGCGCCGATCGATCAGGTGTGAACCGGTTCGGGGGTGCGCTGTGCAACATCGCGGATCCCGAGCCCGATGAGCACGAACAGCAGGCCGACGGCGACGGCCATCGCTGACACCCCGAAGGCCAGGATCGACGTGAAAAGCGACGACTGGAGGAAGGCCGAGTTCATCGCAGTCTCACGAAGTGGGTCTTCCCGGTCGAGCTCCGCGTAGTAGAGGCCACCGGTGGCTTCGAGGGTGTGCGTTTCGATCACCTTCGCCTGGCAGTAGGCGGTGAACGGATCTCCGACCGGGCGCCCGGGTAGACAGGCATCGTCGGAGGTCACGATGTTCTGGTCGGAGAGAGTGTCGGCGACGACAAACCAGGTGGCGATCCCGCCGATGATCATCAATATCCCGAGGACGATCGATGTGATCGAAGCGGCCTTTCTCATGTCTGACACCTTTCACTGGGCAGATGCCAGAACCTACCCATCTCGTGAGTTGGAGAGCAGGGCCGAAAGTCACACGAGCCCGGGCTCGGCTCGGTGACCTCCCTCCACGACCATGGTGTCGGTGGCGATCGACCCGAGCGCCCCCTGTGCACGGTAGGTGATTCGAAGGCTGGTGGCCGAGGGGAGGCGAAGCTCAAACCGCCGCAGAGGATCGAGGGATGCGCCTCTGGCCCAGGGCTCCCGGTCACGGAGCAAACGCTCGTCCACCCATAGACCGGGAATGGCAGACCTCGCGTCGAAGATCGACGCTCCGTGCGGGAATCGGTACGAGACCACGTCGGCCCGGACGATGACTGCCGGGCCAGGGCCCTCGTTCCAGAGCTCGAACGTGTCGGGATGACCGGGCACCCGTTCGGCCACCATCTTGGGCCTGGCCTTGTTCAGGGCGATGCCGGCGAACACGATTCCGGCCGCACCAAGCGCGATTATCGCGATCTCCATCAGTGGAAAGGCTATGCCGCTCCCCGTGGGGCTCAATGATTCGATCGACCCCCCCGGCGCCCACTTCCGGTAGAGGAGACGGCGGAGGCGGACGGGAATCGAACCCGCCAGGGGCCGATCAGACCCCTCGCCGGTTTTGAAGACCGGGGGACCCACCAGGCGTCCGGACGCCTCCTCGATGGGCGGATGAGCATAGGCGGCCCTGTAGGGCCGAGAGTATGGAGGCTGAATCCCCATCTTGGTAAATCGACACCTCGGTACCATCACGTCCGATGCCCGAACGTTCCTTCGGAAGGACCGTCCGTTATCGCCGGACCCGGATCGGGTTGAGCCAAGCTCAGCTCGGTGAGCTCGTCGGTCGATCGGCGAGCTCGGTCAGGAGCTGGGAGCGTGATATCTCGACACCTACCGATCCGTCGGTGCTGAACGCCCTTTCTGCCATCCTGGACATCGACGGGCGAGCGCTCTACGACAAGGCGGGTGTCCCGCCCGCAGCCGAAGTCGAGCCCCACCCGACGGTGGAGCAGGCATTCGCCAGCCTCGCACCTCTCCCGCTCGAAGAGCCGCTGGAAGAGGATGTGGAGCTGGATCCGCGCATCGCCGGAGTCCCCGCTGCCGCAGCTGTCGAGGCTCAGCTCGACGCAGATTCGGAGCTCGAAGCGGAGGTTCGCGAGCATGTGGGCCCCGCGTATGATGCGGAGCCGCAGAACCTGGGGGAACCGGCGATGCGGGTGGAGACGTTCTCTCTACCACCGGCCCCGGGAACGGAGCCCGAACCGGCTGCAGCCGCCAAGATGAGCAATTCGAACGAACCCGCCTTCGTGAGCCCGCCAGAGCCCTATCTGATCACCGCCCCCACGGCGCCAGTGGTCGAGCCTTCCTACATCGAGGACACCGACCAGCGTCAGATGTACCGGGTCAGGCATCTGGCCACGGTGGTCCTGGTCGTCGCACTGGCGATCATCCTCCTCTGGGCGTTGAGCAACACCTTCGACGCCATCGGGGCCTGGTGGGACGACTTCTTCGGCACGCTCCGCATCTAGTCCCAGACCCGCCCTATCTAGCGTGGGCCCCGAGCCAGCATGAGTAGACCGGGTGTCGCCATCGTGGGAGGAGGACCGGCGGGCCTCTACCTCTCGATCCTGCTCAGGAAGTCCGGGCCGGACATGGAGGTCACTGTCTTCGATCGAAACACGCCTCAGGATGCCTACGGGTTCGGGGTCGTGTTCAGCGACGAGACGATCGACCACTTCGAGGAGGCCGACCCGGAGTCCTACGACGCCATGGCGCAGGCCTTTCGGGGGTGGGGCGAGATAAAGGTACGTCATCCGACTGGCCAGGAGCTGGTATCCGGCGGACATGGCTTCTCGGCCATCAGTCGTCGCACCCTGCTCGAGATACTGACCGACCGGGCCAAGGGGCTCGAGGTCGATCTCCGCTTCTCGAACGAGGTCGGTGACTCGAGTGCATTGGGCTGGGCCGATGTGGTGGTGGCAGCCGACGGAGCCAACAGCATGCTTCGGCGAGAGCTCGCCCCACATCTGCAGCCATCGGTGGAGCTGGCCCGGAACAAGTACATCTGGTTCGGCACCCCGAAGGTCTTCGACGAGTTCAATTTCATCTTCGAGGACACCGATGCCGGCATGGTGTGGGCCCACATCTACCCTTACGGGGACGACGGCAGCACGTTCATCGTCGAGATGACGCCCGAGACGTGGACCGCGTTGGGGTTTGCTGCCACAGCGGCCAACGAATCGACCGCTGGCCAGAGCGACGAGCGGGCGCTGCGCGTCTGCGAAGAGATCTTCGCAACCCATCTCGAGGGCTGGGGTCTGCTTGGCAACAACTCGAGATGGCTTCAGTTCCCGACCGTCGCCTGCGCCAGATGGCATCACGGCAACGTCGTGTTGATGGGTGATGCGGTCCACACCGCCCACTTCTCGGTCGGCTCGGGGACCAAGCTCGCCATGGAGGACGCCATCGCCCTGGCCCGAGTGGTCATCTCCGAACACGACCACGAGAGGGCCTTCGAGCGGTATGAGGAGGATCGACGGCCAGAGGTGGAGAGCCTCCAGCGCGCCGCACGAGCCAGCCGCAACTGGTTCGAGGGAGCTGATCGTTACCGCGACATGGCCCCAGAGCAGTTCGTCTTCAGCCTGCTCACCCGCAGCCAGCGCATCACCTACGACAACTTGCGCATCCGCGACCCCGCGTATATGGGTGGAGTGGACGCCTGGTACGCCTCATCCGAGCACCGCTGCCCTGATCCGGTGGGCCCCGACGTGCCACCCATGTTCCACCCCTTCAAGATGCGGGACATGGTGCTGCCCAATCGCATCGTGGTGTCGCCGATGGATCAGTACAGCGCGATCGACGGCGTCCCCAACGAATGGCACTTGGTCCATCTCGGGAGTCGGGCGGTGGGTGGGGCTGGCCTGGTCATGACAGAGATGACCTGTGTCTCCCCGCAAGGACGGATCAGCCCGGGGTGCACCGGCATGTGGAACGACCAGCAAGCCACCGCCTTCGCCCGGATCGTCGACTTCGTCCACGACCACACCAACTCCAGGATCGGCCTCCAGATCGGTCATTCGGGGCGCAAAGGTTCCACCAAGTTCATGTGGGAGGGGGACAGCGACCCGCTCGACGAGGGCAACTGGGAGCTCATGGCCCCCTCCCCGATCCGTTATCGGCCCGACAGCCAGGTCCCTCGGGAGATGACAGTGACCGACATGGGCCGGGTCCGTGACGAGCACGTCGTCTCGGCACTTCTCGGTGCCGGAGCCGGATTCGACATGCTGGAGCTGCATTTCGCCCACGGATATCTCCTGTCCAGCTTCCTGACCCCGCTCGCCAACCGGCGAGGCGACCGCTACGGAGGCTCGCTGGAGAACCGGATGCGCTACCCGCTCGAGGTGTTCGCCGCAGTTCGCGAGGTTTGGCCGGACGACAGGCCCATGTCGGTCCGAATCTCGGCCACCGATTGGGTGGAGGACGGCTTCGATGGTGATGACGCGGTGGTGTTCGCCCGTGCCCTGAAGGAGCTCGGCTGTGACCTGGTCGATGTCTCCACCGGCCAGACCACGATCGAGGCCGATCCGGAATACGGCCGTCTCTACCAGACTCCCTACTCGGACCGGATCCGGAACGAAGTGGGCATCGCCACCATGACGGTGGGAGCGGTAGCCAGCATCGACGACGTCCACAACATCCTGGTGGCGGGCCGGGCCGATCTATGCCTGCTGGCCCGACCCCACATCGTCGATCCATATTGGACCCTCAACGCCGCCATCGACCTTGGCTACACCGGGCACGCCTTCCCGAATCAGTATCTGGCCGGTCTTGGGTCGAGGCGCCGGCAACAGGACCCGATCGCCCCGGATGTCTTCAGGCGACTGAACAGCCCTTGAAATTCCTGTCACCGAAGTCCGCACATGTGGCAGACTGTCGGCACCAGAGAAAGGAGGTGGTCCTAAGTTGTATGAAAGTCTTTGGACTCTGGAGGTGGTCGAGCGCTGAGCGGCGCTGACCGCAGCCGCCGCTCGTCCCTCAGGGACAGGTGGCGACTCCAAACTCGGACCACCCGGCTCTGGATACCACGGACCTAGTCCATTCGTGGCGGCCCACCGAGGCCGAAGCAATGCCAGTGCTGTCTTCAGGGAGAGCCCCCGGCGGGACCGGGGGCTCTCCTACGTCTCGAAGCCCTGCTCGGCCATCCACTCGTCGTTGAAGATCTTGGACAGGTAGCCGCGGCCGGAGTCAGGGAGGATCACCACCACCAACGAGGATGCGTCCTCCCGAGCAACCTGGCGTGCAGCATGTGCGGCCATGCCGCACGATCCCCCGACCAGGATCCCCTCCTCGCGTGCCAGGCGTCTCGTCATGGCCAGGGAGTCGGGGTCCGAGACCTTGATCCAGCGATCGATCACGTCCAGGTCGACGGTCTCCGGGTAGAAATCCTCGCCCACACCTTCGACTGCATACTGATGGACCTCTTCTCCGCTGTCCGCGGTGAAGATGGAGCCTTCCGGGTCGACCCCGACCACCTTCAGGCCCGGCTTCTGTTCTTTGAGATAGCGCCCGGCGCCAGTGATCGTGCCGCCGGTGCCCACACCGACCACGAGGGCGTCGACCGCGCCCCCGGTCTGGCGCCAGATCTCGGGCCCGGTCGTCTCGTAGTGAGCCAACGGGTTGCCCGGGTTGGAGTACTGGTCCGGGTGGAAGGCCCCTTCGATCTCGCGAGCCAAGCGCCGGGCCACCCCGTAGTAGGAATCGGGATGCTCGGGGAGCAACTCGGTCGGGGTCACGATCACCTCCACGCCATAGGCCCGGAGCAGGTCCTGCTTCTCCTTGGAGACCTTGTCGGGCACGGTGCAGATCACCCTGTAGCCACGCACCGCGCCAATCATTGCCAGCCCCACTCCGGTGTTGCCAGAGGTCGGCTCGATGATGGTCCCGCCAGGCGCGAGGAGACCCGCTTTCTCGGCGGCGTCGATCATCGACACTGCGATCCGCTCCTTGACCGAGCCGCCGGGATTCATGTGCTCGATCTTGGCGACCAGATTGCCGGGAGGGTGGATCCGGGAGAGCCTGACGATGGGAGTGTTGCCGATGGCGGCGACCACGTCGGGATGGATCTCCATGAGCCGGCGAGGCTATCGCACCCGGCGATCGTCCTCCGAACCTCTCCTAACCTTCACTGATGACCCGGATCACCCGGTATGCATGGTTCACCCTGATATTCAATGTCGGCGTCATCCTTCTCGGCGCCCTGGTGCGGGCAACCGGCTCGGGAGCAGGCTGTGGGAGATCGTGGCCGACCTGTCAGGGGGAGGTGATGCCCGAGTTGTCCGGCGCCACCGCCGTCGAGTTCACCCATCGGGCGGCCAGCGGGATCGCGCTCGCCCTGGTCGCCGTCCTCGTTGCCTGGACCTGGCGGGCCGTGGCCAAGGGGGAGCCGGCGCGGACCGGTGCGGTCCTGTCCCTTGCCGCCATCGTAGGCGAGGCTCTGATCGGGGCGATGATCGTCCTGGCCGAGTGGGTGGCCGAAGACGTGTCGATCGCCCGAGTCGTGGCGGTGCCCCTGCATCTGGTCAACACCCTCTTCCTTCTCGCTGCCCTCACCCTGACCGCTTTCTGGCTCTCCGGCGGGCGCCGGTTGTCAACGAAGGCCCATCCGGAGTCATGGCGCTGGGTGCTCGTTGGGGCCGCAGCCATCGTCCTCCTTGCGGCCACGGGTGCGATCACTGCACTGGCCGACACCCTCTTCCCCAAGAACGGCGCTGGGGCGCCAGGGAGCAGTGAGGCACACTTCCTCACCGACATCCGCGTCGTTCATCCCATCCTGGCGGTGGTGGCTGCCTCCATCGGCTGGTGGGCATCGGGGCGGGTCGGGCCACCGAGATCCAGGGCGGGCCGTGCGCTGCCGCTCCTGGTCGGTCTGATGCTCCTCACCGGCGCCCTCAACGTCGCCCTCGGCGTTCCGGTCTGGATGCAGCTGGTGCACCTCCTCCTCGCCGACGCCCTGTGGATCACCTATGTCATCGCCTCGGCCCAGGCCCTCCAAGTGCCGGTGGAGGTGGGTCAGCCGGTATGACACCGAGCTCGTGAGGTCGTAGGTCATCCACCCGCGTCGAAGTGCGTCGAGAAGGGCAGCCATGTCGTCCTAGGCTGCCGGGCCGATGTTCGACCAATTGGCCGATGGCGTCTATCGGCGCCGATATGAATCGCTCGATCTCAACATTGGCGTCGTGATCGGAGAGGAGGGCGTCCTGATCGTCGACACGAGGGCCACCCACGTCGAGGCCGATGAGCTCCGGGCCGATCTGTCGACGCTCACCGAGAAGCCGGTGCGGTGGGTCATCGACACCCACTGGCATTGGGACCACACATTTGGCAACTCGCGGTTCCCGGGCGCAGATATCTGGGGGCATCACCTGTGCAGGAAGGCTCTGGTCGAGCGAGGTGACTCGATGAAGCAAGACGCCGCCGCCTGGCTCCCCGACCGAATGAGAGAGTTCGACGAGGTGGTGATCACACCTCCGACCAGGGTGTTCGAGGATGCGGCAAGCTTGGATCTGGGTGGGGTCACTGTGACGATGAGCTATCACGGCCTCGCCCATACGGATGCCGACATCGTCGTCACGGCGGGCGAATTGGCTTTCTTCGGGGACCTGGTGGAGGAAGGCGCACCACCTGTCTTCGACGACGGATACCCGCTGTCCTGGCCGGGGACCCTGCGGCGGGCGCTCGATGTCGGGTCGATCACGATCGTCCCCGGACATGGGGACCTCTTCGATCGGGGCGCGGCGAGCACCCAGCTCGAGGAGATCGAGGCTGTGGCGGCAACGGCGCGGCGCTGCATCGATGAAGGGCTCCCGGTCGAGGATGCCGCGAGACTCGGCCCGTACCCGGAGGACGTCATGAAGTCGGCGTTGAGTCGGGCCGTGGAGCTGCACGCTTGAGAAGGCGTCCAATCGAATTACAGGCGTCGCAGTCCACCGCGGGGGCACCCCCCACGTCGCCTTGCCTGGGACAGTGACCGCAATCTCAGGGGTGAGGCTGCAACTGCCCGGCCAGCACCTCCGGGTCGGAGGTGGGGAGGGCGCAGACGTGGTTCTGGCAGACATAGGCCAGGGTCCGGCCCTCCTCGAATCTCCCCTCGAGGAGTGGGGCCGGACCGTTCCCGTCCGCCGACACGGCCAGGGCCACGTTGGGGCGATAGCCGGACCAGAACACCCGGCTCAGAGCGGGCCAGCCGGCCCCGACGATCGCAAGCTCCCTGCTGTCGAGCAGTGAGTGCAGCACCCCGAGATGATGACCGACCATCGAGGGATAGCGCTCCATCAGGAGCCCGGCGCTACGAAGGGTGTCCACGGCTAAATCCCGAAGACCGAGGTCGCCGCTGTACGAAGCTAGCAGGAGCAGCGCCTCGGCGGCCATGGCGTTCCCCGACGGCAGCGGGTTGTCCGATTGGCTCTTGGGCCTCTTGATGAGGCTCTCGCCATCGACCGCGGTGTCGTAGAATCCTCCGTCGGGATCTGCGAACCGAGCCGGTATCGCCATGGTCAGCCCGCGCGCGGCCTCGTACCAGTCGTGCTCACCGGTCGCGGCATAGAGGGCAAACAGACCAACGGCCATTGCCGCGTCGTCCTCGAGGAACCCGGGAACTCCGGCCCTGCCTTCGCGCCAGGACCGGCGCAAGATCCCATTCACGATCATACGGTCGAGGACGAACCGAGCGGTGAGCCGGGCCGCGTTCAGATAGGTCGCGTCCTCGAGGGCGGCCCCGGCCTCGGCCAAAGCGCGAATCGCCAGACCGTTCCAAGAGGCCACCACCTTGTCGTCGAGCCCGGGTCGCACTCTCTCCGACCTGGCGGCGAGCAGACGCCCCCGCATCGACTCGATCCTCTCGGTCCAGGGCTCTGAGGTCGGTCGATAGAGGATGTTGGATCCCTCGAAGTTCCCATGGGGCGTGGCCCCGAAGAACCGGGCCGCCGCGGCACCGTCCTCCGGCCCCAGCACCTCGTCCAGCTGCGCTGTGGTCCAGACGTAGAACTTTCCCTCGACGCCTTCCGAGTCGGCGTCCTCGGCCGAATAGAAGCCGCCGTCAGGGTGGCGGAGCCGGTCGAACATGTAGCCGATGGTGGACCGGGCCACGTCGACGAACCGGGGCTCGTCCAGCTCGACACCTGCCCACAGATAGAGACGGACCAGCTGAGCGTTGTCGTAGAGCATCTTCTCGAAGTGGGGGACCAACCATTGCGCGTCGACGGAATAGCGGGAGAAGCCACCGCCAATATGATCGTGGATGCCTCCGGCGGCCATCTCCGACAGGGTCACCCTCGCCATGTGCCCGGCCCGGGAGGCCCATTCCTCCTTCCGCACCCGCAGGAGGAAGTCGAGATCCGGCGCCTGTGGGAACTTCGGAGCGCCGCCAAAACCACCGTTGACCGGGTCGAAGGCTGTGGAGAGGGCCTCGTAGGCGTCCCCGAGTGTGCCGGCTCCGGGAAGGTCGTCAGATCCGGGGATGGTCCGAGTGATGGCCTCGGTGAGCCGCTGCGACTGACCCACTATCTCCTCACGCCTGTTCTCCCATGCGTCCGACACCGCCCTCATCACGGTTCGGAACGACGGCATCCCGTGCCGGTCGGTGTCGGGGAAGTAGGTCCCGGCGTAGAAAGGCCGCCCCTCCGGTGTCAGCCACACTGTCATGGGCCAGCCTCCACGGCCGGTCATGGTCTGTACCGCGTCCATGTATATCGAGTCGACGTCGGGCCTCTCCTCTCGGTCGACCTTGACGTTCACGTAGAGACGATTCATCTCCTCCGCTGTCTCGATGTCCTCGAACGACTCATGGGCCATCACGTGGCACCAATGGCAGGCCGAGTAGCCGACGCTGAGGAGGATCGGCACGTCGCGTTCCCGCGCCTCCGCGAAGGCCTCTTCACCCCATTCGTGCCAGTCGACCGGGTTGTCCTTGTGCTGAAGCAGGTAGGGCGATGTGGCCTGGGCGAGGCGATTGGGCATCACATCGAACGTACACGCTCCGGCCCCTGCACCGGTGGGCGGGATTAGGGTCGACATGCCGAGTCGATCACGGAGATACATGACAGACGGTGACATTCAGGCCCTCTACCTATCGGCGGAGCAGCGCTGGATGCAGGGCTGGGTGGCCGGCCCGACGCTCGAGGGGAACCCGCTGCGCCGTGGTGACAAGGCCCCCGACGTCGAAGTCGTCGATGCCGAAGGCAATGCGATCTGGCTCGCCAGTGCCTGGGCACAGCAGCCGGCTCTGGTCCTGCTCTGGAGGCATCTGGGATGTGGGTGCGGGATGGAAAGGGCCGAGCGACTGCGAGAAGAGCACGTCGACTACGCCGAATCCGGCCTGAATGTCGTGATCGTTGCACCCGGCGAGGTGGAGCGGGTAGCTGTCTACAAGGAGCGAAATGCAATCCCGGTCCCGATTCTCGCCGACCCCGGATACGCCGCTCACAAGGCGTTCGGACTCGGGCACTGGTCGCTCGAACAGGCCTTGTACGACGCCCCTGACGAATTCTGCGACCTGAGGGAGGAGACCGGGCGCCAGTTCCAGCAGCAGCGAAAGGCTCAGGGCCGCCGGCTGGTGGACGATCCCTGGATGCAGTCGGGGGAGTTCGTGGTCGCCCAGGATGGGATGATCCGGGTCGCCTATCTCTACAACTACTGCGCCGACTATCCCGACCCCCGGGTCTTCACAACAGCCGGTCGGCTCCTCGCCTGAGAACGGAGCGATGAAGACGCTGCTCTTGATGCGGCACGCCAAGTCGGACTGGGAAGCCGAATACGGATCGGATCACGACCGACCACTGAACGAACGGGGCACCAAGAGTGCGAGGCTGATGGGAAGGGTCCTGGCCGATCTGGGGCTCATCCCCGATCTGGTGATCAGTTCCACTGCTAGACGGGCCAGGAACACGGCCGAGCTGGTGATCGAATCCGGCCGCTGGGACACGGAGCTCGTCCTCGACCGTGCCCTGTATGACGAGGGCCCGAGGGGGGTGCTCGAGGCAGGCGCCTCCGCCCCCGACGTGCCCCGTCTCATGCTGGTTGGGCACCAGCCGACTTGGTCGCTGCTGGTCGCCGCGTTGACCGGGGAGAGAACGGACATGAAGACCGCGACGGTGGCGATCGTCGATCTCGATATCCCCGCGTGGGCGGAACTGCCTGGGGCGTCCGGGGCGATGAGCCGACTGCTGCAGCCCCGGGACTACGACCCCGGCGGGCGCCGTCTTCGCTAGCGGGCGTCGATCTCGGCCATACGCGCCCGGACCAGACTCACGACCACATCGGGCGGCAGGGGCCGGTCGGCTTGAAATCGCACCGTGCCCTTGGCCAGGTCCTAGCCCTCCAACGCGGTCCGATACGCCTCGACGACCGTCGGGCTCTGGACGTAGAGGGGGCAATGCCGGCTCGTCGCCCCGTAGGAGACGAGAGGCCGCTTCCTGTAATAGAAGGCGGGGACGCCGTACCCGATGCGCTCCTCGAGATTCGATTCCACCGACCGAACCGTCTCCCGAAGATCCAGCAAGGCAGAGCGGGTCTGCTCTGGGAGGTCATCGAGGAAGGTCTGGATGTCGGGGGGCGGTCTCGTCATCTCGCTCCTCCGGTTAGTTATGGGAACAAGAGGGTACGGGACTGTTGTGTCGCATGAATCACCGTGCGCGCAGGATGGATTACCCGGCGATCACGGTAGAATGATGGCCTCCTCGAACATCTGGCTGGGCTGCGCCTTGCACAAGAGGGGGGTTCACAAACAACCCGCCATGTGTCATAGTTGGGCGTCCGGGAGAACCTTGCCCTACGGGCTCAGGAGGATTTGAACTATATGCCAGCTGCTGAGACGCGTACCGAGAAAACCGAAAAGCCGCGTATCCGGCTTCATTCGAAGCTGACGGATGAGCGCGGGCGTCTCACGACCGATCTGGTCTCCCAGTATCTGACCGCCATCGGTGAGTACGACCTCCTCACTGCGGAGCAGGAAGTCGAGCTGGCCCAGAAGATCGAGGGCGGAGAAGAAGCGGCCGAGAAGCTCGAGAACGGCGACTACACCGGAAAGAGGGAGGAGATGGAGCTTCGCCGTCTGGCCCGCCGCGGGTCCCAGGCCAAGGACGACTTCCTGACCGCCAACCTCCGTCTGGTCGTCGCCAATGCCAGACGCTACGCCAACACCTCCGGGATCGACTTCCTCGACCTGATCCAGGAGGGAAATCTGGGTCTGATCCGCGCCGTGGAGAAGTTCGACTGGCGCAAGGGGTTCAAATTCTCGACATACGCTACCTGGTGGATTCGCCAGGCGATCACGCGTGCCATCGCCGATAAGTCTCGGACCGTTCGAATCCCGGTGCACCTACATGACACCCTGGCCGCGGTGCGGGCAGCCCAGGCCTCCCTGAAGGCCGAATTGGGGCGCGACCCACGACCGGAGGAGATCGCTGAGGAGGCGGGGGTCACCGCGGACAAAGTCGAGCTGGCCCTCAGCGTCGCCGACACGGTCTCTCTCGAACAGCCCATTGGCGAGGACGGGGCTCAGCTTGGTGACTTCATCGAGGACGAGGACGCCGCCGATCCGGTGCAGATGACCGAGGAGATGGACGTCGCCAACTCGCTACGGGTCTCGATCGAGCGGCTGCCCGAGCGCGAGGGCAGGATTTTGGCGCTTCGTTATGGGTTCTACGACGGTGTGCCCCGAACCCTCGAGGAGATCGGGGACGAGTTCAACCTGACACGCGAGCGCATTCGCCAACTGGAGAAGCTGGCCCTGTGCCGTCTCCGCCACCCCTCTTTCGGGATTCGCGAAGCCGACCTCGTCTGAAGGATCGAGCCCTTATAACGTGGGCCCCGATGAGACTCGCTGACCTGGTCAACGACTCGCCCTATGTGTGCGGCCCGGAGACGACGATCCTCGAGGCCGCAGTCGCCATGGAAGGCTCGGACCTGGGGTCGCTGGCCGTGGTCGAAGGGCGTGACCTCGTCGGTTTGATCACTGAGCGTGACATCCGTCGATCGGTGGCCGAAGACGTCGACCTCGCCTCAACAGTGTCATCGATAATGAGTGCAGATCCGGATACGTTCGATCCCGATCTCGACGTATGGGATGCGGCCGCGTGGATCGCGGAATCGGGCTATCGCCATCTCCCCGTCGTCGACGACGAGGGTGTCCTGCTCGGAGTGGTGTCGGTGCGGGACCTGCTCAAGGCGCTGGTCGAAACCGTCTGAGACGACACCCGACCTTCAGCCGGTCGGTATCCAGACCAGCTTGAGCTCTACGACTCTCACATCCGTCTTCTCGAGTGAGATCTCCACCTCCTCGATCCCTATCTTCGCCGCGAACTCGTCCTCCAGGTCGGCCACCTCGACCTCCAGGTCGGCCCTGAGCTCCTCGAGGTCGGCCTGCTCTTCGGCGAGGGCAGCTCTCGCGTTCTCGGCCCTCTCTCGCGCCTCGCTGCTGGCGGAGCGGCGCCGAGCCGCCTGACCCAGTGGATTGGACCTCCCGCCTTTGCCGAGCAACATCCCGATCAGGTCTCCGGCGCCCGACATCAGCTCTTCGGTCTGTTTCGAGCCCGCGGCGGCCTCCGTGTCGGCGACACGGTTCTCGGCCTTGGAGAGCGCAGCCTGTGCACGCTCCAGGCGGGCGCTGTGCTTGTCCCGGAGCCTGGCGATGGCCTCGTCGACTGCCTGTTCCGCCGCGGCCGTGACCCGCGTCGCGAAATCCTCCTCCGTTTCCCCGGGACGGGAGAACAGATCGAGCGCGTCGTTCTTGTACAGGGTCACCTTTCTCGAGCCGAGCAAGTGATTGGTCAGGTCCTTGCTCAGGTTCGTCCAGTACGTCTTGGTGTCGATGTCGACTTCGGGGAGGGAGAAGGTCGCCGATTCCGGTGATTCGCTGCGGAAGTCGCGAGGATCATGGTCGACCTCCATGACCGCCTCGGGCGTGAGTACCGGCCCGAGCGGGAACACGACAGCTTCGAACACCTCTTGATGGTTTACCGCGGCCTTGGTGTCGTCGTACAGCAGATTGACCGTTGCTGTGACGGCTGGCCGGTAGTGGGAGGCGCTCGGGTCCGCCCCCACCTCGCCCGCCCACGTCGCGGCGGGATCGAGGAAGACGGACACCACCCCCTCGGCCACTTTGGGTGGGATCGGCACCGTCGTCTCGATGGGAGCCTCCACTCCTGCCTTGGGCCCGGTTGAAGACGCGGCGGCGGCCTCGGTTCCTGGGCTGGTCTTCTTGCCTGCCATCAAGGTCGAGACGCGGTCCCGGGTCAGCGGGCCGGCCAGATAAGACATGGCAAACCTCGAGCTGAACAGGATTGGCTCGGGCGCCCTGGCCGATGCCATCACGAACTGACGCTTCTCCAGATCGGAGATCTGCTTGTCGACGAGCCCCACATCGACCTCGCCGGTCGCGCTGTCGATCCCCTCCAGGATCCTCTTCTTGTCGTTCTCCGTCTGGAGACGGCCGATCATCCATGTCGCCGCGTTGGACATGGCCTTGTAGTCGAGGTCCACCGGGTTCTGGGTGGACAGTATGAGGCCTACCCCATGGGCCCTCGCTTGCTTGAGGATGGTGAGGATTGGCTTCTTCGAGGGTGGCTCGGCCGTCGGTGGGACGTAACCGAACACCTCGTCCATGTAGATGAGGGCGCGCAGATCGGAGGTCCCGGGCTGGGTGCGGAACCAGGAGACCAATTTCGAGAACAGCAGCGTCACCACGAACATGCGCTCGGCGTCCGAGAGGTGGCTCAGATAGACGATCGCTGCCTTGGCCTTGTCCCCACCAGTGAGCATTTGTCCGATATCCAGGGGCACACCCTCGAGCCACGCGGCGAATGACGGGGAGGCCAGGAGGCCGTTGAGCCTTATGGCCAGCGCCATGCGGTCCTTCTCCGGGAAGAACGTGTCGACTTCGAAGACCCCGAGCTTCCGGAATGGCGGCTGGGGAACCTGGCCAACCAGTGTCGCCAGATCGAGGTCCCGGCCTGCGCGCCAGAAACTCTCGATGATGGTGCTGAGGAGAATGTGCTCCGGGCCGGAAACCGGGTCTGACTCGACGCCGGCGAGTGAGAGCAGCGACGAGACGAACGCCTCGATCTCGTCGTTGATCAGCTCACCCTGGGTGCCCCAATCAAGGGCCGGAGCCTTCATCGAGCCGAGGACGTTGAGACCGATTCCGGCTCCAGAGCCGGGGGTGTAGATCGTCATCTCAGAGCCCTCGCGGAGCTGCCTCATTCGTTCTGGCGTGATCCCGGCGGCGGCGAGGCCCTCCTTCCATGAATTCGCCGTGTCGGCTGCCAACTGATCCGGGGTCACTCCCTGACGCTCCGCCTCGGCGTCGTCCACCCATGGCCTGAAGTCGGAGGCGGCGAGATCCGGGAAATTGAGTAGCAGGTTCCCCATGTCCCCCTTCGGATCGAGGATGAAGCAGGGGATCCCGTTGAGCAAGGCTTCCTCCAGGATCGTGATTGCCAAGCCGGTCTTGCCCGAACCGGTCATCCCGACGACGGCTCCGTGGGTGGTGAATTCGGAGCTGTCGAGGACGAAAGGCGTCTTGGGCTCTTCGATCTCGAAACCGATGAACAAGTGGCCCTTCTCGACTTCCATCGGCGAGAATATATGAGATCGGATGGCGAGAGTAACCGGGTTCTAGTGGCCCCTAGACCTCCGGTGGGGGTCGGTAGTGGCCCGTGGTGAACTTCCCGTTCTCCACGTCGACCACCCAGATCGAGCCCTTGGAGCAGTAGAAACGTGATTCCAGGGACAGCCCAGCCCACATCATGCGGTTGATCAGGGCGGGAATAACGTCGCCATGCGAGCAGATGACGGCGTTGGCGCCCACCACCCCGTCCACCAGGGCGTAGGTGGCGTCGAGATCGGGCTCCTCGGCAAGGAGGGGTGTGGTCTCGATCGGAGCCCCGATCATCTTGGCGAGCGGCTTGACGGTCTGGACACAACGCTCGTACGGGCTGGACAAGATGCGCTCGATGCCTGCCTCCGCCAGGGAGGCGGCGATCGCCTCGGACTGACGCCACCCTTTCTTGGTGAGCGACCGATTCTCGTCGTGGCCCTGCCATTTCGCCCTTTCGCCGGCGGTGGCGTGGCGGAGCAGGTACAAAGTGCCGGTCTGGGACAGGCTCTTCAGGTCCGTGCCTGCGATCAGCTCGCGGTCCTCTTGGTAGCTGAGACGTTCCATCGCTCGAGCTCTGGATAGCCATTCGATCGCGTCGACCTCCGAGTTCTTCTTGAAGGGCCTGCTGCGGGGGAGGGGGCGCATGGCGAACCAGGTCACCTCCTTGACGCCTCCCGACACCCGGTAGCGGGTGGCCCCGAGCGAGGCGACGATGCGACAGTGGCAGCCCGTCTCCTCCAGGACCTCCCGAATCGCAGTCTCCTCGGGCCCCTCCTTGCCATCGGCTTTGCCTTTGGGGAGGGTCCAGTCGTCGTACCGGGGACGGTGGGCGACCAGGATCCGGAGCTTGCCCTTGGGTGTCTTGCGGAAGACGACACCCCCGGCGGCTCGAACGAGTCGTGTCACGGCGGGGACTCTAGATGCGGCTGCCCCTACGTCTCCAAGTGATCGGCTCGTGTCATTTCGGCATCGGCGTCTGGAGCGGTCAGGTCGATGCTCACCGATCCGCAGCAGACACATACCCGGCGAAGGATCCCGGCCCCGACATTCCGTGGAGTGTCAAATCGATGGCTGCCACGGCGACAGGACGACCGGCGATGCACCGTCGACGTATCTTCGGCACGAACATGGGTCATAGGCGATCCACAGGATCACGGACGGTGACGTGAAGTCAAGAATGGTCCCTGGCGGCATCACCTTGACTAGTCAGCCCTGGGCCAGGATTCGGTCCACGCCCTCGTCCACGGTCTCGACCCAGATGACATCGCCTTCGAATGCGCCCGAGTCGACCATGGCTCGGGCCAGAGCTCTCCAACCCGACCCTACGGCGACACTGATCCGGGGTCGCGCGCCCGCCGTCCGCAGGATGTGATTGGTGTTCCAGGAGATCAGGAGCTCGGCCGCGGTCCCGATCGATCCGGGCAGGGCGAGGGTGGCAGTCGATCTCTGCATCATGATGTCGATCCGGTTGGCCAGCGAGGTCGCCTCGATGACCTCGGCTACGAACGGGTTGGCGCCAGCCCGTCCCGGGAAGAGGTCCGGGGCGGTGACCCCGATGACATGGCCACCGGCATCGGCGGCACCACTCGATGCCGCCTCCATCGCGCCTCCGTAGCCACCGGTGACGACGGCATATCCTGCCCCGGCCAGCAGTTTCCCGGCCCGTCTGGCGTCTTCCCATTCGGTCGAGCCGGGCTCGGTCTGCGAGGAGCCGAACACTGCCACGGCGCCTTGCGGGATCATCCCGCCAGGGTCTCCATGATCCCGGCCGTCACCCTGTCGGCGTCGATCAGAGCGTGCTTCTCGATGGCGAATTGAGGCCAGGGCACATCGAAGCCCGTGACCCGCACGATCGGTGCCTGGAGGTCGTACATCGCCTTCTCGGCGACCTCGGCGGCGACCTCGGCGGCCACTCCGGCCGACCGCTGCGGCTCCTGGACGAGCAGGAGCCGGCCTGTCTTCCTCACGGAGCCGAGCACGATCTCACGATCCCAGGGGAAAAGGGTGCGCAGATCGATCACCTCCACAGATGCGTCGACTCTCCCCGCTGCCTCCAACGCCACCGGCACCATCCCGCCGTACGTGACCAATGTCAGATCTTCCCCTTGCTGTCTCACCCGGGCTCGTCCGATGGGCAGGGTGTAGTGGCCGGTGGGGACCTCCTCCCGGCTTGCTCGATAGAGGACTTTCGGCTCGAGGAAGACCACCGGGTCGTGCCCGGTCAGCGCGGCTGCCAGGAGCCCTTTGGCGTCCACCGCGGTGGAAGGGCACACCACGACGAGCCCGGGGGCATGGACGAAATATGCCTCCGGAGAGTCGCAGTGGTGCTCGTGGGCGCCAATCCCGGCCCCGTTGGGGAATCTGACCACGACCGGCACCTCTGAGGTGCCCCGGGTGCGGAAGCGGTATCTGCCCAGGTGGCTGACGATTTGGTCGAAGGCGGGGTAGACGAATCCATCGAACTGGATCTCGGCGACGGGGCGGGCCCCGGCCAGCGCCATCCCGACAGCGGTGCCGACGATGCCCGACTCGTTGAGTGGTGTGTCGATGACGCGATCCTCGCCATAGCGGGTCTGCAGGCCCTCGGTGACGCGGAAGACGCCGCCGCTGAGCCCGACATCCTCGCCGAGAACGAGGACGTTGGCGTCACGGTCCATGGCCTCGTCCATGGCGGCGTTGATCGCCTCGGCCATGGTCATGGCACGGGTGGGGCCCGATGGCACCTCGTCGTGCCCAATGGACCACAGGTCCTCGTCCTCGAACGTGGTCAGGGCCTCCCCGTGGGACTCCTGCATCGAGTGGAGCTGTTCCACGACGTGTGGCGGGATCTTGTGGAACCCGTGTCTGATCGCGTCTTGGCGACCCGGCAAAGGCTCTGCCTCGATCCCGGCGATGGCCGCGGCCACCAGATCCGTTGTCTCCATCTGCACTTTCTCGCCGACCGCCTCGTCCCACTCACCACGTTGTTGGAGAAACCCCCGCAGACGGTCGATCGGATCACGTCCACGCCACATTTCCTCTTCCTCGCGGGTCCGGTAGAGGGTGGGGTCGTCGGCAGTGGCATGAGGCCCGTAGCGGTAGGTCATCGCCTCGATGAGGGTCGGGCCGCCCCCGTTTCGCGCCTTTTCGATCGCCTGCCGCGTCGTCAGGAACATCGCGACCACGTCCATGCCGTCGACTCGAACGCCCTCGAATCCGTAGGCCCCGGCCTTCTGGGCGATCGTCTCTGAGGCCGTCTGCTTCTCGTAAGGGACCGAGATGGCATAGAGGTTGTTGGCGCAGATGAAGACGGTTGGCGTCCGCCAAACGCCGGCGAAGTTCATCCCGGAGTGAAAGTCCACCTCCGAGGTCGCCCCATCCCCGAAGTACACGGCGGTGACGGTGTTCTCGCCGCGCAGCTTGGTCACGTACGAGTAACCGACCGCGTGGGGCAACTGGCTGGCAATCGGAACGGTCACGATGGCGGTGCGGTACTTCTCCATGTCCCATCGGGCGTTGGGCAGCCCCTTCCAATAGGCGAGCAGCACATCGATGGGGAGACCCCTCGCCACCTGAACGCCGTGCTCCCGGTAAGAGGGGAAGACGAAGTCGCCCGGGTCCAGGGCCAGCGCCGAGCCGATCTGCACCGCTTCCTGGCCCTCCAACATGGCGTACGTCCCGATGCGCCCCTGACGCTGAAGCGCGAGCATGCGCCTGTCCAGCTCCCGGGAGAGCACCATGTCGCGGTACATCCGCTGATAGAGGTCGGGATCGAGCCCGGGGTCCTCGCCGACCAACCGGCCGCCGTGATCGATCACCTGAAGAGTGGTCGTCAATTCCGTCGAACCATACTTTCGCCGACCGTCCCGCCACCAGGCACCATCAACAGGTACCTTCTCACCCATGCCGAGGATCCGGCCCGACGTCGCCGCCATCGGCCCATACGTCCCGGGCCGGTCGATCGAGGAGGTCGCCGCCGACATCGGGATGGCACCCGGGGAGATCGTCAAGCTCGCTTCGAACGAGAGCCCGGATGGCCCGTTTCCGGGTGTTGTCGAGGCTGCGACGAAGGCACTGGCAGAAACGAGTCGCTACCCGGACGACGACCTCCGTGCCCTGACTGCGGCTCTGTCGGGGTTCCTCGGGGTCCGGGGCGATCATCTCTGGTTCGGCAGTGGGAGCGTCGGCCTGATCGGGCACATCGCCTCTGCGGTCGGCGGTCCCGGGACGAGCGCGGTCTATGCCTGGCCCTCCTTCATCATGTATCGCATCGCGACGCGTCTGGCCATGAGCGAGGCGGTCGAGGTCCCGCTCGACGACGATCACACCCATGACCTCCAGGGCATCCGGGCGGCGCTACGCCCGGACACCACCGTGGTCTATCTGTGCAATCCGAACAACCCGACAGGAACAGTCGTCAACGGCGAAGAGGTGTCGGCCTTCGTCGACTCGGTCCCTGAGCAGACCCTGGTTGTCATCGACGAGGCCTACCACGACTACGTCACCGAGCCGCGGTACGCAACCGCAATCCCTGAGGCGCTGCGACGGCCCAACGTGCTGGTGTTGCGGACCTTCTCCAAGATCTTCGCCCTTGCCGGGCACCGCGTCGGATACGCAGTTGGTATACCCGAGACCATCCTCGAGTTGCGCAAGGCCCAGCCCCCGTTCACCGTTGGTCAGGTCGCCCAGGCGGCCGCCACAGCGTCACTGCGTGACAGGGGTGAGCTCGACCGACGCAGGAAGGCCAATGCGGCAGCTCGCCATCAGCTTCAGGCCGTGCTGGCCGACCGCTCCCTTCCCCACACCGACAGTCAGGCCAACTTCGTCTATTTCGAGCTGGCGGCTGGCGCCGAGGAGGCGTCCGGGCTCTTCACCCAGCGGGGTGTGATCGTGCGGCCCATGTCCGGTGGCTGGCTGAGGGTCACGGTCGGCTCTCTGGAAGAGAATCGCCGGTTCCTCGAGGCGTTGGACCAGATCCTGACTCTCTGATCACACCCGGCGGTAATGAGCCGGAGGAACCACTGTCGCCCTGAGCCCGCACCACGAGAATGTTCGATGTGGGGGAGGCCATTGGGCCCCCGTCGGTCGGAGAGGGCTCGAGGGCGGATGGACAAGCATCGCATAGGTCAAGAGGCGGCCAGGCTGCTGCCACTCGCGCAAGACGTGCTGCGTCATTATCCGTTCCGCGTCAGGTCGGTGGAGCACCTCGCCACCCACTCCAACGTGCTCTATCGAGTCGTGACCTGGGATGGATTCCAGTGTGTGCTGAGGGTGGGGACCCCCGAGTCGAACTCACGCCAGAACATCGACTACGAGGTCGCCTGGTTGTCCGCCCTGAATCGGGACACCGACCTCGAGGTCGTCTCCCCGATCAGCAACGATTACGGCTCGCTGGTGGTCGATGCCAGGGAGCCGGATTCGGACAGGACCAGGCCATGTGTGCTCTTCAGTTGGGTGCCAGGCGCACCCCTGGCCGAGGGGGCCGGGAGCTTCGGGTACCGACTCCTGGGCAGGGTGAGCGCTTCGCTCCAGGAGCACGGTCGCAAATGGCAGATCCCCAACCCCGATGGCATGCGCCGATGGGACCGGATCTTCTACTACGACCCGGTCAGCGACCCCGTGATCATCGAGAGCGCCCGGTTCGACCATCTCTTCGACTCCTACCGGCGCAACACGATCAGCCGGGCGGCCGAGCTTTGCCAGCATGTGATCAAGAAAGCATGGGCCAATGGGCTCCCCCACGTGGTCCATGGTGACCTTCACGAGTGGAACGTCCATTTGATCCAGTCGCGTCTACATGCTTTCGACTTCGAAGACGTGATGATCGCCACCCCCGGCCAGGATGTGTCCGTCTGCCTCTATTCGTCACGGGCGAGCGAGCGACGCGACGAGATCAGGGCGGCCTACCGTCAAGGGTACGAGGAGATCGCACCCTGGCCGATCGAAGACGACGAGCAGTTGGACGGCTTTCACGCCGCACGGCAGATCCTGCTGATGAACTACGCGGCCCGCACCCTTCCCATGGGGGAGGCCGAGGATTATCTCGCCCAGGTGACTCCCTGGTTGAAACGGTACGTAGACCAGTACGGCTGATGCGATGAGATTCGCCGACCGTCGTGAGGCGGGGGCGAAGCTGGGACGAGCCCTTGCCGCCGAGCAACCGGTCGACCCTGTGGTCACCGCTCTGCCTCGCGGTGGGGTCCCCGTCGGGTATGAGGTGGCTCTGGCGCTTGGCTGTGAGCTCGACGTGCTGGTAGTGCGGAAGGTTGGCGTCCCCTTTCATCCCGAGTTGGCGATGGGAGCCGTGGCCGAAGGCGAGGCCGTGGTCATGAACCGTGGGGTGATGGCCTCGGTGGGGATCGACGACGAGATGTTCGAGGATCGTGCCGCCATGGAACGTGCCGAGCTAGAGCAGCGGCTGAGTCTCTACAGGAAGGCCGCGCCTGCCATCGATCCCCGTGGCAGGACGACCATCGTCGTAGATGATGGGCTGGCCACGGGGTCCACCGCGCTCGTCGCGATCGCGGTGTTGCGGGCCCGGGGGGCGGCCGGGGTTTGGCTGGCCGTCCCCGTGGCGCCCGCCGACTCGATCCCGGTCATAGAGAAACAGGCAGATCGGGTGATCGTGCTGGAGCAACCCCGCCGATTCATGGCTGTCGGCGCCTGGTATCGGGATTTCAGCCCGACCACCGATTCCGAAGTGCTCGACCTCCTCAGGCGATCCCGCCACTAGCGTTTCGCGTCCCCGACTCAGGAGTAGGTCCCATGCCGTCACTGGAGCTGTTCTGCACCATCGAGGCCGATATGGGGAGGAGGATCGTCGGCGACACGCCGGCCGGCATGCGCATCGACTTCCCCTTCGAAGGCACTGCCACCAGTGAGCATTGGGAGGGCGAGCGCCCGGTAAGCGGGGTGGACTTCGTGACGATGCGGTCGGACGGGAACATGGACCTCGACATTCACGCCACTGTGGGCGAAAAGCGCGAGACCGTCGGCTATCGGGGCAGTGGGGTGTCCATAGTGAGCGCGGACGGGTCGGCCGAGCCCCGTGAGCTGCTCACCTTTCAGACCGGAAACGAGGACCTGGTTTGGCTCAACAACGAGATCGGGGTCGCCTTCGGCAAGGGCGAGGCCGGGAAGCTGACGGTGGAGGTTTACCTGGCTCGGTCCTGATCCGTCCTGTCCCGATTGGCGCACCTCCAAGCGCGGAAATCCTCGCGGAATTCGACTAGTGGCCCCGAAAATCAGGCTTTCGCTTCTCCAGGAATGCAATGACGCCTTCCCGATGCTCGGGGGTCATGCCCAGGCGGCCTTGCTCCGCTCGCTCCGCCTTCATGGCATCCTCGAGCGATGACGATGCGGCCCTCCTGATCAGCCGTCTTGTCGTTACCAGAGAATCGGGCACCAGGTCGGCCATCTTCCCGGCCAGCTCCAGGGATCGGTCGAGCAGCTGATCGCCTGGTACCACATCGAGGCAAAGCCCCAGGTCGAGAGCATCTGCAGCGGAAAGTCTGCGATTGGTGAGGGCAAGTTCGAGGGCGCGCGAGACACCGAGATGATGGGGCAGCCACCAGGTGGTGCCCGAGTCCGGTATCAGGCCGATGGCGGTGAACGCCGAGGTGAAGAAGGCGTCCTCCGACAGGACTCTGAGGTCACAGGCGAGGGCGAGACCCATCCCTGCTCCGGCGGCGACACCGTTCACTGCGCCGACGACGGGGACACGGCAATCGAGGATGGCTTCGAGGGCCGGGTGGAACACGGCATCGAGCAACGCAGCGAGGTCGGGACCTCCGCCCTCCTCGTATTGGGGTCTCAAGTCGGCGAGGTCGGCTCCGGCGCAGAAGGCGCGTCCGGCCCCGGTCAGGATCGCCGCCCTGGCTTCCTCACCCGCCCGCTCGAGCGCCCGCACCAGACCGTCGCCGAGTGAAGCCTCGATGGCGTTGAAGCGGTCGGGCCGGTCCATGGTGACCACCGCAACGTCTCCGGCGAGCTCGAATTCGACGGTCATGCTCCTCCTCGTCGACGAAGGCTAACCCCTGAAAAGCCAAGCAGTTGTGGCCTTTTCGCCTATGGTTAGACGGCACGTCACCAGTTTGACGGTGCCAAACGTCGACCCACAAGGAGGGGCCGTGAACAAGTCCGAGATGGCGGACAAGCTCGCCGACAAGGCGGACATCCCCAAGGGCAAGGCGGCGGAGATCATCGACGTGATCTTCTCCACCAAGCCGGGCGAGGGGATCATCGCTGCTGAGCTGGATGCCGGCCGCAAAGTGAACATCACCGGATTCGGCAATTTCGCCACCAAGCACCGCTCCGCCCGTCAGGGCCGCAACCCGGCCACGGGCGAGACGATCACGATCGCAGCGAAGAGATACGCGCACTTCTCCGCTTCGAAGGGCCTCAAGGACAGAGTCGCCGAGTGAGTGCCCGTTAACCGGGATTCGATGGGCCCCGTCTACCCGGCGGGGCCCATTACTTTGCGCCGGTATGTCCCTCGAGAAGTGGCGCCCGCCGGTAGCGATCGCTCATCGCGGCAGCCGTCTCCTCTGGCCGGAGAACACCATGGTGGCCTTCGCCGGCGCGGTCGCCCTCGGATATCGCCATCTGGAGACAGATCTTCATCTGACCCGGGACGGGACACTGGTCTGCCTCCACGACCCCACCGTCGACCGGACCACCGACGGCTCGGGCCCGGTGAGTGAGCTCACATTCGGCGAGTTGGGCCGGCTGGATGCGGGATACCGCCACAGAGGCGACGAAGGACCGGTGTTCCGGTCCAAGGGCGTTCGTGTCCCGAGCCTCGAAGAGGCCGTGCTGACCTTCCCTGATGTGGCCTTCGTGATCGATCTCAAAGCCGAGAACCTCGTCGGTCCGCTCAACGACCTCATCCACCGGCTCGACCTCCACGACCGGCTGATAGTCGGGTCTTTCTCGGATCGCAGACTCGACGAGTTCCGGGCGGTGACCGGGAGCCGGGTCGCGACGTCGACCGGGGCGGCCCTGAGCCGTTCGTGGCTGCTGGCGTCGCGGGTGGGGCGGGGTGTCAGGTCCGACGCCGTCGCGCTCCAGCTACCGCGTCGGTCACGGGGAGTGAGGGTGGTCGACAAGCGTCTGGTCGAGGCGGCTCACGGCCTGGGTCTCCAGGTCCACGTCTGGACCGTCAATCATGAGGGGGAGATGGGGGAGCTGCTCGACCTGGGTGTCGACGGGATCATCACCGATCGGCCCGACATCCTCAAGGAAGTGCTGGTTGCACGTGGAGCCTGGGTAGAACCCCCCACCGCGGGTGGCGGTCCGACCCATGGGTAGCATCGCTGGGCGGATGACCACATTCACCACGGCGATTCTCCTCGCCGTGGAGCTTGGGACCGGCTTCGGGAATGCCGCGGCAAACGTCGAGTCGATGGGCGAGGAGAGCATGGTCATCGACCTGCGGGTGGAGGTCGATGGGCTCCCGGACTCGGTCGTCGCTCATCTCGCCCTGCCCGACGAGGACACGATCACCATCCCCATGGTTGTCCGTGAAGACGGTGTCTACGGAGTGACCACCGAGGTCAAGCCGGCGAACTACGTGGTGGTGTTCGAGGTGATCGGTGATCCGGGAGCAGAGTCCGGCCCTGTCTCGCTGGGCGAGTTGGGAGTGGACTTTGCGTCGAGCGCTCCAACCACCGAACCCGAGGACGCGACGGCCATCAGCTCTGCCACCCGGCAATGGCTGTGGCTCGGTGTCGCCCTCGGGGCCGCGTCGCTGTCTGCTCTCGCCTTCTGGGTTCTCGGCGGCCGTGATCAGCGTGTCACCGACGACCCCGAATGGGACGGAGCCGAACCGCCGGACGTCGAGGCCGTCGGCGCATGGGAGGAGCCACGTCAGGGGTCGTGACCGGCTCGTCGCCCCTCATTCGCGAAGCCGAGCCCGGGGACGCTGGAGGCATGGCGCGGGTACACGTTGCCAGCTGGCAGGCCGCCTACCCGGGCCTCATCGATCAAGAGTTCCTCGATTCTCTCGACATCGAGGACCGTACCCAGAGCTGGGCCCGAATCCTGCGTCAGCCGCGGGGCACGGTGCTGTTGGCAGAGGCGGAAGGCGTGGTCATCGGCTTCTGCGCCATCGGCCCCGCCATCGACCAGGGTTGGGGGGAGGTCTTTGCCATCTATCTCGATCCGGCGCGATGGGGGAAGGGCGTTGGCCGGGACCTCCTGGCGGCCGGTGAGGGGGCACTTGCCGAGTGGGGTTATCGGCGGGCATTGCTCTGGGTGCTCGCCCGAAATACCCGGGCACGGGCGTTCTACGAGAGACAGGGATGGGCTCCGGGCAAACCGATACGGATCGAAGCAATTGGTGGAGTCGATGTGACCGAAGTCCGCTACGAGAAGACGCTCGAAGCGACCTGAGATCGCAGAGGGCCCGGATCAGACCCGGCTCAATGGACCTGGGACTCGAGGAGGATCACCATGATGGCGATGGCGATGATGACCAGCCCTGCGATGAGGGCACGCCTCCATGACAGGCCGTCCCGACGGCTCAGGACGACCGCGATCGCAAAGAGCAAGACGATCGTCAACCGGACACTCAGTCGATACCCGGTGTCGACGGCGATGACGCCCCATGCCGCGAGGAGGAGGGGAAGAACGGGAACGGCGACAGAGGCCAGCAATGGGAAGTCGTGCCACAACGCCGCACGCAGGTCTGCCCAGGAGAAACGCCCGGCCCTGGCGACTCGAGGTACGAGCGCGGTGAAGACGTGCGCCATGTACAGCACCGTGGCGCTCGCAACCACTGCGCTGATGGCGCCCAAGGGTGAGGGTTGCGTGGGCTGTGATCCGAGCGCCGAGATGACGGCGAGGTAGACGATCGAGCCGTAGAAGATGAGCGTGACCTCGACGTCGTCTATCAGTCGACGCCGAGCACCCAACTCCGACAATCGGCCCGAAGGTGGCTGCTCGCCGGTCATCGGAGACCGGTGTCCAATGATTCGAGTCGCGCCCTGACACGCTCCAGGTCCCCGGGCTCGGTCACCTTGATGTTGCCGGGGTCACCGGCCACGGTCCCTATCTCCAGCGTGCCGAATCGCCGGAGGACCTCGGCCGTGTCCGCGCCGACGAATCCGACAGCTGCCGCCGCTTCGTAGGCGGCGACCAGGCCCGCACCACGGAACACCTGCGGGGTCTGCGCCAACACGGCCCCCTCGATGATGGCGAGGTCGGACCTCCTGACCAGGGGGCCCGGGTCGACGACAGGAACCGCTCCGCCTACCTTGGCCGCGGTCTCGAAAAGCAGCTCGACCAGGGCATGATCCACTAGGGGTCGGGCACCGTCATGGATACCGATCAGACGTGTTGGCCCGCCGACGGCGGCCAGCCCCGCCATCTCGGACGCGGTCCGGGTCGGGCCTCCGGGCACCAGATCGACGCCCGGAGCCAGGTCGGAGAGAGCCGGCATCTGGTCGGGCCGGCACACAAGGATGCATCGATCCGCATGTCCAGATAATGCAGCAACTGTGTGTGCCACCAGGGGCAGGCCGGCGACCCGCACCATCATCTTGTCATCACCGAACCTGGCCCCGCTCCCGGCGGCCACCACGATCATCACCCGATCGATCATGGGACGAGGGTACTTTTGACCGGTGATCGACTCCCGCGAACTGCGCCGGAGGGCGGGCGACGGCCGGGTCGTCTTCGTCGATGCCGACGGCAGTGAGATCGATGGCCCGCTCGGGGACGTGACAGTCCCCGCTCTCCTGGTCGTCCCGGTCTCCGAAGCGGTGAAACGGGCGGAGAAGGACAGGCTGACCGAGGACATCGACCGCAGCCTGATTTGGGCGGTGCGCGGAATCGCGGTCGACCACGCGGTTGTGGAAACACTGCCAGACGGCTCGTTCACCATCTCCGAGCTGATCGACGCCGTGACCGCCGCCGGTCACGTCTGGCGCACGACCCCCTTGTAGGGGGTTGCCCGGCTCGATACGTTCGAGCCATGGTGGGGATGGGGAGATCTCCGGCAGGGCGGGGTCTGCTCGCCGTTCATTCAGCAGAGCCGGTCTTGTCATTGCTCTCCGCCCTGGGTCTGGCCCAGGTTGCGGGTAGCGCTCTGGTTGTCGACCTGTGCCGCGATCTGGCACTGGAGGGGCGCACTCTCTCGGATCTCGCCTCGGAGGGACCATCCCTGACCGAGCTCAGGCCCGGCCGGGCGGGGGTTGCGCTTCTCGGCTCGGGCCCGATCACCGTCGACGCGGCGCTACCGCTGATCGAGGCCCTCTCCGAGGCTTGGCCGGCCGTCGTGATTCGTTGTCGAGAAGGCCAATGGGAAGGCCGGAACGTGCCGGTGAGGGCGCTGCTCCCCGGCTTCCTTCGTTCGACGGACCAGGAAACTGCCGTCTGGCAGCCGATCGGCGCTGCGGTCAGACCACCGGGCCCCGGGCCAGTCCTGCCCAGGCTGACGGGGTCGCTGGTCAGACGTCTGCTCGGTGGCCGAACCGCCCTGCGGGCGCGATGGGTCAGGGCTTGGGACAGCGTGTGGTCGATGCCATGGGGGTGATCGATCGTGTCATCGGAGACATCGCTGCCGGCACGGTCGCCTTGAGGCGGTCCGAGGTAACCGCCGAGGCCGAGCGTCTCCTCACCATCGCATCGCCCCGGCGAGCCGCGTCCCTGGCCGCGGACGTCGCCGACCGGGTGCTGGGGATGGGTCCGTTGGAGCCGCTGCTCGCCGACCCTCTCGTCACCGACATCCTGGTGAATGGACCGAACGAGATCTGGGTGGATCGGGGTGGCGCCCTGTCCCGGGTGGATGCCCGTTTTGCCGGCGACTCCGATCTCCATGCCACGGTGGAGCGGGTCATCGCGCCGCTGGGCCTCAGAGTGGATCGGTCGTCCCCGACGGTCGACGGGAGACTCGCCGACGGGAGCCGGATCCATGTGGTCGTCCCACCGGCGGCGGTCGACCACCCGATAGTCGCCATACGCCGATTCACCCAGGCGGTTCGCTCGTTGGATGAGCTGGTAGGCGCCGGTGCGGCGACGCAGGTTCAGGTCGAGACGCTGGCGACAGCGGTCCTGGCCAGGAAGACGATCCTCGTCTCCGGCGGCACCGGCACCGGCAAGACCACGCTGCTCAACCTCCTCGCCGCACTGATCCCACCCGTGGAACGGGTTGTCACGATCGAGGATGCCGCCGAGCTCCAGATCCCGGGGCATCGGGTCCGACTCGAGGCACATCCAGCCAATCAAGAGGGAGTGGGTGAGATCACCATCCGACAGCTTCTTCGATCAGCCCTCCGGCTCAGACCGGATCGGATCGTCGTCGGCGAGGTGCGTGGCGCCGAGGCGTTGGATCTGATCTGGGCACTGAACACAGGGCACCGTGGCTCCTTGTCGACCATCCACGCCAATACGCCCCAGGAGGCGTTGTGGCGTCTGGAGACGCTCGCCCTGTCGGCCGGCGACACCGCCGAGGTGGCCGTGAGACGTCAGCTGCACGCGGCCATCGACTTCGTTGTCCAACTCGACCGCGAAGGCCCGTCGCGCTCCATCACCGAGATCGCCGCAGTGGGCCACGAAGGCATCGAGGACACACCGTGACCTGGACCATCATTGCCGTGGGCCTCGCCGCAGGCGTCGATTGGCGACGTCTTGGCCTTCTCGCGCTGGCTTTGGCCGTCCCCCTCCCTTTCCTGGGGCTGGTTGCCCTCGTCTGGTGGCGGGCACGGCCCGGCCTGTCGCTGCGTGCGGTCCGCTTCTGCGATGCGGTGTCCGCCGAGTTGCGGGCCGGAGAATCGTTGCGCCTGTCGGTGGAGAGATCGGCTCTCTCTGTCCAGGCACCCGGTGTCGCTCGTCTATGCCAGGAGGGAGCGCCGATGAGCAAGGTCGCCAAAGCAGCGTCTATGGAATTCGACGATGTGGGGCCCGAGCTCGAGGCATTGCTGTCTCGGGCGGGCGAAATCGGCGTCTCACCCGCATCGCTGTTCGACGAGGTCGGAGCACTCGCCCTGGCCCAGGTGGAGGTGGCGCACGAAGTGTCGATCGCGTCGGCTCCCGCCCGCGCCACCGGTGCGGTGCTCCTGGCTGCCACGGTGATCGGTGTGGGTTGGGCCCTGACCCGGGGAGGATTGGAGCCGTATCTTCGCCAGCCCGCGCAGCGGGCCGCGGCCCTCATCGGCGCCGCCCTGGTCTTGTTGGGCCTCGTTCTCGCGATTGCCATCCTGTGGAGGGCCAGGTGAAGGCCCTCATCGCGGCCTCGGCCGGTCTGGCCATCGCCGGGACGCCAGGCGCCTTACTCGGAGTGTGCTTCGCCCTGGGGTTCCATGTCCTGAGACGTTTGCGGCGTGCCCCGTCGGCGCTCAGGCCGGCGCTGATAGTTCTCCTCATCGAACTTCGATCGGGGAGGTCCGTGCTGGGCGCGCTCCAGACCGTGGCCGCTGCCTTCCCCGGAAACGAAGAGCTGGCCCGCGCCGCCAGGGTCGCCACCATCTCCGGGTTGACCAACGCCGTCCTTCCGATGAGGGGGGAATTGAGGGGCATCCTGTCCCAGCTGGCCAGGGCACAGAAGTCGGGCGCGGCACTGGGGGACACCGTCCGCGCCATGATCGAGGCTGATGTCGCCGACGAGAAGGCGACAAGGGTCGCTCGGTCCCGCGCGCTTCCGGTTCGGCTCATGCTTCCCATCACCCTCCTCGTGCTCCCCGGGCTCGTTCTTCTGCTCTATGCCCCCTCGATGCTGTATCTCTTCGAAGATCTCTCGGGGCCCTTCTCATGAGATCCGCACTTCTCCCCGCACCGGTCGGCAACCGGACGAAAAGGAGAGGAAATGGCACGGATGCTCACATGGCTGGCAGCCCGGGGCGACCGCGGGCAGGGCACGGTCGAGTACTTCCTGGTGATCCTCGCTGCAACCGCGCTGGCGGTCATCGCGCTGAGATGGCTGCAGTCGGGGAGCGGGGGCGGGCTGCTGGGGAGCCTGTTCGGGAAGGTCATCGATTGGGTGGCGGGGAGATTCTGAACGGGGAGCGCGGCTCGGTGACAGTCGAGTTGTTCCTGATACTGCCAGTGGCGATCCTGGTTCTTCTGGCCTCACTGCAGCTCATCGGTGTGGCCCGCACCAGAATCGAGCTGCAAGGGGCAGCAAGGGAAGGGGCGAGGGTGGCGGCCACCACGCCAGACCCGGCGCGGGCGGTTGAAGCGGTACTCGCCTCCCTGACGCCCGAGACTCGGGCTTCCGCTCGGGTGTCGGTGGAGAGGCCGTCCCGAGTGGGCGCCATGGCCCGGGTCTCGGTGTCGATGCGTCACATCCTCGGCGCACCATTCCCCGATTCGGTGGGGGTCGACCTCTCGGCGAGTGCCACCATGCGGACCGAGAAGTGAGGCCCGACACCGGGGCCGGAACCGTCCTCATGCTCGGCCTCTGTGGCCTGATCGCGACCGTGGGGGTGGGCACTGCGGCACTGGGTGTGCTCTACGACACCCGGGAAAAGGCGGCGACCGCAGCCGAGGCTGCGGCTCTGGCCGCGGCGGTGGCCACCCATCCCCCCGCGGCAGACGGTGCGCCCGACCGTCTCGCCGCCGAGCTGGCCCAGCGCAACGGGGCACGGTTGATCAGTTGCTGGTGTGACGTGGACACATCCTTGAAGACTCGTGTCGTCGCGGTGACAGTCGCCCTGACCGCAAACGTGCCCTTGTTCGGCGAGGTGGCGGTGGGGAGGACGGCACGGGCCGAGTTCGAGCCCCGCGTCTGGCTGGGAAGATGACCCGGGCGGCCGGTAGGGGGATAGGGTGGCTGCGTGACGGACAACAGGGACCGGGTAGTCACGTTCATCGAGAGCTTGGACGCTCGCGACTGGGAGAAATGGGCCGCCCTACTCCACCCGGAGGTGGTCTACGCGCTGCCTCAGACCCGGGAGCGAATCCGGGGCCGCGACCGATATCTCCAGTTCAATCAGGAGTACCCGGGTGACTGGCATCTCAGGCTCGAGGTCGCGATCGCGGACGATGCCAACGGCGTGGCGTGGTTCGGCTGGGAGCTGCCCGGGGAGGAGCCGGCCGACGGGATGGCTTTCTTCACTTTCGCCGACGGCCTGATAACCATTGTCACCGACTTCTGGCCCGAGCCATACGAGCCGCCGCCCGGCCGGGAGCACCTCGTGGAGAGATGGTGACGGGTGGCCGGGCAGGCCACGAGGGCCACGGCTGAGCTGGACAGGGCCGGGGCTTCCTACCAGGTCCACCAGTACGCGGTCGACGAGAAGGTGGGCGAGGGATACGGCGAAGCGGTGGCCAAAGCCATAGGGATGGCGTCGGACCGCGTCTTCAAGACCCTGGTGGCCGAGGTCGATGACGAGGTCCTCGTCGCGGTGGTCCCGGTGGCGAGACGTCTCTCCGCGAAGAAGCTCGCCCAAGCCGTCGAGGGGAAGCGATGCGCGCTCGCCTCGCCGGCGACGGCAGAGAGGGACACCGGTTATGTCCCCGGCGGGATCAGCCCGTTCGGGCGGCGCAAGCGACAGCCTCTGGTCCTCGATTCCTCGGCGTTTCAGCACGAGACGATCGCGGTGTCTGGTGGGCGGCGGGGGCTGCAGCTGGAGCTGACTCCTGCGACTCTCCTCGAGGTCACCGGCGGGGTCACCGCGGACATCGCTGACGAGTGGCAGATCTAGGCTCCCTTCATGGCCACCCGTCTCGAAGTGCTGCGGATGCTGGCCGAGCTGGCGAAGCTCACGGAGATCGACGAGGGCAGCTCCCAAGCCTTCAGGGTGCGGGCCTACGAGAATGCGTTTCACGGGATCGAGGGCTTCCAGGGAGAGCTGACCGGCCTCGACAAGAACCAGCTCACCGAGATCAAAGGAGTCGGTGGGTCCACCGCCGACAAGATCCTCGAGTTCATGGAGACCGGGGAGGTGGCCAAGCTCACCGCGCTCCGTGAAAAGTACCCGCCATCATTCGTCGAGCTGACCAAGATCCCCGGCCTCGGCCCCAAGACCCTCAAGCTGATCAGGGCCGAGCTCGGTGTCGAGGACATCGAAGGGCTGCGCGAGGCCATCGCCGCGGAGCAGCTGCGTGAGCTGCCCGGGCTGGGGAAGACCTCCGAGGAGAAGATCGCCAAGGCGATCGACCGGCTCGGTCTCCACGGCAAGGATCGCCGTACCCCGTTGGTGGAGGCCCTTCCGCTGGCCCGCTCCCTGGCCGCCCGCATCTCAGCGCTCGACGGAGTGGAGACGGCCGTGCCTTGTGGGTCGATCCGACGATTCGCCGACACCGTGGGCGACATCGACATCGTGGTCGCAACGACCGAACCGAGCTCGGTGTCCGAATTCGTGGCCCGTCTGCCCGAAGTAGCCGAGCTCATCGGCTCTGGCGGGACCAAGACCTCATTCCTGACCAGGGAAGGCATGCAGGTCGACGTCCGCACCGTAGAGCCGGCCCAAATCGGCTCCGCCCTCCTCTACTTCACGGGATCGAAGACTCACAACATCGCCTTGAGACAGCGCGCCATCGATCGGGGATGGGTGCTCAGCGAATACGGGCTCTTCGAGGACGACCGGGTCATCGCCGCGGCCACGGAGGAGGACATCTACAAGGCTCTGGAATTGCAGCTCGTCCCGCCCCCGTTGCGTGAGGGAACCCATGAGATAGAGGCGGCCAGCACCGGGGAGCTGCCGTCATTGATCCAGCGGGACCAGATCAAGGGGGACCTCCACTACCACTCCGACCGGTCAGGGGACGGGCGGTCCACGATCGAGGAGATGGTCGAGGCAGCGCTGGCTCAGGGGTACGAGTACGTCGCCTTCACCGATCACGGAGAGGATCTGGCCATCAACGGGTCGAGCCGGGAGGTGATGCTCCAGCACCGGGACAGGATCCGTGCCGTCCAGGACCGGTATCCCGACATCCGGCTTCTCTTCGGTTGCGAGCTCAACATCGGGCCCGACGGCGGTCTCGACTACGACCCCGAATTCAGGATGGAGTTCGACTACTGCGTCGCCTCGATCCACTCCCATTTCGACTTGTCCCGGGAAGGGCAGACCGTCCGGATCCTCAACGCGCTCCACGACCCGGCGGTCAATGCCATCGGGCATCTCAGCGGGCGCTACGTGGGTCGGCGGCCCGGTGTCGAGCTCGACATCGACGTCGTGCTCGAGGCCCTCGAGGTCACCGGTGTGGCGCTGGAGATCAACGGCGCGCTCGATCGCCTCGACGCGACCGCCGAGGTGTCACGTCTCGCCATGACCCGTGACATCGACTTTGTCATCGACACCGACTCACATCACACCGGTGACCTGGTGCGGATGGATTACGGGGTCACCTATGCGCAGCGGGGCTGGGTCACCACCGAGCGGGTGGCAAACGCCAAGCCACTCAAAGAGTTCCTGACCTGGGCGGCCAGGCGACGCTGATCGCTAGGTTGGCGGCATGGCCAAGCCATACGAGGCCAGCGCCAATATCAACCGGCTCACGTCCTGGATGGCGCGAAGAGGTTGGGGTCGGACCGAGGTGCTGACCACCACCGGGCGGATGAGTGGGAAATCGCGCCAGGTGCCGGTGAGCCCAATCGAGCTGGGCGGCTCCGAATACCTGGTCGCGCCCTACGGTGAGGTGGCGTGGGTGCGCAACGTGCGCTCTGATCCAAACGTGACCCTGCGCCACGGGTCGAGCGAGCGACGGGTGCGTCTCGAGGAGGTAGCGGGTCACGTGGCGACAGAGGCCGTCGCCGCCTACTACGCCAGGGAGACATTTCCCCGCCCCTACATGGATGTCCCGGACAACCCGACGACGGCCGACTTCGCGGCAACGGCGGGCCGGTTCCCGGTGTTCCGGGTCGAGGCTCGAGGCTGACCGACGACGATCCTTGTAATTCGTTGCGGCCGGCGGGATGCTGTGGTCCTTGGCGAACACCTCTGAGCATGCCGACCCGGTGGCCACGTACGTTCTCGACACCTGTGTGCTTCTCGCCGACCCGCAGTCGCCACTCAGATTCGACGAGCACGATGTCGTCTTGCCGTTGGTGGTAGTCGAAGAGCTCGACCGGAAGAAGACCCGGATGGATGAAGTCGGGGCCAACGCCCGGGCGGCCATTCGCCTGCTCGAGGACCTGGGCGCGTCACGCTCCGGCGGGATGCGTGAGCCAGTGCCGATTCCGGGCGGCGGGACTCTCAGGATCGAGCTCAACGGCGTGGTGTCCGACCGTCTCCCCGCCGTTCTCGACCCGATCTCCCCGGACCACAGGATCCTGGCCACCTGCCTGAACCTGCACGAGCAGGCCCCGGCGGTCCTGGTCACCAAGGACGCTTCACTCCGGATCAAGGGTGCCCAGCTCGGTGTCCCCGTCCAGGACTATCGCGCCGACACGGTGCCGGTGGAACAGCTGCAATCAGGTCTAGTCGAGCATCTCACCGACGGGGAGACGATCGACCGTCTGTTCGACGAGGGGAAGATCGCTCTGCAAGGGCTCGAGGCCATGGTCAACCAATTCGTCCTACTCAGATCAGGGTCCTCGCGCTCGGCACTCGCCCGCGTGATCCAGGCCGAGCCAACCGTTGTCGTCGAACGGGTTCCGGGCCATGTCCGTGCCTTCGGAGTGGAGCCGAAGAACGTGAGGCAGACCGTCGCCCTTCACCAGCTGCTCGACCCGGACATCCCGGCCGTGTCCCTCATGGGCATGGCCGGGACGGGCAAGACGTTTCTGGCCCTCGCCGCCGCCCTGGAACAGGTCCTCGAGCAGGGGCGGTACCGCCGGGTATCTGTCTACCGACCGCTGGTCGCAGTAGGACGGCAGGAAGTGGGCTATCTGCCTGGGGATCTCAACGAGAAGTTGGCCCCCTGGATGGCAGCGGTGCACGACAACCTATACGCCCTGTTCTCCGACGCAGGGGTGGATGGGGCCAAACACGCCATCGAAGAGCTGGTCGACCGCGGGGAGCTCGAGATGGCGGCTGTCACCTATCTTCGTGGACGCTCGATCACCGGCGAGTTCGTCATCATCGATGAGGCACAGAACCTGGAGCTGCCCACCCTGAAGGTGATCCTCACCCGAATGTCGCGGGATTCGAAGGTGGTGTTCTGTGGTGACCTGACCCAGGTCGACAACCCGTACATCTCACCTTTCGGGGGCATGGCCGCGCTGATCGAGAAGTTAAAGGGGTCGCCACTCTTCGGGCACGTCACCCTGGAGAAGACGGTTCGCTCGCCGCTGGCCGAGATGGCTGCCACGGTGCTCTGACCTGAGAAATTGGGACCGAAAGCCTCCGCATGTGACATCGCTCGTCCCAATTCGCAACGGGAGGTCAGCTTCCGATCCGCTCCCGACGGGCGGCGAGCAGCTCAGCGGCCCGTTCGATGGTGATGGTCTCCGGCGAGTCGCCCTGACGGAGAGAGGCGTTGACCTCGCCGTCGGTGACATACGGCCCATAACGCCCGGTCCGCACGGTGACAGACTTTCCGCTCACCGGGTCCTGGCCCAGCTCCTTCAGCGCTGCCGCAGCCCGCTGGCCTCGCCGGCGAGGAGGCTCGGCCAGTATTCGGAGCGCCTCTTCCACGGTGAGGGTGAACAGCTGGTCCTCGCTCTCCAGGCTGCGCCGATCGGAGCCGCGCTGGATATAGGGCCCATATCGGCCGTTGAGGGCGATGATCTCGACGCCCTCTGAGTCGGTGCCTACGGTGCGGGGAAGGGAGAGGAGGCTGAGCGCGGTGTCAAGCGACAACTCGTCCAGCGACATCGTCTTGAACAGGGATGCCCGTCTCGGCCTCTCCTTGCTGCCCTCCTCGACCTCGCCCAGCTGCACGTACGGCCCGAAGCGACCGGTCTTTCCGTAAACGGTCAACCCGGTCTCGGGGTCGGTCCCGAAGATCTTGTCGCCGGCGTTCTGATGCTGGACCAGTTCGATGGCCTTCTCGACCGTAAGCTCGTCGGGGGGTAGGTCTTCCGGGATGGATGCCCTCTCCTCCCCGATCTCGACATAGGGCCCGTATCTACCGATCCTGGCCACCACGTCGGTGCCCGACTCGTCGGTCCCGATCGGTATCGAGCCCACCGCCCTCGGGTCGATCTCGTCGAGGTGGGTGGCCACCTTGTGCTTGAGCCCATCGTCGCCGAAGTAGAACTGGGTGAGCCAGGGAACCGATTCCTCCTGCCCGGCGGCGATGCGGTCGAGATCGTCCTCCATGGAGGCGGTGAAGCTGTAGTCGACGAGTTGGGGGAAGTGCTTTTCGAGCAGGCCCACCACACCGAAGGCGACGAAGGTCGGGACCAACGCCGAGCCCTTCTTCCATACATATCCCCGATCCTGGATCGTGGTCATGATGGAGGCATAGGTCGAGGGCCGACCCACTCCGAGCTCTTCGAGACGCTGCACGAGTGAGGCCTCGGTGTATCGGGCGGGGGGACGAGTCTCGTGCCCGGTCGGCTCGAGGCTCTGGACGGCCAGCGGGTCGCCTGCGGTGAGCGGGGGTAGGGCGCGCTCCTTGTCCTCGGGGTCGGACTCGGGATCGTCGCTGCCTTGGACGTAGACCCGCATGAAGCCAGGGAAGGTGATGGTCCTGCCGCTGGTACCGAAGACGGCTTTCCTGCCATCGGCTGTCTCCGCTCCCAGCCGGGCGGACACGCTGACACCGACAGCATCGGCCATCTGCGACGCAAGGGTTCGCTTCCAGATGAGCTCGTAGAGCCGGGCCTCGTCCGGGCCGACCGCGGAGGCCATCTGCTCCGGCGTCTGGAATTGGTCGTCCCCGGCGGGGCGGATCGCCTCATGGGCCTCCTGGGCACCCTTCACCTTCGATGCGTAGGTGCGGGGCTTGGGAGAGAGGTATTCCTCCCCATACAACTTGGTGATCTGCGATCGAGCCGAGGCCAGGGCCGATTCGGCCAGCGATGTCGAGTCGGTGCGCATATACGTGATGTATCCGTTCTCGTAGAGGCGCTGGGCTACCGACATCGTGCGGGACGAGGAGAAGCGAAGCTTCCGCGCAGCCTCCTGCTGCAGGGTCGAGGTCCGGAACGGGGGTTGGGGGGAGCGGCGGTATGGCTTCTCCTCGACCGACTGCACCTCGAACCTCGATTCGAGCAGGCCTTGGGCGAGTGCGGTCGCCCCCTCCTGATCGAGGACGAGGGCTCCCGGTTTCGGCTTACCGGTCGAGTCGAACTCCTTGCCGGTGGCGACGCGTGACTCGTCGACCTGGAACAGGGTTGCCTCGAACACGCGATCGAGATCGTCGACCGGGGCAAAGGTCCCCTCCAGGCTCCAGTACGAAGCAGCCGTGAACCGCATTCGCTCCCGCTCCCGTTCCACGACGATGCGCACCGCCACGCTCTGCACCCTGCCGGCGGAAAGCCCTTGCTGGACCTTTCGCCACAGAACGGGAGAGACCTCGAAGCCGTAGAGACGGTCGAGGATGCGCCGGGCCTCCTGGGCCTGCACCAGCCGAAGATCGAGGTCACGGGGGTTGGCGAAGGCGTCCTCGATGGCATGCTGGGTGATCTCGTGGAACACCATGCGGTGCACCGGCACCTTCGGTCTGAGGGCCTCGGTCAGGTGCCAGGCGATCGACTCTCCTTCGCGATCCTCGTCGGTAGCCAGATAGAGCTGGTCCACTCCCGCCAGCAGCTCCTTGAGCTTCTTGACTCTGTCTTTTCTCTCCTTGGGGATCACATAGAGCGGTTCGAAGTCGTTGTCGACGTCCACGCCGAGACGGGCCCAGCCCTTGCCTTTTGCGCTCGCCGGGATCTCCGCCGCCGAGCGGGGCAGGTCGCGGATGTGGCCCATCGACGACTCCACGGCCACGTCCGGCCCGAGGAAACCTGAGATGGTTCGGGCCTTGGTCGGCGACTCCACTATGACGAGGCTCTTGGGCATGGGGTGGTGAGTTGACTTGATGAGACGGGCCGATGTCAACACGACCCGTGTCCCGGGGGACCGTTACCGTCTGTCACAGTGACAGGGAAAGGACCCCGAAACCACCGATATATTGCGCTGGAGGGCGGCGATGGCAGTGGCAAGACCACCTTGTCTGCCGCATTGGCATCCCGTCTGCGGGCCAATGGGGATGAGGTGGTGGAGGTGCGGGAGCCCGGCGGCACGTCGCTCGGCGAGCAAATTCGCGAGCTCTTGCTGGACTCAGCTCACGTTGATCCATGGGCGGAGGCGCTGCTGTTCGCCGCCCAGCGGGCCCAGCTGATGCGTGAGGTCGTAGCCCCCGCCTTGGAGCGCGGCGCATGGGTGATCAGCGACCGCACCTACTACTCCTCGATCAGCTATCAGGGCCGGGCACGTGGCCTGGGGGTGGACCTGGTTCGCCAGATCAACGAGGCTGCACTGGGTGGGGTGGAACCGGGGCGTGTCTTCGTCATAGAGGTCGATTCCGGCACCGCTCTGGCCCGTCAGGGCCGGCCCGATCGGATCGGTAGCGAGAGCCTGGAGTTCCAGGAGGCGGTGAGAGCCGGCTATCGGGACCTCGCCATTGCCGAGCCGGATCGGGTGACGTTGCTCGACGGCGCCGAATCGGTGGAAGAGCTGGTGGAGCAGGTGTTGGGGGTGATCGAAAGATGATTGACCCATTCGACGGGGTGATCGGCCACGATCGGGTGGTGGACCTGCTCCGACGTGAGGTCTCCTCACCCGCCCAGGCATACCTCTTCACAGGACCGGACTCGGTGGGGAAGGGCACGCTGGCCAGCCGGTTCGCCGCCGCTCTGCTCTGTCCCGATGCGGGCAGGCATCAGGTGGAGTGTCGTTCCTGCCGTCTGGTCCGGGTCGGCGCTCACCCCGACGTGACCGTGGTCGAGCCCGAGGGCGCGACCAGCCTCGGGGTCGACCAGGCGCGAACGGTCGTGACCAGAGCCTCTCTTCGACCGGTCGAATCGGAGCGTTCCGTGTTCCTCATCCCGGAGGCAGGATCGATGACCGAGCAGGCAGCAAATGCTCTGCTCAAGACCCTCGAAGAGCCAACGGCGTCGGTTGTCTTCCTCCTGGTGGCCGAGTCCGAAGACGACTTCCCGGCCACGGTCGCTTCCCGATGCCGCACAGTCCATGTCGGCAGGGTGCCGCTGCCGACCATGGTGGCCGCCCTCGGGGAGCGAGGCATGGATCAGGCGATGGCCGAGAGCGTGACGGTCGTATCGGGGGGTCGACCCGGGCTCGCCCTGGCCCTGATGGACCGGGCGGAGGTGTCTCAGTTTCGTGACCTATGGCTCTCGATCCCTGGTGAGGTGACGGCTCATCCAGGGGACGGGCACCGCCTCGCCGCGATCGTCCTCGCCGAGATCAGCCCCCTCGTCGACCAGTCCGTGTCCGGGGAGATGTCCAAAGACCGTGAGCAGCGGGCGCGGAGAAGGGCCGAGCAGTCGCTTCTCGTCAACGGGCTGGAGATCCTCGCCTCCTGGTACACCGACTCGGCGTCGCTGCAGATGGGGGGCCCGGTGCGCAATTCCGACCTCCCCCTCGGCGGGTTCACCGACGTCAGCCCACGCAAGGCGGTTGCGTCGGCCGAGAAGATCCTCGACGCGGTGGTCGATATCCACGCCAACCTTCGACGTGAGCTGGTCCTGGCCAACCTCTTCGCCGGTCTCGGCTCCGAAGACTGATACTTGTCCTCCTCCCGAGACATGGCTCGATGGGGAGACCAAGGGTCATCTGGCCCAGGGGACGCTCTGGCTTTACCATTGGGACTCCCGCCGGAGTAGCTCAGTGGTAGAGCAACGCACTCGTAATGCGTAGGCCAGGGGTTCGACTCCCCTCTCCGGCTCCGTCGACTCCGGCTTGGTCCTGGCCCGAGGCCCGTGGCCGACTCCGCCCGTTCAACGAACCCGAGACCGGACTTAGGGCTTTCCCCCGCTGCCCTGTACCGTTCCATCGTGGCTGACCAGGCCAACTTCGAGCGCGACGCCATGCAGTTCGCTCCTCAGCTCTACAGCGCTGCCATGCGCATGACCCGCAACCCGGCCGACGCCGAGGACCTGGTGCAGGAGACGTTCCTCAAGGCATACCGGGCATATCACACCTTCGAAGAGGGAACCAACCTCAAAGCATGGCTCTACCGGATCCTGACCAACACCTATATCAACAAGTACCGCAAGGACTCGCGGCGCCCGTCCGAGGTCGACCTTGGCGCGGTGGAGGATCTCTACCTCTATCGAAACATCGGCTCCGAGGAATCCGCCGAGGCGGCGCGGTCGACCGAGGAGCGCGTGCTGGACGGGTTGGTCGAGTCCGATATCAAGGAGGCGGTCGAGGATCTGCCCGAGAATTTCCGTCTCCCTGTCCTCCTAGCCGATCTAGCCGGTTTCTCCTACAAAGAGATAGCCGACATCCTCGACATACCCATCGGTACCGTCATGTCGCGCCTGCACCGGGGAAGAAAGGCGATGGAGAAATCGTTATGGGATTACGCAGTCAAGAGAGGCCTTGTGCCTGAAGGCGCGGAGCGACCATGAGCGGCCACGAGTGTGACGACGCACTGACCAACCTCTATCAGTATCTGGACCGTGAGATCGAGGAGACGACGTCGTCCGTGATTCGGGCCCACCTCGAGGATTGCTCCGGATGTCTCAAGAGCTTCGACTTCGAGGCGCGGCTCCAGATCGTTGTCAGAGAGCGGCTGGCCGAGGATGTGCCAGCCGAGTTCCTTCAGAGACTGCGGGAGGCCCTTGCCCGTGAGGCCGCCTCGTCTTAGACCACGGCATCCATCGGCCGACCGGCCACTAACCTGCGCCTCAGATGAAGCGATTCAGCCGCGTCGCGACCCTCCTCGCCATCCTCGCCGCCCAGGCCCTGTTACTGGTGACACCGGCGCTGGGCACCGAGGGTGAAGAGCCCACCTCGACCACGGTCGCCGAGGAACCGGCGCCCACCTCCGGCATCGAGCCTGCGGTGCAGATGACCACGCCCGAGGCCACCGAGCCACTCCCCGACTGGACATACCGCTACATGATCCCGACCGGGATCGTGCTCGCCGTCCTGGTCATCGTCATGACCACGATCCAGTACTTCACGAGGGTCGTGCGCAGGCGGTATCGAATCGTCAATGAGTGACTTCCAGCCGGCCCGGCTCGGGTCGTCTCGCCGACAGGATCGCAGGGACCTACCCGCTCGCCGAGACCTATCACCGCCCTGCGCTCGAAGCCGACATGATCCGCCTCACCGGTCAGGTCTCCCGGCTGGTGCCACCGGCGACAGGTCTCGACCTTCCCGGTGACCCGACGACCATCGTCATCGGCCGCTCCGAGTGGATAGAACGCAACGTGGCCAGCTTCAGCCATCTCATGGAACCACTCCAACGTCAGCTCAGGGAGAAGTTGGAATCAGCGGGACCGGGAGCGAGGGGGGTCGGCTCACTGGCCAACCGCATGGTCCAGGCCGAGCTGACCGCGGTGCTGGGGGTCATCGCCCGACGTGTCCTCGGCCAGTACGAACTGGTCCTGCCCACCGGCGAGGACGCCGACGTCGTCGCTTTCGTCGGGCCCAACATCATCCAGATGGAGCGGGTCCATCAATTCCGACCCGAGGAGTTCAGATTCTGGGTGGCTCTGCATGAATTGACCCATCGGGCCCAGTTCCAGGGAGTCCCCTGGCTACGGGCTTACTTCATGGGGCTGGTCAGCGACCTGGTGGAGCACTCGAAGCCGGAGCCGGGACGACTGAACCGGGTCATCGAAGAGGTGACCCGCCGACGGTACTCGGGTGGGCCGGTGATCGACGAACGGGGCCTTCTCGGCCTGTTCGCCTCGTCGGAGCAAAACGTCGTCATCGACAAAGTCCAAGCGCTGATGTCGCTCCTCGAGGGTCATGGCCACGTAGTCATGGATCGGCTCGGCAGCGAGCACCTGCGCACACAGGAGAGGATGAGCAAGGTGCTCAAAGCGCGCCGGCAGGACAAGCGAACGGCGGCGTTCTTCCGGCTCACCGGGCTGGAGATGAAGATGAACCAGTACCGGATGGGGGAGCGCTTCATCGAGATCGTCGAGCGCGAGGCCGGCTGGGAGGCCGTGGGTCTCGCCTTCCGGGGGGCGAGCAGCCTTCCCACGCTCGAGGAGATCGAAAGCCCCGAGCGATGGCTGAGCCGCGTCGCCTGACCCAGCTCAGGGAGAGACTGCTCGACCTCCTCGACCTGCCCGAGCAGGAACCGGTGATCGCTCTCTCCGGTGGGGCCGACTCGGCGTCCCTCGCCTATCTCATCGCACATCGGGGACAAGGGCGAAGGGCTGTGCATGTCAATCATCGGCTGGCCGCCTCGGCACGTCTCGAGCAGGCAGCTCGTGCCGTGGCCGATCAGACGGGTACGCCCCTCGTCGTAGTGGAGACAGACGTGCCGGTCGGTGCCTCGTTGGAGGGACACGCCCGTGACCGGAGGTATCGGGCGCTTATCGGCTCGCTGCGCCCTGGCGAGGCCCTGCTCACAGCCCACACCCTCGACGATCAGGCCGAGACCGTGCTGATGAACCTGCTTCGCGGCGCCGGCCCGGCCGGGTTGGCCGGGATCCCACCCCGGAAGGGGCAGGTGGCGCGCCCGATGCTCCGGGTGTCGCGGGCGGAGACCAGGGAGCTGGCCGGGCTGGCCGGGCTGCCTTACGAGGACGACCCGACCAATCTCGACCCCGGGGTGCGGAGGAACGCAATCCGTCTCGAAGTCATCCCCGATCTGGCCGGCCGGTTCAACCCGAAGCTGGTCGAGGCGCTGGCCCGTTCTGCCTCGTTGATCCAATCCGACGAGGAGCACCTGGCTTCCCTGGCCACATCGCTGCCGGTCGTCGAGTCCAACTCGACTCTGGCGCTTCCCATCGGCTCGTTGCAGGCCGTGCCGCGGTCGGTCGCCGACCGGGCTATCCGCCGGTGCCTGAGCCGGCTTCGGCCGCCCTACGGTGGCAACGCGGGAGAGATGACCGCGATCTGGGAGGTGGCCACGCGCCGACGAAGGGCGACGGTTCTCGGGGAGGGCCTGGAGGTGACCCACCAAGGGCCCCTTCTCGTGTTCAGGCCGCCTGGGGACGGGCGTGGTGCCGTTGCTCAGGTCGATCTCGAGGTGGGTTGGAACGAGGTGGGCCGATTCGAGATCCTCGTCGATCGTCTCGAGGGCCCGTGCCGGGTCTTCCCCGTGGGATCGTGGTCTGCGGTGTTCCCCACCGATGTCGCGCTGGACGCAAGAGTTGACGAGGAGGGTCGACTGGTGGTACGTGCAGACGACGAGCCGGCCTGGCTGCCCGGGGAGAGGAGGCTTCCGGTCGCTTGGTATCAGCCCGGAGCCAACGGCTACCTTTCCCTGTTCGCCAGAGAGGAATCCGGATGGACATCGAGCCCCTGATCACCGCCGAGCAAATCGAAGACAAGCTCGCCGACCTCGGCGGGCAGATCACGACGGACTACCGGGGCAAGGACGTCTTGCTGGTTGGCGTGCTGAGGGGAGCCTTCATGGTCATGGCCGACCTGGCCCGTCACATCGACCTCCCGGTCGAGTTCGATTTCATGGCGGTGTCGTCGTACGGGGCATCGACCCAGACTTCGGGTGTGGTGCGTATCCTCAAAGACCTCGACGAGGAGATCGAAGGTCGGCATGTCCTCATCGTCGAGGACATCATCGACTCCGGGCTGACCCTGAACTACCTGATGAAGAGTCTGAACGTGCGCAAACCCGCTTCCCTGGAGATAGCCGCGCTGCTGCTCAAGGAGGGCATCCAGAGGGTGCCGTTGGAGGTGAAGTACGTCGGTTTCCCGATCGGGCCGGAGTTCGTGGTGGGCTATGGCCTCGATTACGCCGGGAAGTACCGGAACCTACCCTACGTCGGCGTGATGGGCGCCGAGGGTTGACCCGAGAGCCGGGTATACGAATACGCGGCCGTTTCCCGTAGCATTGACCATCCGGAGTGTTCCCCCGATTCTGACTTGAGGTCTCAGTGAACCGAACCCTGCGCACACTGGTCGTCTACGGCCTGTCGATAATCATGTTGGCCATCCTGGCTCAGTGGTGGTTCGACCAGGTGCAGGGGCCCGACGTCGTCGAGCTCTCCGAATTCATCGAAAGCGTGGAGGCGGGCGACTACGAGGCGGTCGAGATGCTGGCCCGCTCGAACGAGCTGCAGGGCCGGCTCACGGATTCCACCCTGCCAGCAGAGGCCTGGGATCAGGTCTCCAGCTATCCCGAGGGCGCCGAAGGCGATCTCGTCACCCTGATCCGGGAATCCGGCATCCCGTTCAGCTCCGACCCTCAGCCCCCGGGCTTCTGGGAAGTTCTGATCAGCTTCCTTCCCTGGCTTTTCCTGCTCGGGTTCATGGTCTTCATCTTCATGCAAATGCAGGGCGGCGGGAACCGCGTCATGCAGTTCGGCAAGTCCAGGGCAAAGCTCGTCGGCAAAGAGCAGCCCAAGATCACCTTCGACGACGTCGCCGGGCTCATCGAGGCCAAGGAGGAGCTCGAGGAGATCAAGGACTTCCTCCAGAACCCGGACAAGTACCGCCAGATGGGGGCCAAGATCCCTCGCGGCGTGCTCCTTTTCGGCCCTCCCGGAACGGGCAAGACCTTGCTTGCCAAGGCGGTGGCCGGCGAGGCCGGGGTTCCCTTCCTCTCGATCTCCGGTTCTGACTTCGTCGAGATGTTCGTCGGTGTCGGTGCGTCCCGGGTCCGTGACCTGTTCGACCAGGCCAAGCAGAATGCCCCTGCGATTGTGTTCATCGACGAGATCGACGCCGTCGGCCGTCATCGTGGCGCCGGTCTCGGTGGAGGCCATGACGAGCGTGAGCAGACCCTGAACCAGCTCCTGGTCGAGCTCGACGGCTTCGAGGGCAACAGCGGCGTCATCGTCATGGCGGCGACCAATCGGCCCGACATCCTCGACCCCGCTCTCCTCCGCCCAGGTCGTTTCGACCGTCAGATCGTCGTGGACGCTCCGGACGTCGAGGGGCGCAAAGACATCCTCGAAGTCCACTCGAAGGGCAAGCCGCTCAATGACGAGATCGATCTCGGGGTGCTGGCCCGGAGGACGCCCGGGTTCACCGGCGCCGATCTGGCCAACTTGATCAACGAGGCAGCCCTGCTCGCCACGAGACGACGGCGCAAGGACATCGGGATGCTCGAGCTGGAGGAGGCGATCGATCGGGTCATCGCCGGGCCCGAGCGGAAGAGCAAGGTCATGACCGACGAGGAGAAGCGGCTGATTGCCTATCACGAGACGGGTCACGCCCTCGTGGGATACGCCCTACCCAACTCCGACCCGGTCCACAAGGTGACCATCGTGGCCCGAGGCCGTTCCCTCGGTCACACCCTGGCGCTCCCGACCCATGACAAGTACCTGGTCCGCCGTTCCGAGCTGGTCGATCAGCTGGCCATGCTTCTCGGTGGTCGCACGGCCGAGGAGCTCATCTTCGCCGATCCCACCACCGGGGCGGCCAACGACATCGAGAAGGCCACCGCCATCGCCCGGCGGATGGTGATGGAGTACGGGATGAGCGACATCCTCGGCCCCATGCAGTACGGGAAGCCGAACGGCGAAGTGTTCTTGGGCCGTGACTACTCCCGTCAACAGGATTACTCGGACGAGGTCGCGGCCAACATCGACAACGAGGTTCGCAAGATGATCAACGCCGCCCACGAGGAGGCGCGCCTGATCCTGGAGCATCATCAGGACTCGATGGAACAAATGGTCTCGGCCCTGCTCGAGAACGAGACCGTCGACCGGGATCAGGTGGCCCAGTTGTTCGCCGACGTTCCGAAGTGGGAGCACACCTCCGAGGGCGCCCTCCGGATCAAGTATCCCGACAACCCGGTCATCCCCCAGACCCGGGAGCAGATTGCCGCTACGGAAGAGGTGGAGATCGAAGATGAGCCGGTCACCGAGTCCCTCACTCTCAACCGCAAGCTGCGCCGGTCGAGCCGGCCCGCCACCGAAGGCGGGTAGCCGCACTCCTGTCCGAGCGCGTCACAAAGACACGGCGCACTACGAAAAACATGTCGTCACGAAACCCGTTCGATCTTCAGATCGCCGGACACCAGCCTCACCTTCACACTTATCTCGCGCTCCGGCGGTTCGGGGCGGGTGCTGGGGTCGGGAAGGCTGACCTTGCCGGATAGGGATTCGGCGTCCAGTTCGAGCCGAGTCCGAGGCGGGATACCAAGCTTGACCCCGCCGGACATCGACTTGACCTTGACAAACGGGCCCGTGACCTTCTCGATCTTGACGTTGCCGGAAAGCGTGGCGCAATGAAGGGCTCCGGCACATTCTCCGATCGTCACATCTCCTGAGGCGGTGGAGAGGTCGGCCCGGTCCGTCATCTGGGCGATCTTGATGCTCCCCGACGCGGTGACACAGCTTGCTTCACCGTCGACACGATTGCCCCTGACCCGGCCGCTGGCGGTCTTGGCCCGCAGCCGCTCGATTGAATCGAAATCGACGTTGCCGCTGGCGGTCACCGCGTCGAGCCGGGCAAGCCGAGGTGCGACGGTGATGTCGCCACTCGATGTCTCGATCACGACATCTCCCAACGGGGGCAGGCTCACGGTGACGTAGGTCCGCCCGGCGCCGGAGGCTTCGATGGCATCCACGCGCTGCCGGAGCTCGAAATGTGAGTCGCTGCTGTCGACCCTGAGCCGGACCACTCCTGCATCGCCCTCCTCGACATTCACCCTCCCGGATCTGATCGAGATCCGGACCACCGGGTTCCCGTCTACGGCGAACTCCCGGTCGATCACAGATCGATGGTCCGTCTCACCGAGTTCGAGCTCCCGCGCTCGTACGCCTTGGTGCGCAGCGTCTCGACCACGAACGAGTTGATCGAGTCGCCGGCCCCTTCGGCCGCTTCTGTGATGAGGTCCTTCAGATAGGCGGGGACTCGAAGGGTGATCCGGGCCTCGGCGTCCACCGCCTCCGCATCCGGCGGTGGGGGAGGGACCCTGGACTCGTCGGAGCGCACGCTGAGCTCTGGGTCGCCGTCCACGAGTCGTACCTCGACGCGTTGGCCTACCAATTGCCCGTTCACTTCTTGGGCGGCCATCTCCACGACCTCCATGATTGCCTGTCGCAGCGCGGGCCGAAGGACGTCGAGCAGGTCGGCGCCCAAGGACGCCAGATCGGGGTTGGCCAGCCGCAACTGGGCTTGAACAGCGGCCTCCATCAGTTGTTCTGTCTGGGTCAACTGCATCGAATATCGCTCCTATCTTGGTTGGCCCCAGCGCATGGCGTCGGCGACCTGGCGGCTCGGCAACTCTCCAACCGTCGGCCGTCTCTGTCGCACCCTCCGGATCCTCTGCTCCAACACGGTCTCCAGGACATCTGGTTGATCGGTGAAGATCATCATTTTCACTCCTCCTTGTAGGTGACATCATGGGCGATGTCATTCTGACATCATCATACAGTCACTATGACGGCTTTGTCAAGACACCGGCAGATATCCCAGATCCCTCCGGTAACTTCAACTCATGAGCGAGTTCGAGGATGGGATCGAGGTCACCATCGATCGGGGTCGAATCGAGAAGGCCGTCCGGGAGATCATCGAAGCGCTGGGCGAGGACCCGGAGAGGGAGGGTCTGTCCGACACCCCGGAGCGCGTGGCCAACTTCTACGCGGAGGTCTTCGACGGCCTGCATCGGGAGCCGGGGGACGTGGTCGACGCCTTCTTCGGTGACGAGCACTATCAGGAGATCGTGATGGTGCGCGAGATCCCGTTCTACTCGATGTGTGAGCACCATTTCGTGCCCTTTCACGGGCAGGCGCACGTCGCCTACATACCAAGGGGCCGGGTGACCGGGCTCTCCAAGCTGGCGCGTCTGGTCGAGGGCTTCGCCCGCCGCCCCCAGATGCAGGAGCGGCTCACCGCCCAGGTGGCGGACGCTCTCACCGATCGACTCGAGCCGCTCGGGGTGATGGTCGTCGTGGAGGCTGAGCACCTGTGCATGTCGATGCGTGGGGTGAAGAAGCCCGGGGCCACCACGGTCACGTCGGCGGTGCGGGGGATAATGGAGTCGCAGCCGGCCACCAGGGCCGAGGCGATGGCGCTTCTATTCGGCACCGTTCGCTAGGAGCGATCGGTGATCTGGAAGCTTCGCACCAGGGAGCTGGACGTCTCCAGAGGGTTGATCATGGGCGTCATCAATGTCACGCCCGACTCGTTCTCGGATGGGGGTGTCCATCTCGATCCGGACCGGGCGATCGCCGCCGGGCTGGAGATGGCCAAAGCGGGGGCGGACCTTGTCGACGTTGGCGGAGAGTCGACCCGCCCCGGGGCATTGCCCGTGAACGCGGACGAAGAGACGGGGCGTGTCGTCCCGGTGGTGACGGGGCTGGTCGAATCGGGACTGGTGGTGTCGATAGACACCTCGAAGCCCGAGGTGGCGTCGGCGGCCTTGGAGGCGGGAGCCGAGATCGTCAACGACGTCACCGCTGCAGGAGCCGAGCGCATGGTCGGGGTACTGGCCGGGTCGGGTGCCGGGGTGGTCCTCATGCACATGAAGGGCACTCCGAGGACGATGCAACAGGATCCTGTCTACGGCGATGTGGTGGCCGAGGTCGCGGGTTTCCTCGAGGAACGGGCCGGCCAGATCATCGGTGCTGGTGTGGATCCGGCCTCGGTCAGCATCGATCCCGGCATCGGCTTCGGCAAGACCGCAAATCACAATCTCCAACTGATCGACGGCCTCCCCCGGCTGGTCGAATCCGGGTACCCGGTGGTGCTCGGCACCTCGCGCAAAGCCTTCCTGGGCAGGATCACGGGGATCGACGATCCCGGCGCTCGCGACGGGGTCACCGCGGTCACCACGGCTCTCGGATTCGAGCGTGGCGCAAGGGTTTTTCGGGTTCACGACGTTGTTTCTTCAAGAGCGGCTCTGAGCCTTGCCGCGGCTATCGTGAGCCACGGGACATGGCACGAATGGTCGCAGGACTCAAGCCCCGGGGATTCACCTGGGTCATAACCGATCGTTTGGCCGTGTCCGAACGGGTCGGTGGCTCCGGCTTCCAGCATCGGCGGGTGAGACGGGAGGAGGAGATCACCTGGCTGGTGGAGGAGGCAGGGATCAACACCGTGGTGTCGATGCTTCCCGGCAATCAGAACCTCCTCGCCTACCGCGAGGCCGGCATGGCCACTTTTTCGGTCCCGATCGGCGCCGATCTGACCAGCGAGGACGTGGACCAGTTCTTCGCCACCCTGACCAAGGCGACCTCGAAGCGCCGGTCCAGAGTCCTCGTGCACCGGGAGGTGATCGACGACATGGTGGGTGGCCTGCTCGGCGGTTTCCTGGTCACATCCGGTCTGGTCCAGGACCCGATCCTGGCCCTGGCCGTCATCCAGCAGATCCTGGGCCGGGCGTTGGGGCCGGAGGGCCGCTCGCTCATCCCGGCATCCGCTGTCTCGTGACCGATCGGATCGAGATCAAAGGAATTCAAGTTCTCGCCCGTCACGGCTTGCTGGAGCATGAACGGGTCGAGCCCCAGCCATTCCTGATCGACCTCACCGTGTACCTGGACCTCACCGGGGCTGCGGTCTCGGACGAGCTCGCCGACACCGTCGACTACGGGCGGCTGGCCCAGGCGGCCCATGACGTCGTCGCCGGAGAGAGTCACCTGCTCATCGAGACCGTGGCCGACCGCGTGGCGAGGAAGGTCCTCGGCGAGCCTCGTGTCGAGAGGGTGTCCGTGACCGTGCACAAGCCGGAAGCGCCGATCCCTCTCGAGTTTGGCGACGTTGCGGTCACGATCGATCGGTATCGATGACCCGATATGCCATCGCCCTCGGGTCGAACCAGGGAGGACGGGTCGACCACCTGCGCCAGGCGGTGGCAGAGCTCGAGGGCCTGGGGACCATCGAGGCGATCTCGGGTCTGTACGAGACGGAACCGGTGGGAGGCCCGGCTCAGGATCCGTTTCTCAACGCGGTCGTCCTCCTCGATACCGACCTCGCGCCAGCGAAGCTCCTCGCAACCCTTCAACAGATCGAGACAGCTAATGATCGGGTGCGGACCGTCCGATGGGGCCCTCGCACCCTCGACCTCGACATCGTGGCCGTGGACGACCAGGTGATAGACACGCCGGACCTCCAGGTGCCACATCCCCGGGCCGCCGAGCGTCTCTTCGTTCTCCAGCCGCTCTGCGACGTCTGGCCGGAGGCCATGGTGGGAGACGGGCTGACCGCGGCGGAGGCACTGTCGGCGGTGTCTGGTCAGGTGGCCGATCTGGTCGCGGCCGACTGGTGAGTGACCGCCACCTGGGTCGGGAGGGAATTCAGGGACCATTGACCCTGGCGCGTGATCACACCGCCGTGCTACCTTCAACCCATGGGAAGCGGCCGCGGCCCTCCCCCTGACCGGGACATGCAGCAAGCGTCCAGGACAGGAGGAACGATCTAGATGGCAAAACGGTCGCGAGAGCACCGCCAGGACATCCCCGGATACAACGACGGTCGCCCAACGCGCGAGGAGCGCAAGCAGCAACATCGCGCAGTGCGGCATTCCACCCATCAGGTCCTGCACATGGCAGAAGACCCCGACGGGGTGGTGGTGCCCGAAGTGCGGGGGATCGGGGACAATCACAATCATCTCGCCGAGCCGCAAAGTTCTAAACGACAACGATTCAAGGTCTGGAAGACCAAGTTCTGGAAACGACGGCACGGATATCACGACATGAAGTCCGAGCTGGACTCGAACTGGCCCGTCATAACCCCAGGTCAGCTGGAAGACCAGGTCTGAGGCTGCCGGGTCTGAGGCTGGGAGCCACTGGCTAGCCTCGCCGCCACGCCGGCCGAGGAAGACCTGTGAGACTGACTGTTGCCGGCCCGGGCAGGGCCGGAGGATCGGTTGCGCTAGCCGCGGCCAGGGTGGGTCACGAAATCGCGGGGGTGCTCTCCCGCTCACCGACACCAACTCCGTATGGTCCGGCACTCGATTGGGACGACCCAATTCCTGATTGTGACCTCCTCCTGATCGCCGTTCGTGACGACGCGATAACCGAGGTCGCCACCCGCCTGGCACCTCTGACCGAATCGGTTCCAGTCGCCGCCCACATGTCGGGGTTCACCCCGGTCACCGCATTGGAGGGCCTCGCCGCGGCCGGTGTCGTGGTCGGTGGCTTTCATCCCCTGCAGACCCTGCCCGATCCTGAGCGCGGGGCCGCCGCCCTGGCGGGGGCTTTCGTCGGGATCGGCGGTGGCCCCGAGGCCGCAGGAGTTCTCAACCGGCTGGCCGAGTCGTTGGACATGACTCCCTTCCCCCTCGCCGACGATTCGAGACCGGCCTATCACGCCGCCGCTTCGGCCGCGTCGAACTTCGTCATAACTGCCCTCGCCACTGCCACAGATCTGATGATGGAGGCGCGCATAGATCCGATCGTCACCCGCCCACTGGTCGAGCAGGCCGTGGCCAACCTCTACGAGCTCACTGCCGATGCACCACTCACGGGCCCGATAGCGCGGGGCGACGTCACGACGGTGGTCGGTCAGATAGGTGCGGCGCGCCTCGTGTCCGAGGCAGTGGGCGAGCAGTACCGGCTCATGGCCGAGGCGACCGCAGTCCGCGCTGATCGAAGGGCTGACATCGCACTGTGGAGATAACGCGGACGTTCGCCGGCACACGGGATGAGTACGAAGGCAAGGTCGGGCTCCTTCCCACGCTCGGGTTCCTCCACGAGGGTCATCTCGCTCTTATCGACCTGCTGAGGCCGCGTTGCGACACCCTGGTGGTCTCGCTCTTCGTGAACCCGACCCAGTTCGACGACAAAGAGGACTTCGCCGCGTATCCGAGGGACACCGAGCGCGATGCCGGGCTGGCAGAGACGCACTCGGTTGACCTCCTCTTCGCCCCCGAGCAGGAAGAGGTGTATCCCGTCGGTGAGACCACCATCGTCGAGGTCGGTGGGGTGTCCCAAGAGATGGAGGGGCGCTATCGGGCCGGGCATTTCACCGGTGTGGCCACTGTGGTGGCCAAGCTCTTCGCCGGGCTGCAGCCCGACATCGCCATGTTCGGACGTAAGGACGCCCAGCAGCTCGCAGTGCTCAAGTCCATGGTCCGGGATCTCAGGTTCCCGGTCGATGTGATCGACGCCCCGCTGGTGAGGGAGCCCGATGGGCTCGCCCTCTCCAGTCGCAACGTGAGGCTGTCACGTATAGATCGGGAACGCGCCCTCGCCATCAGCAGAGGGTTGTTCCAGGCCGCGGAACAAGTGGACGCAGGTGAGCGCCGGGCCGACCGTCTCGAAGGAACGGTGCGGCGGTCGCTGAAGGGTCTCGAGGTCGATTACGCCACCCTCGCCTCGCAGGACACGATGGTTCCCATCCCCACGCTAGACCGGCCTGCAGTGCTGGCGGTTGCAGCACATGTGGGCGGGGTGCGTCTGATCGACAATGTCACCTTCGACTGGGTCGACGGCAGGCCGCTTCCGGACCGGGGGCTGCTCCTCGGTGAGCCGAGTCGGCTCACCTAGGCCACGGGCCGCACTCCTAATCTCTTGATCGTGCGCGTCGGAGTGCTGATCCTGCCCGATGATCGGTGGGCGATCGCGGCAGACAGGTGGCGACGTGCCGAGGCTCTCGGTTTCGACCACGCCTGGACCTTCGATCACATCGCTTGGGGTGACTTGAGGGATTCGCCCTGGTTCGCCGCGATGCCGACCCTGACCGCAGCCGCCACCGCCACCAGCCGCCTGCGGATCGGAACACTTGTTGCATCGCCGAACTTTCGGCACCCCGTACCCTTGGCCCGCGAGGTGATCACCCTCGACGACATCTCGCAAGGTCGTCTCACGGTGGGAGTCGGAGCAGGTTCTCACGGTTGGGATGCCACCATGATGGGTCAGACACCATGGAGCGTGGCCGAGCGCGCCGACCGATTCGTCGAGTTCGTCGAGCTCTTGGATCTCCTGCTCAGGAATCTGGAAGTCTCCTACCAGGGCCGGTACTGGAATGCCCACGAGGCGAGGACCCACCCCGGCTGCTTCCAATCGCCACGCACCCCGTTTGCGATCGCGGCGACGGGAGCCAGGTCGATGAGATCCGCGGCGAGGCATGCCGCGACCTGGGTCACCAATGGAGATCGATCGCATCAGGGGCCACCCATGGCCGCGGAGCCGGGGGCGGCCGTCGTCGCGAGGCAGATGACGTCGTTGGAGCAGGCGTGCCTGGCCGAGGGTCGCGATCCGGCGAGCATCGATCGGCTCGTCCTCACCGGGCAACGCCTCGACTCCGGTCTGGCCTCGACGGCAGCCTTCGACGAGGTCAAGTCCGCCTACCGGGAGGTGGGCGTGACCGATCTGGTCATACCCTGGCCACGTCCTGCTGACCCGTACCGTGGTGACGAGTCGATCCTCGAGCGCATCGTCGGTTGATCGTGATCACGGCGGGAATTCGGGACCGTGGCGTTCTACCCTCCACTGACCCAGCCATTTGAGTGACATGACCGAGACATCCGACCAGGGCAAGGACCCACTCGTCGCTGGGAGACGGGAGCAGCACCAGAAGATCCTCGAAAGCGGCGGATATCCGCACCGGTACGACCGGACGCATCTAGCCGACGACCTGCACCGGCTGTTCTCCGACTTGGCCCCAGGCTCAGAGACCGACACCCGTGTATCGGTCGCGGGGCGGCTCATGCTTCACCGGTCCTTCGGCAAGCTCCAGTTCGGGACGCTTCAAGACGTAACGGGAACGATCCAACTCTTCGTAGACCGGGCGACTCTGGGTGACGACGGGGCCAATCGGTTCTCCGAGGTCGACCTCGGCGACTGGCTCGGTGCGAGCGGTGTGATCATGACCACCCGCAAGGGCGAGCTGAGTGTGAGGGTGGACGATTTCGTCGTTCTCCAGAAGAGTCTCCGCCCCTTCCCCGACAAGTGGCATGGCCTCCATGACATCGAGCTGCGCAGTCGTCGCCGATATGTCGACCTGATGGTGAACGAGGAGGCCCGGAACGTAGCCCGGGCGAGGACGGTGGTGGTGGCGGAGCTCCGTCGTCAGTTCGAGACACGAGGATTCATCGAGGTCGAGACACCCGTCTTGTTGCGTGAGGCGACCGGGGCGATGGCGCGGCCCTTCGCCACCCACCATCACGCCCTGGATATGGACATGTATCTACGCATCGCCACCGAGTTGTTCTTGAAGCGGCTCGTAGTCGGAGGCATGGAGAAGGTGTTCGAGATCGGCCGGATCTTTCGCAACGAGGGGGTCGACTCGACCCACAACCCCGAGTTCACCATGCTCGAGGCGTATGAAGCCTTCGCCGACTACACCGACATGATGACCCTCGTCGAGGAGGTGATCCCAGAGGTGGCGCGAGCCGTGACCGGGGGCACCAAAGTCAGCTACCAGGGACGGGAGCTCGATCTGACCCCGCCCCTCCGCCGGGCGACGATGACCGATCTGGTGTCGGAGCGGTTGGGTCACCCGGTCGACCTGGACAGCGACAAGGGAGAACTGGCCGGTTGGGCGGGAGAGTTGGGCATCGAGGTAGAAGAGGTGTGGAGCCAGGCCCGTCTCATCTCGGAGATCTACGAACAGGCAGTGGAGCCCGAGATCTGGGCACCAACCCTCGTCACCCACCAGCCGGTCGAGGTGTCGCCTCTGGCGCGGCGCAACCCTGACGACCCGCGTCTGGCCGACCGATTCGAGCTGGTGGTGGCCGGCTCGGAGTACGCCAATGCCTTCAGTGAGCTGAACGACCCCGATGATCAGCGGGAGAGGTTCGAGGCGCAGGCGGTCGCTCGGGCCGCCGGTGACCTGGAGGCGCACCCGGTGGACGAGGACTATCTCCTCGCCCTGGAATACGGTCTCCCGCCGACCGGCGGACTCGGGATCGGGGTGGACCGGTTGGTCATGCTGCTCACCGACCAGGCCCACATTCGAGAGGTGATCCTGTTCCCGACCCTCCGTCCGGAGAGTCAGCCTTGAATGCGAGCGCTGCGCCCACCACCGCCCAGCGCGGTTCTGGGGGTTGTGAGTTCGCGTCTCAGCCTCGGGCTGCCTCGACCCGGCCCAGCAGGTAGTCGCCCAAACCCTCCAGGATCCGCTTCGGCTCGCCATCGGGAATGATGGTCAACGCCGCCGATGCCTTTCTCAGACGCCGGGTGGCCTCAGAGAGGGAAGAGTCGACGTGGCCTCCCTCCCGCACGATCTCGATGACTTCGTTGACCACGTCGTCGGCGTAGGGATGATTGCCCTCCAGCAGCTTGCGCACCCGGTCGCTCGCAGGCCCGGACAGCGCCTGGAGCACAGGCATCGTGAACTTGCCTTCCCGGATGTCGGAGCCCGCCGGCTTGCCGATCGTCTCCTCCTCGGCGACGAGGTCCAGGGCGTCATCGGCGATCTGGAACACCATTCCCAGCTCCCAGGCCCAGTCGGAGAGCGCGTCGACGACAGCGGGCTCGGCATCGGCGGCAATGGCCCCCAGCCGGGCTGCGGTGTGGATGAGCGATGCCGTCTTACCGGCGATGACCTGCTCGTAGTCGGCGACCCCGTGCTCGAGGTCGAAGTCCAGCTGTAACTCCCGGGTTTGCCCTTCGACCAGCTCGGCGTAGGTGGCGGCGAGCAGCCGGACGGACTCCTGGCTGAGATGGGTCGCGGCGACCTCCGAGGCTCTCGCCATGAGGAAGTCTCCGGCGAGGATGGCCACCGTGTTGCTCCAGTTGGCGTTCACCGAAGCTGCGCCGCGTCGCACGTCCGCCTCGTCGATGACATCGTCGTGATATAGCGACCCGACGTGTATGAGCTCAACCGAGACGCCGGCCTCTATCGGGCGGCGATCCCGGGCAGGGCCGAACTCCGCTGCGAGCAGCGCCAGCAAGGGCCGAAACCGCTTCCCGCCGGCGAGGAGGAGGTGCTGGGCGATCTTGGTGAGGTAGGGGTCGTCGGCCGTAGAGGCCTCGAGGAGGCGCTCCTCAACACGCGTCAGCGAGTCCCATACGTTGGGGATGCGAATGAGACTTTGGAGATCGTCCATTCTTGACGATGGTATTACGTGTCCACCCGTCGGGGAATCGGCCCCGAGGGTCAAGAATGACCCGGTGGTAGAGTTGTGTCTGCCAGGCTTGGGAGTCAAGAGTGTTTGAGCGTTTCACAGATCGTGCTCGGCGGGTGGTCGTTCTGGCCCAGGAAGAGGCGCGGCTGCTCAATCACAACTACATCGGAACCGAGCACATCTTGCTCGGCCTCCTCAATGAGGGGGAGGGCATCGCTGCCCAGGCGCTGGAGAGCCTCGACATCGACCTCGCTTCGGTCCGTGAAGAGGTCGTCAAGATCATCGGGCAGGGCCAGCAGTCACCTTCCGGGCACATCCCGTTCACGCCGAGGGCCAAGAAGGTCCTCGAGCTCAGCCTTCGCGAGGCGCTTCAACTCGGCCACAACTACATCGGGACCGAGCACATCCTCCTCGGGCTGATCCGGGAGGGAGAAGGGGTGGCCGCTCAGGTGCTGCAGCAGCTCGGCGCCGAGTTGCAGAAGGTGCGTCAGACCGTCATCCAGCTTCTCTCGGGCCCGGCCGGCAGCGAGCAGCAGTCCTCGGAGCCCGCGGGCTCGGGCGGCCGCGAGTCTTCGGCCGGTGGCTCCACCGTGCTCGACCAGTTCGGTCGGAACTACACCCAATTGGCCCGCGAGCGCAAGCTCGACCCGGTCATCGGACGGGTCCGTGAGATCGAGCGCGTGATGCAGATCCTCTCCCGCCGGACCAAGAACAACCCGGTCCTCATCGGCGAGCCGGGCGTCGGGAAGACCGCCATCGTCGAGGGCCTTGCCCAGCGCATCATCGCCAAGGAGGTCCCCGAGAACCTCCAGGGGAAGAACCTCTACTCGCTCGACCTGGGCGCCCTCGTCGCCGGATCCCGATATCGGGGTGACTTCGAAGAGCGCCTCAAGAAAGTGCTCAAGGAGATCAAGAGCCGGGGTGACATCATCCTCTTCATCGATGAGATCCACACCCTGGTCGGCGCAGGTGCGGCGGAGGGCGCGATCGACGCCGCCTCGATCCTCAAGCCGATGCTGGCCCGTGGCGAGTTGCAGACCGTGGGTGCGACCACTCTCGAGGAGTACCGCAAGTACCTCGAGAAGGACTCCGCTCTCGAGCGCCGCTTCCAACCGATCCAGGTCGACGAGCCTTCGGTCAGCGAGACCATCCAGATATTGATGGGGTTGAAAGACCGGTACGAGGCCCATCACTCGGTTCGGTTCACCGATCAGGCGATCGTGTCGGCCGCCAACCTGGCCGACCGCTACCTGTCCGACCGGTTCCTGCCCGACAAGGCGATCGATCTCATCGACGAAGCCGGTAGCCGGCAGCGGATCCACCGCACCAGCGACCAGCCCGAGATCACGGCCATCGACGAGAAGCTCTCGAATGTGCGTCAGGACAAGCAGGACGCCGTTTCCCGCGAAAACTACGAGCGAGCGGCCAACCTGCGCGACGAGGAGCGGATCCTGCTCAGCGACAGGGCCGTGAAGGAGGCCGGCGAAGGCGAGAACGGCTGGGTCATCGACGAAGAGGAGATCGCCGAGGTCCTCGCCCAGTGGACCGGGATCCCGGTCCATCGGCTCACCGAGGAAGAGACCGCTCGTCTCGTCAACATGGAGGACGAGCTCCACAAGAGGATCATCGGCCAGCACGACGCCATCACCGCCGTGTCCAAGGCAATCCGTCGCACCCGGGCAGGTCTGAAGGACCCCCGCCGCCCCTCAGGATCGTTCATCTTCCTGGGGCCCTCCGGTGTCGGGAAAACAGAGACTGCCAAAGCCCTGGCCCAGTTCCTGTTCGGTCAGGAAGACGCCCTCATCCAGCTGGACATGTCCGAGTACATGGAGAAGCACACCGTCAGCCGTCTCGTCGGCTCCCCGCCGGGGTACGTCGGCTATGACGAGGGTGGCCA
>JAICRU010000158.1 GCA_025937235.1 Acidimicrobiia bacterium
CGGCCACCACGACCTGCCAGGTGATCCCCATGCCGACCACCGCGCCGGTGGCGATGGAGGGGAGCGTGGCGGGAAGGAGGACCTTGCGGAAGATCGTCTTCTTGCTCGCGCCCATCGAGCGGGCTGCCAGCAGGAAGCGGCGGTCGATCTGCTCGGCGCCGCCGACGGTGTTGATCACGACCGTGAAGAAAGCCCCCAGGAACGTGACGAAGGTGATGGACAGCTCCGGGGTGGGCCAGAAGATGATCGCCGCCGGGACCCAGGCGAGGGGCGGGATGGGGCGCAGGAGCTCGAACGGCGGGAAGCAGATGGCCTTGGCGGTCTTACTCACCGCCATGAGGAGGCCGAAGGGGATGCCGACGACCATGGCCACCCCGAAGCCCCACATCACCCGAGCGAAGCTGAGGTAGGCGCTCTGCCAGAACCCCCCGCTGCCCACGAGGTCGAAGAACGCTTCGACGACCGAGGAGGGGGGAGGGAGCCGCGCCAGGAAAGGCACTGAGAAACCTGCCCACTCGTCGAGGCTCGTCGCCACCTCCCAGAAGACGACGAACGCGACCATGCCGATCACCCCGCGCACCAGCGAGGTCGTTCCGATCGAATTCCGGAACCTCGCCAGACCGCCCTTCGAGCCGCCTCCCGGCGCCACCGGCGAACCGAAGGGAGAGGACTGGCCCAGTTCCTGGGTCGTGCCCGCCGTCGCCATGGTGTCCGCGCTCATGCGATCTCCCGTTCACCGGCTTCGAAGGCTTTCTGAGCCTCGTCGTGCACAACCTCGACGACCTCTGCCATCAGGCCGCGGAACCCCTCGGTGGTCAACACGCGATAGTCACGCGGTCGTGGAATGTCCACCGCGATGCTCTCTTTGATCCTCCCCGGCCGCGTCGTCATCACCGAGACCTTGCTGCCGAGGAACACTGCCTCCTCGACGTCGTGGGTGATGAGGAAGAACGTGACCTGGGTCTGGTCGTAAATCTCAAGCAGCGATTCGTGCATGATCGACTTGGTGAGGTCGTCCATGCCCCGGAAGGGCTCGTCGAGCAGGAGCACCGCGGGGTCGTTGACCAGCGCCCGCACGATCTCCACCCGGCGGGACATGCCGGACGACAACTCGCCCGGGTAGCAGCCCTCCAGCCCTGACAGGCCGGCCATCACCATCTTGTCGCGGGCGATGTCCCGGGCCTCTTCCTTCGACATGCGCCCCTGAATGATGGGCCCATAGGTGATGTTGTCGAGCACTGTCTTCCAGGGAAACAGGGCTCCGTTCTGGAAGACGACCACCCGATCCGCTCCAGGAGTCGCTTGCGGTTTGCCCGGCCCGCACAGCAGCTCGCCGTCGAGATAGATCTCGCCAGAGGTGATGCTGTGAAATCCGGCGATCGCATTGAGCAACGTGGTCTTCCCACACCCAGAGGGACCGCAGATGACGTGCAGTTCACCCGGGGCGATCTCGATCGAGCAGTCCAGAACGGCCGCGACTGAGGTCTTCTCAGGGTCGTAGACCTTGCTCACGTTGCGAATGCTGATGCCCCCACGGGCAGGCTTCGGCTGGGCCTGGTTCATAGTCACCCCGTCGAAAGTACGCGAGCGCGATACTGCATCAGTCGGTTCCCTACCATTCGGATCAAAGCACTCGTGAGCCAACCGATGAACCCCAAGGTGAACATCGCGATCACGATGGTTGGGTATCGGGCCGTCGTATACGCCGTATTGACGAGATAGCCGAGTCCGAACCGACCGGCGATCATCTCTCCCGCCACCAGCGAGAACCACGACACGCCCATGGCGATCTGGAGCCCGATGAAGACATAGGGCATGGCCCCGGGTATCACCACGTGCCGGAAGACGTCCGCCCGGCTGGAACCGAGGCAGTACGCGGCCCGCACGAGATCGCGATCGATGGACTGCACGCCGAGGAGGGCATTGAGCGTCGTGGCGAAGAAGGCCGACAGGAATGTCAGGTAGATGACCGGCCCCTCCTCGCTCCGGAACATGAGAATGGCGAGAGGAACCCAGGCCAGGATGGGAATTGGACGCAGCGTTTCGAACACCGGGAACGTGAATTCCTTGAACTTCACGTACCAGCCCATGATCAAGCCGAGCGGAACGCCCAGCCCAAGCGCGAACGTGAATGCGATGAGAACGCGCCGCGTGCTAACCCAGATATGGGAGTAATACTCTGACGTGAAAAGCGAGATCCCGTATTGCGGCTCGCGAGCTGTCCACTCCTGGACGACTTCCCCTAGGCCGGGCATGTACCGGAAGCGCCAGAATTGGAAGACGTCGACGGCCAGCAGCCAGACGCTGAAGAACAGCGCGAAGCCCGTGAGCACCAACAGAGGCCTTGGGCTCAATGCCCACTTCTTCAGCCGGTAGAGGTGCACACTCTGGCGCGATTTCGGAGGCTTGGCCGAGGTCGAGTCGGATGCCGGAGGCGCATTCGAAGCCGACGCCTCCGGCACTGTCAGGGCGTCGGCGCTTGTCGACCTCGATAGAGACATGCTCCCCCCGCTTGGCTGTAAGCACTCTGGTCGAGAGCCGTCGAAAAGTTCCAGCCCTGCAGAGTAGTTATGATACGACAAATCCACTCGGGCGCAACCCGCCGGAGACCG
>JAICRU010000128.1 GCA_025937235.1 Acidimicrobiia bacterium
GCCCGGCCCAGAGGTGAGGTGTAGACGGTTGGGAAGAGGCCATACCAGTCGCGCAGGGCACGGGCCTGGCGATGACCGGTCTCGTCGAGGCCCCAGTCACCGTGGCCCTGCCAGCGGCCCTCGGTGTTGGCCCGGGTCTGCCCGTGACGGATAAGGGCAAGAACAGGCTCACCCTGATCCAGGTGCTCGGTGACCGCGCTGGGGCGGGGCCCGAAGTGGGCCAGGTCGTTGAACCCGGCCAGACGTGGCCGCTCCCAGGACCAGACGAGCCGGGTGAGGGAGGTGTTGCCGGCAAATGCGTGAACCCGACGGCTCCGCCCTGCCAGATGACGCTGGAGCACCTCCTGAATGAATCCCCCGTGGGTGACTACCGCGGCCCGGCCGTCCTCGCCGAGATCGGCGGCGAGGGCGTCGATGGCCCCGGTGGCACGCCGATGGAGCTCAGAGAGGCTCTCACCGGTGTATCCCATCGGCAGCTCACGACCAGAGATGGCGTGGCGCAGGTGGTCGCCATGTTCGGAGAGGATCTGATCACGTGACATTCCCTCCCAGCGCCCGATGTCGAGCTCGACCAGGTTGTCCCAAACTTCGAAGTCCGTGGTGAATGCACCCGCGGTGCGCCTGGCCCTTTCGAGCGGCGAGCAGACGACGACGTCGAACTCACGCTCGTGGAGCCGTTTGCCGATTGCGTCGAGGCTCGCCTCCCCCGCCTCGCTCAGTTGGCCGTCGACCTGGCCGTTCCAGATGCCGTCGAGGTTGGCCTGGGATTCGGCGTGCCGGATCAGGGTGATCTCTTTCATGCGGTCACGGGCTCGTAGATCGAAGGGGGCTGTGCTCGGTGGTGTCACGTAGAACGTACAGCGTGATGAGCGGAACGCTCACCCTCCCACGAAGGCCGAGGCGAAGATGAGGGAGACGATGGTCATCACCTTGATGACGATGTTCATCGATGGGCCGGCCGTGTCTTTGAAGGGGTCGCCCACCGTGTCGCCGATGATTGCCGCCTTGTGGCTGTCTGACCCCTTGCCCCCGAAAGCCCCGGACTCGATGAACTTCTTGGCGTTGTCCCATGCCCCTCCGGCGTTGGCCATGAAGATGGCGAGGAGGAAGCCGGTCACCAATGCGCCGGCGAGGAGACCGCCCAATGCCTCGACGTCGATGAACCCGACCACGAGGGGGAGCAGGATGGCGATCGAGCCCGGGATGATCATCTCGCGCAGCGCCCCGGCGGTGGCGATGTCGACACAGGCGTTGTAATCAGGCTCTACGCCGGGCTCGCCCTCTCTGAGTCCCGGGATCTCCCGAAACTGACGTCGGACCTCATCGATCATCTTGAAGGCGGTTCGGCCTACCGCGTTCATGGTCAGGGCGCCGAAGAGGAACGGGAACATGGCACCGACGAAGAGCCCCACCGTCGTCTCCGCTCGGCTGAGATCGATCTGATCCAGCCCCACGGCCTGCGTGAAGGCGGCGAAGAGGGCTAGAGCCGTGACTGCGGCGGAGGCGATGGCGAACCCTTTGGCCACTGCAGCCGTGGTGTTGCCCAGCGAGTCGAGTGCGTCGGTCGCCTGTCGGACCTCCGCCGGGAGATGTGCCATCTCCGCGATGCCTCCCGCATTGTCGGCGATGGGCCCGTACGCATCGACCGAGATGGTGATGCCAAGCGTGGCGAGGACCCCAATGGCGGCTATCGCCACGCCATATATGCCGCCGCCCTCGCCGAGCGCCCAGTCCCCGGCGAAATAGGAAACGCCGATCCCGCCGGCGACGACGAGGGCCGAATAGGCGGCCGATTTCATCCCCTCGGCTATCCCGGAGATGATCACAGTCGCCGGCCCGGTCTGAGACTGGCGGGCGATCTCCTTGACCTTCTTGTGGTCGTCCGAGGTGAACCATTCGGAGATCTTCCCCACCATCCACCCCACGACCAGACCGGCCATGACCGCTCCCCAAATGCCGATCGGGTTCTCGGCGACGTCTCCGAACACCCAGTAGGCGAGGCCGAGTACACCGGCCCCGCTGGCGAAGAGGGCGAAATTAGTGCCACGTCGCAGAGCGGCCCCGAGATCGTCGCCCTTGGTACGCACCAGGAAGGAGCCCACGATGGCGGCCAGCATGCCGAGCGCAGCGACCGCGAGCGGGAAGACGATGGCTTCTTCGGCGAGGTTGCTCGAACCGAAGACCACGGCTGCGTAGGCGATGGGGGCTACCAATGACCCGACATAGGACTCGAAAAGGTCGGCCCCCATCCCGGCCACGTCACCAACGTTGTCCCCCACGTTGTCGGCGATGACCGCCGGGTTGCGGGGATCGTCCTCCGGGATGCCGGTCTCGACCTTGCCCACCAGGTCGGCACCGACATCGGCAGCCTTGGTGTAGATGCCACCACCCACACGGGCGAACAGGGCGATCGAAGAGCCGCCAAGCCCGATGGCGGTGAGGGTGTCTGACCACGAGTCGAGGCCGAGAACCTCGTTGAAGATGAGATAGCCGAAGGCGACACCGAGCAGACCGAGCCCGGCTACGGTGAAGCCCATCACGGCCCCGCCCCGGAAGGCGACCGGGAGAGCCGCCGCGGTCCCCCCGGTCCGGGCCGCCTCGGTCGTCCGCGAGTTGGCCTGCGTGGCGATCCTCATCCCGAAGTATCCGGCGGCACCGGAGAGAGCGGCGCCGAACACGTAGGCGACGGCTCCCCAGGGAAGACCCCAGTCGACGAGGGCGGCGATGAGACCCGCCATCACCAGGACGAAGACGCTGACCCACAAGTACTCCCTCCGGAGAAAGGTCATCGCGCCCTGTCGGATGTCGTCGGACAGCTCGATCATCCGCTGGTTGCCCCGGGGGGCGGCGAGGACCAGCCGGGCGTAGAGCACCGCGAGAAACAAGGCCACCACCCCGGCAGCAATGGATGCGTACAGGATCAGATCGGTCACAGGGCGCCGGGATTGTAGGAACCCCCGTGATTCCTGATGGTGTGAGGTGAGCCGGCGATCGCTACGGCGAGATCTGGCCGCGGCTAGTCGAGGTCGCCTCGTCGAGTGGTTGCGCCGTCAAGACCACCATGCCTGCGCTCTCGGCCTCGCACTGAAATGAGACCGGGGTCGTCGCGACGCCTGCGAAGAGGGTGCTCTCCATCGCATCCTCCCCTTTCTCACCCACGACCGGACCTATTGGGCCGGTCTTGGCGCAGGTTTAGAGTACCGCCACGATGAGAAGGCTGCTCACGACGTTGGCCGTCGCCCTCGTCCTGGCTTGGCCACTGCCCGCCTCGGCCCACGGCGATCACGACGCCCGCCCGCTCCTGAAGGGTGCCGATCTGGGGCCGTACTCGGTGTCGCTCTGGCAGGTCTACCCGGACGCCGGCTCGGCGATGCTGCCTCTCGTGGTGGTGATGTTCGACGAGGGAGTCATGGAAACGGACGCCACCATCGGGGTCGAGGTCAACGGCGAGGAGGCCCGGATCGCTCCGTCGATGACGACTGAGGGCGCCTGGGAGACCACGTCGGGCCTGGACACGGACGATTCCGTCGTGGTGACCATCACCGAGTCGGGGAAGTCCTGGAGCACACCGACGGTCGTGATTCCCCCGCCACTCACTTCAATGCTTCCGATGCGCGCCCTGATCGCGATATCTGTCTTTCTGGCCGCCGCAGTGGCCTGGTGGATCGGAGGTAGGGCCGCCCAGGCATGGCGTCGCCCCATCACGTACCGGGACATGGGTCTGGAGAGCTGAGCAAGAGGAGGTTGGGATGGTCGCGTCATCGGAGAAGACTGGTGAGCTGGGCTTCCTCCAAAAGCTCAATGGCCCCTGGCATGAGCGGGCACTGTGGATCTATCTGGCCATCGTGGTCCTGCACTGGATCGAGCATCTGTTCCAGGCGGCCCAGATCTGGATTCTCGAGATGCCACGTCCCGAAGCGTTGGGCGCACTCGGCTTCGTCTTCCCCTGGCTGGTTCGGTCCGAGGTCATGCACTTCGGCTACGCCCTGATCATGTTCATCGGGCTCCTGCTGCTCCTCCCCGGCTTCCGTGGCGCCGCACGCGGCTGGTGGCTGGCCTCGACCATCATTCAGGGGTGGCACCTGATCGAGCACAGCACGCTCCAGGTCCAGGCGATCGTCGGCACGAACCTGTTCGGCTCCCCGGTACCGACCAGCTTCCTCCAGCCGTTCATTCCAAGGCCCGAGTTGCATCTGGTCTACAACCTGATCGTCTTCATCCCGATGATCGTGGCCATGTGGCTCCACACCCGGCCCGACCAGGATGCGGTGAACGACTGCACCTGCTCCGCTCCGCCGGTGCCCAAGGTCACGGCAGCCCCGGCCAGCACCTGAGCTAAGCGGACTGCCCTGCGCGGTCGGACGCCGCCCGAGTCAGGACCTCGGTGAACACCTCCGGCGGGTGTGCGCCGCTGATCCCGTAGCGGTCGTCGACGACGAAGAAGGGCACACCGTTGATCCCGTAGGCCCGGGCCTGAGCCATGTCTGCCCGGACCGCATTCAGGTACTCGTCCTCGCTCAGTGACCGCACGACGTCGTCCCAGTCGAGACCGATCTCCGAGGCCAGGTCGGCCAGGTCTTCGATGCGGCCGATATGCCGGCCCTCGACGAAGTAGGCGCTGAGCAGCCGCTCCTTCATCTCGAGCTGAAGGCCGCGCTCCGTGGCGTAGTGGAGGAGCTGGTGGGCCTTGATGGTGTTGGTGTGTTGCAGGGCGTCGTAGTCGTAGTGGAGACCGGCGGCGAGGGCGATGCCCACCACCCGGTCGATCATCGCTCGAGCCTGCTCAGCAGACACCCCCCGATGGTTCATCAGGAACTCGATCTCGCTTCCCTCGTATTCGACCGGGGTGTCGGGGGCCAACTCGAAGCTGTGATAGGTGACCTCGATGGGCATCGCCTGCTCGGTGGCCGTGAAGGCGATCATCCCCGCCTCCAGGTTCCGCTTCCCGATGTAACACCAAGGACAAGCAACGTCGGACCAGATGTCGACCTTGATAGGTGATGGTTCGGAAGGCACGAATGCAAGGTACCCGCATCCGAAATCAGTCCCAGTCGGCCCGTACGCAAGGAGGGTTCGGTGACGAACCCTTCAGATCATCCGGGCGGATGTGTTCGGTGCCTGACTGCGGGAGGGCCCACAAGGCGCTCGGATATTGCCCGGCCCATTACCGGAGGTTCCTCGACACCGGCGACCCGCAGGCTGATCGACCGGTCCGCGAGGTCGCTGGTGACGGCTATCTCCACCACGGCTATTGGGTGATTCCTGTGCCCAAGGCACTTCGATGGTTCGTGGGAGGAGCGACCAGGATTGGTGAGCATCGTTTGGTGATGGCCAGGCATCTCGGTCGCGCCCTCCGTCGGGACGAGGTCGTCCACCATCGCAATGGCAACCGCACCGACTATCGCATCGAAAATCTCGAGCAGTGGCTGACGGCGCATCCCAAGGGTCAGAGGGTCGAAGATGTTGTGGCCTTCAGTATCGAGATGTTGGCTCGTTTCGCCCCTGAGATCGGAGCCCGGGCCACCCGACGTACTGCGGCCTCTTGAGAAGGCACTGGTAGTCCCGACCGGATTTGAACCGGCGTTACCGGCTTGAGAGGCCGGCGTCCTAGACCACTAGACGACGGGACCAGGTTGGAAGTCGGGCGACCGACCTCGCTCGGGGGGAAGGACTCGAACCCTCAATAACAGGGCCAGAACCTGTCGTGTTACCTATTACACCACCCCC
>JAICRU010000016.1 GCA_025937235.1 Acidimicrobiia bacterium
CACAGAGATTCCTGCGATCTCGGTGCCAGTAACTCGACTGAGAATGAGGGAGCGACAGCGCTCCGGGACCGGCACCGCCAGTGAGCATCGCTATCAAGGGCCCCTCCTTGATTCCGAACACCACCGCCTCGGTGGAACCGGCGGCATCGAGCACGGCCAGGGCGTCCTGTGCCTGAGTATCGAGATCGGGAAGATCGCCGGACACCGTGGCGGAGAGACCGATCCCCCGCCGGTGGATTCACGCGGCCGAATGAACCGAGTCGTAGAAGCAGCCGGCTGTACTCGGGTATCTCCCAGACCATCTCGACGTGATGGACCCATGAGTCGATCAGGAGGCGGTCGATGGCTCCCTCCCCGATCACCTGATGGGCGCGATGAACGTCCTCGCTCGCCGCGATTGGGTCCGGACCTCTGCCGCTGGGCGGCGATGTCACGGCGACCATCGCATGCCAGACTGCGGCTCGAATGACGAGCATCCCGACCATCGACCTGTCCAACGGCGTGCCCATCCCCATGATCGGTTTCGGGACCTGGCCGATCCCGGATCGCGACGCCGAGGGATTGGTGGCTGCCGCGATAGAGACCGGCTACCGACTCATCGACACCGCCGAGATGTATCGCAACGAGGAGGGCGTGGGTCGTGGCGTGAGGGCGAGTGGAATCGATCGATCGGAGATCTTCGTCACCACCAAGCTCAGCCAGCGGTGGCACGGGTTCGACGAGGCGCAGCAGGCCTTCGATGCCAGCTCCCGCCGGCTGGGACTCGGCCATATCGACCTGTTCCTGATCCATTGGCCAAATCCAGAGATGGATCGGTACGTCGACGCCTGGCGGGGCATGATCGAGCTGCTCCATGCGGGCAAGGCCCGGGCAATCGGAGTCTCCAATTTCAAGACGGCCCATCTGCAACGGCTCATCGATGAGACCGGTATGGCCCCACACGTCAATCAGATCGAGCTCAACCCGTGGGTGCCTCGTGAGCAGGAGCGGGAGTTTCACATCGAGCACGGCATCGCGACGGAGTCGTGGGCCCCGATCGGCAAAGGAGGCGGCCTGCTACGTGACCCGGTGCTCGTGGACCTGGCCAGACAGCGGGAGCGGACCCCCGCCCAGATCGTGCTCCGCTGGCACCTCCAGCTCGGTCTGATCCCGATACCGAAGACGTCGAAGCGCCCGCGGTTGGCCGAGAATCTCGACGTCTTCGGCTTCACCCTCACCGACGATGAGATGAGGCGGCTCTCGTCGATCGACAAGCGGCATGGGGTGAATTCGGACCAATTCGGCCTATGAGCCCGGCGGCCCGATGCGAACCGGGCCCGTTCACGCTACCAATCCTTGCTGAGCAAACCTGAGCAACATCGACTCAGATTGGGGAATAGGGCCCTGCCCGAGCCGGTTGCATGGGTTTCCTCTCCAATCAAAGGAAAACGGAGCTGATGCCCGAAACCGCCCAACTCACACTCCCGGTCCTCCCTTTACACAACGGTGTGGTCTTCCCCCACATGGTGGTGACGATCCGCATCGAGACCGACGAGGGCAAGACGGCCCTCGCCGCTGCCTCCAGGTCCCTCGGTCGGCTGCTTCTGGTCCCTCGTCTCGAGGGAAGGTACGCCGCGGTCGGCACCATCGCCGACATCCAGCAGTCCGACGGTGACGGGAACGTGGTCGTCTCGGGTCTCTCCCGCGCCCGGGTCGGGGCCGGCTCCGTCGACGAGAACGGCGCTCTCTGGGTCGACGCGGAGTCGTCCCCGGAGGTCGACATCATCGACGACGAGCTCGACACTCTGGTCGCCGAGTACCGGGCCGTCGTCAGCGCGGTGCTCGAGAACCGCGGCTTGGCCGGTGTCGCCGAGCGCCTCCTCGACGTCGACAACCCATCGCGCATGGCGGACCTGGCCGTCTACTCGCCCGATCTCTCCCTCGAGCAGAAGGTGGAGCTCCTCGAGGCGCTGGACATCCGCCAGCGTCTGGGCAAGCTCCTCGTTTGGATGCGAGAGGTCCTGGCCGATCTGGAGCTGCGACGCAAGGTCCGTGACGAGGCGGCCGAGCAGATCGAGAAGGGCCAGAGGGACTACATCCTCCGTCAGCAGATGGACGCCATCCGCAAGGAGCTGGGTGAGGAGGCCGATGTCGCCACCGAGTACCGGGCCAAGCTGGCGGAGAGGGAGCTCCCCGAGAAGGTGTCCGAGGCCCTTGACAGGGAGATCGGCCGCCTCGAGCGGATGAGCGAGCAATCACCGGAGCACTCCTGGATCAGGACATGGCTCGACACGATGTTCGATCTGCCCTGGGGCATCACTTCGGAGGACAGGCTCGACCTCGACGAGGCCTGGACGGTGCTCGATGCCGATCACACCGGCCTTCGTGACGTGAAAGAGCGGATCATCGAGCATCTCGCCGTGCGCAAGCTTCGCTCGGAGCGAGGCCTCATCGACGGGGATGACCGGAATACCGGGACGATCCTTCTCCTCGTCGGACCTCCTGGCGTCGGCAAGACCTCACTCGGAGAGTCGGTGGCTCGGGCCCTCGGCCGCAAGTTCGTCCGTGTCGCCCTGGGTGGAGTCAGGGACGAAGCCGAGATCAGGGGCCATCGCCGAACCTATGTGGGTGCCCGTCCCGGGCGGATCGCCCGTGCCCTCACCGAGGCGGAGACCATGAACCCGGTCTTCCTGCTCGACGAGATGGACAAGGTCGGCGCCGACTGGCGGGGGGACCCCTCTTCGGCGCTGCTCGAGGTGCTCGACCCGGCCCAGAACCACACATTCCGGGACCACTACCTGGAGGTCGACCTCGATCTCTCCCAGGTCCTCTTCATCGCCACCGCCAATGTCATGGAGACCATCCCCGGGCCGCTGCTCGATCGGACCGAGGTGATCAACATCGATGGCTACACGGACGCCGAGAAGGTGGACATCGCCCGGGATCATCTCCTGCCCCGCCAGCTCCGCGCCACCGGCCTCGAGCCGGAGGAGCTGGAGGTGACCGACCACGCCCTGGCCGCAGTGGTCGACCGGTACACACGTGAGGCCGGGGTCAGGAACCTGGAGCGCGAGCTCGGCAAGCTGTCCCGAAAAGTGGCCACCGAGATCGCCAGGCGCGCCGGCGTCGAGAAGGTGATCGTCGACGAACCGAAGGTCAGGGATTACCTGGGCAAGCCCAAGATCTGGAAGGACGAGGCCAGCGACCGGACCGACGTCCCCGGGGTCGCCACAGGCCTCGCCGTGACCGGGGCGGGAGGTGATGTGCTCTTCATCGAGGCCACCGCCATGGACGGGGAGCCCGGGCTCACCCTCACCGGGCAACTGGGCGACGTCATGAAGGAATCTGCCCGTATCGCCCTTTCCTACGTCGAGGCCCATGCCGAAGAGCTGGGCATCGACCCGGAGGCCCTCACCAGGAGATACCACGTCCACGTGCCTGCCGGCGCCATCCCCAAGGACGGGCCCTCGGCCGGCGTCGCCATGCTCACCGCCCTGGTGTCGCTACTGACGGGGCGCAAGGTCAAGGACACCGTGGGGATGACTGGAGAGATCACGCTCCAGGGCAAGGTCCTGCCGATCGGAGGGGTGAAGCAAAAGGTCCTGGCCGCCCATCGGGCTGGCTTGAAGGAGGTCGTCGTGCCCCGCCGTAACGAGGCCGACCTCGACGAAGTGCCGGAAAAGGTGAGAGACGAGATGACCTTCACCATCGCCGACGCCGCCGGCGACGTCCTGGAGGCGGCCCTTCAGGCCTGAGCCCCTTCCCCCACCCTCACCTTGCGGACAATCGACACCAGGTCGACCACGACAGCGGCATGGTCGGTCCGGCGCAGAGGCACCACCTGGGTTGCTACTGCCCTGACCCCACCTCCGAACACGTGGTCGATCCGAAGCAAACGGGGCCATCCGGGGCGCCAGCCCCATGTCGGCGATGGCCGGGGCATGTCACGTCCATCGCCTCCCGCCACCACGTCGGGCCAACGCGTGGCCAGACGCCGGTACAGGGGCCACGCCGGTGACGCGTTCATGTCACCCGCCAGCACGAAGGGATGATCGCCGACGACCCGGTCGGCCCAGGAGAACAGGGCGTCCAGTTGCCCGGCTCTGATCCGAACGGAGCGCCACCAGGGGAAGACGATCGGGTTTCGGGCGTGGAGGTTGCCGATCAGCCAACGGTCCGCCCCGTGGGCGAACCCGGTCCACATCCCCGATCGCCAGGGAAGCGGGATCACACCGAAGTCGGCCTCGAATCGGGTGGCTATGCCCCGCCCCCGTGCATCGAGTTGGGGACGGAGATCGTGGTGGGAGAAACGGGCTGCGAGGAGGTCGGCGGTGCTGGGACCCAGCTCTTGGACCAACAACACGTCCGGATCGACAACCGACAGGACGTCGGAGAGATGGGCCAGATCGGCCCGATCGACGAGCAGATTGGCCGTCATCAACCGAACTGGTCGCTCCATCCGGGGGCGCACGCTAACCGCCGGATCGACCCATACCACGCCGTGGAAAGATGTCCAGAGAAGTTCCTTGGGTCGGCAGGCCCAAATACCGAAACCATGAGTTGAGATGGCTGTTACAAAGGTCACCGTGATCAACGAATCGGCCCACCGGGTCGCCGTCCTCACCGAGAGCGGCCAACTCGGCGAACTGATCGCCAACTGTGAGCATCGCGCCGTGGCCGACCGGGGCGAGTTCGTGATAGGGTCCGCCAGTCGGGCGATCACCTGGCGTGTTGTCTTCTGTGACCCATGCTGGGAGCATTTCCGCACCCATCAGGACGTGATCGACCTCACCCTCTTCGAGGATGCTCTCCACGAGGCCGAAGCCGCAGACTGACCGGCCCGGTCAGTTGCCAAGACGCCCGTCCGCGAGATCCGCAAAGACCTCGGAAGCGGAATCGGATAGATACACCACGCTGGCGCTACCGGCCCATCCGGCCGATCCCGGCACCACCACATTGGAGATCGCGTCCTTCTTGGTGGCAATGGTCTGAGCGGCGAAGGTGAGCAGCTGTGCCGGGCCCAGGTCAGTCACGATGAAGGGCTCCGCCAAGTCGAGAAGGCGCGGGACCTGCATGATGCCCTGCTGCCGCTGCAGATTCCTGACCACGTCCAGCATCAGCAAACCCTGGTTCTCCGACCTGTCGAAGTCACCATTGGGCAGGCTCTTGCGGGTGCGGGTGAAGGCCAGGGCCTGTTCTCCGTCGACAATCTGCGCGCCGGCACTCAGGTCCGCCTTGGCGGCCTGGTCCCTCATCGCGTAGGGGACCTTCAGATGCAGTCCCCCCAGCACCCGGCCGATAAGCGCCTCGAAACCGGCAAAGCCCGTCATCACATATCCCTCGAGAGGTAGACCCGAGAGGTCCTCGAAGGTCTCCATCATCGCCTCCGGGCCGCCCCACGGGAGGGCGTTGTTGATCTTCGACCTGCCTCCCCCGGCGATCGACACCCACGAGTCACGGGGAATCCCGATGATCCCGCCATGACCCTTGCCGTCGAGACCAACGAAATGGATGCTGTCGGTGCGAGTGGCGAGGACCTCCTCGTTGGGGCGGGCGTCTGTTCCGACGACCGCGACCAGCCTCGGGCTTGGGCCCCAGTGCGCAGGCAGGGAGAGGCTTGGCCATTTGCCCCCGACGATGCGCCACCCCTCGCCGTTGTTGACCAGCAGGAAGATGTCTTCGGCCATCTGGACGGTGGCAACGCCCTGCTTCTTGAAAACACCGAACGAGAGGACCCCTGAACGGGGTGTCTTGGCCGGGGCCGGCTTGATCTGGGCCAAGATCGCCTCCGACATGCGGGGTGGATCGGCCACCTCTCCCGTGGCATATCGATAGAAGTGATTGAGCAGCATCTCGATCTTCGGCGCCCCCTCGACCGTGAACGGGGCGATCGAGGTCGTTGTGGTGGGAGGGACGCTGGTGGTCGTCGTCGGGGGAAAGGTGGTGGAAGTGGTAATGGTGGTGGACGTCTCTCTGATGGTGGTTGTCTCGGCCTCGGGGCTGGTACAAGCAGCGGCCAGCACGGTGAGAACGAGCAGAAGAGAGATACGTCGATACATGTCGAACCTCGAAATGACTATCAGATCGCCCTCCCGCGACCGTGCGGCACCCTAACGCTGTAGCACGGCAAACTGGAACCACAGATGATCCCTGGGTGCCGGGGAGTAACCTCGACATGTCGTGCAGACACTGGAATCGGGGAGGGCCGCCGCTGCCGGCGAGGCTTGGGAAGACGCCTGGAGGACGCTGACCGAGGCCGATCGCGAAGAGGCGCTGTCCCCACCGGATCTCGAATTGCTCGCCGATGCCGCCTGGTGGGCCGGTCATCCCGACGAGTCGGTCGAGGCCCTGGAGCGGGCCTACGCAGGTCACCTGGCGGCCGGCATGGACCTGGACGCGGCGCGTGTCGCGATCCTCCTCGGCTATCTCGCTGTGAGGCGACTGGCCATGTCGGTGGCATCCGGCTGGCGTGCGATTGCGGCCGGGCTCCTGGAGGACCAGCCCGAGTCCAGGGTGCACGCTGTGATGCGCACTTTCGAGCTGGCCGAGATCGTGGCGGCTCGAGGGGAGATGGAGGAAGGTCTACGCGTGGCCGACGACGTGATCGCGCTGGCCCGCAGGACGGGCAGCCGCGACAGTGAATCGGAAGCCAAAGCGATCAAGGGCTATGCGCTCATCGCCACCGGTCATTGGATGGAGGGCCTGTCCCTGATCGACGAGGCAAGCGCCATCGCACTGGCCGGTGATGCCGGGCTCAGGTCCGCCAGCGACGTCTACTGCCTGACCATCGCCGCTTGTCGTGACATGGCCGACATCCGTCGGGCCGGTGAGTGGACCGACAAGGCGGACCAGTGGATGACACGACATTCGCTGGGGGGTTATCCGGGAGTGTGCCGGGTTCACAGGGCCGAGCTCAAGCGACTCCAAGGCGACTGGCCCGAAGCAGAGAGGGAGGCACTCGACGCTTGCCAGGAATTGGAGCGCTACCGGATTCTGGACGGCGTCGCGCTCGCCCAATACGAGGTGGGCGAGATTCGCCTCCGCATGGGCGATCTGGCCGGGGCCGAGGAGGCATTCACCAAGGCCTACGAGTCCGGGCACGACCCGCAGCCGGGATTGGCGTTACTGATGCTGGCGCGTGGGAGAGCCGATGAAGCGGCCCGCGCCCTGAAGAGGAGCCTCGACAAGGGCAGCAATCGAAGCAATCTCGTGACGAGGCTGAGCCTGCTGCCCGCTCAGGTGGAAGTGGCTCTCGCTCGCGGCGACCTGGTCACTGCCCGGCTGGCAGCCGAGGAGATCGAGCAACTCGCCGGTGAGTTCGACCAGCCGCTGTTCGGGGCGGTGGTTCTGACCGTGCGAGGCGAGGTGGCCATGCAGGAGGGGGATGTGCCCGCCGCCATCGATCTCTTGGGTCGGGCATGGAGGAAATGGAACGAGATCGGAATCCCATACGACTCGGCCAGAGCTAGAGCCCTGCTCGGACAAGCTCATGTGGCCGCCGATGAGGTCGACCTGGCCCGGATGGAGCTGGGGGCGGCTCGTTCGGTCTTCGAGCGCCTCGGTGCCAAGCCCGACCTGCGCCAGGTGGAGGGAGTCCTCTTCTCCCTCGACCCGGGACGTGCCGGAGAACGGGTGACGAGGACATTCATGTTCACCGATATCGTCACCTCGACGGATCTGATCGGCATCATCGGTGACGAGCGCTGGGAGTCTCTTCTCGCCTGGCACGACAGGACCTTGCGCGCCGCCTTCACGGAGCACCGCGGCGTCGAGGCCAACCACACCCGCGACGGGTTCTTCGTGGCATTCGACCGTCCCATCGATGCGGTCGAGGCAGCCGTAACCATCCAGCGACGGCTGGCGTCACATCGTCGGGAACACGGATTTGCCCCATCGGTGCGTATCGGGATCCACGCCGACGAGGCAACACTGGACGGCGACGACTACCGGGGACGGGGGGTTCATCTGGCCTCGAGGGTCGGCTCGGTGGCGGCGGGTGACGAGATCCTGATCTCGGCTGCCACCCTGGCCGGATCCGACGGGATACCTCACCCCGTGTCCGACCAGAGGGCAGTGGAGCTCAAGGGCATCGAAGAGCCGGTGATGCTTCATGCCGTCGACTGGAAGGCGATTGCTGGCTAGGGGCGAGCGAACGAGCGGACTGTCTCGATGGTGTCGGCATCAACCGGGCTCTTGTCGTCCCGGTAACGCTTCACCCGGGCAAAACGCAGTGCCACCCCGCCCGGGTAACGAGTGCTCCGCTGTACTCCGTCGAAGGCGATCTCATAGACGATCGCCGGCTTCAGGTAGACGACGTGGCCACTCCGATGATCCTCGATCTCGAGGAATCGCTCTGTCTGCCACTTCAGCATCTCATCGGTCAGGCCCTTGAACGTCTTGCCGAGCATCACATAGGCGCCATCGGGGCCACGGGCGCCTAGGTGGAGGTTCGACAGCCAGCCTTCCCGGCGACCCGACCCCCATTCCGCTGCCAGGACTACGAGGTCGAGGCTGTGGGTCGGTTTGACCTTCAGCCACCCCGAGCCCCGACGGCCCGCCTGGTAGGCCTGGTCGGGGGCTTTGACCACGACCCCCTCGTACCCCGACGCCACCGCAGTTTCGAAGAAGCGATCGGCCACGTCGGGGTCGTCGGTGAGCACCCCTTCGACCACCGAATCTGCCGGGATCGCAGCCTCCAGTGCTGCCCGCCGGTCGACCAAAGGGCTGTCGATGAGGTCGACACCGTCGACGTGGAGGCAGTCGAAGTAGAAGACCGCCAACGGTCGGGCCACCGTCGCTGGACCAGACCCGAAGCGGCTCATCGAATCCTGGAACTGCTCGGGGCCCGAGGGACCGAACAGGAGCGCCTCCCCATCCAGGATGAAGGATCCGGCGGAGTAGTCGAGCGCTGCCGTGACCACCTCGGGTATTGCGGGTGTGATGTCCCGCTGGTTCCTGGTGTACACCTTCACCCGGTTTCCTTCCCGGTGCACCTGGATCCGAGCACCATCGAGCTTCGACTCCACGAATGCTCGGCCGAGGAGTCTCACCGCCTCTCCCGCACTGGTGGCCGTCTTGGCCAGCATGGGCTGAACCGGGGTGAACACCGCCAGGCTGGCCCTCCCCAGCGATTGAGTGCCTTCGGACAGGGCTCGAGAGGCCACCGTCACCAGATCACCCTCGAGCATGGCGGCCCGGCGCACTTCCTGAGCGGGCACATGGAGAGCCGATGCCACCGCATCCGCCATCACCCCCTCCAGCGCGCCCTGACGCAGATTGCGCAGGATCAGGCCACGGAGAAACCTCTGCTCGTCGGAGGTGGCTGCGGAAAAGAGCTCTCGAAGCAGGGTCTGCCGCCTCAGCTTGGAACCGGGCCCGGTGGTGGTGGCGAGATGGTCGAGGATTGCGTCCACATCGAGCACCTGGAGGCTCGGTTCGTCTGCAGGGCCGACATCGATCCCGTAAATGGTGGCCCAGCCGGCCCCAAGGCGGTCCTGTCGAGGCTTGCCTGTCAGGTAGGAGACGGCCACGGCAGCCTCTTCGGAGGTCAGTCGACGCAGGGTGTCGGCGAGAAGGGAGATCTTGGCCGTGCGAGCTGGCGTCGACGACACGGCCTCGGACACCGCGACCAGGTCGGCAAGGAGCATCTACAAGTCCACTGGGCGCACTATGAACGGAACCGGTCGAAAGGCTCGAGGACTATCCCCGACGTGGCGAGATCGGCCTCCACCTTCTCGACGACCCCGGAAAGATCGACCGGTCGGGCCTTCGCCCATGGACGCTTGCGGGAGCGCTGTGCGACGTTGTCCATCCGGACCTGGTCCGGGGACACTCGATCCAGTTCCGTCCATGAGATCGGGGTGGCGACCGGCGCCCCCTCCTTCGGCCGCAGCGACCACGGGACCACGGACGTGGAACGTGGCGTGTTTCGCATCCAGTCGATGAAGACACGATCTCCGCGATCAGCCTTACGGAAGGCAAGGGTCATCAGCTCCTCGTTGGCCGCCGAGGCGATCGCAGCGGTGCCCCGGGCGACGATGGCCACCGACTCGAAGTCGAGGCTCGGCGCAAGCGGTGCCCGCAGGTGATAGCCCTTCGAGCCCGAAGTGAGCAGCAGCGTGGGAATCCCATAGCCATCGAGGACCGTACGCATCTCTCTTGCTGCGAGTCGCACGAGGTCCAGGCTTCCCGGAGGCGGGTCGAGATCCCATATCGCCCAGTCTGGGTGCATCTCGTCGTCGATGCGGGCGGGGGGGACATGGAACGTGATCACCCCGAGATTGGCGAAGAAGGTGATGCCTTCTGCCGTGCTCACCGTCGGGTAGGTGGTCGTCCCCCCGTCCTCCTTGGGGACGGTGTAGCGCCCGATCAGGTCCTCCGGAGCATGGTCGGGCACGTTCTTCTGCATGAATCCCTGGCCGCCGATCCCACGGGGGAATCGCTCAACGGATAGAGGCCTGCCCTCGATGAAGGGGAGCATCCGCTCGGCGACCTGCTCGTAGTAGGCGACCACGTCACCCTTGGTGATCCCATCCTTCGGGAAGACCACCCTGTCGGCGTTGCTGACCTCCATCGCGTCTAACCGCAGATCTCGCGCTCGCTCTTGGTCCCGGGCATCACGCCTTCTACATACACGACCGGACAAGGTTCGCACACATCGGGGGAAACTGAAGCGATGGGGTCAAACCAGTCGCTTCCGCCCTTCGGTCTCGCCATCGACGACATTGCCCGTCGGCTCGAACCCGTGTGCCAGATAGAAGCCGCGTGGCGAGCCTCGGCCCTCACCCCAGCTGGTGAGCAGGGTTCGGTCACCCCTCCGCCGGCACTCTTCGACGACGAGGTCGATTGCGCGCGTCCCTATCCCTCGTCTCTGGTGGAGACGGTCGACGAGGATACGCCACAGGAACGGCTCGGGATGGTGCGAGGTGGTCAAGGCGAGCATCACGAATCCAACGATCTCTTCGTCGGCGAGGACAGCCCGCATCCAAGGCAACACCGGCGCCCCGTTCACAACTTCCGGGACCATGGCGTCGGCAAAGGACTGCAACACGGGGGCGACGAACTCCTCCTGGGTTCGATGGGTCTTCAATCCCGTCACGGTGGCGACATTGTCGGGTGTGATCTCCACGAATCGAACGTCGTCGGGAGGGAGGCGGGGACGGTTGCGCCAGGTCCGCCAGTCGGATTTCGTCATCCCGTAGATCCAGTCGTCGGATGACTCCTCCCCGACCCAGAAGGAGGACCTGGTATGTCCCTCGAACAAGAAGCCGGTGCGCTCGAGCACCATCGCCGAGGCCGGGTTGTCCGGGTGCAGCATGCCGCAGACCCGGGTCACTCCTATGTCCTCGAACAGGTGCTTCACCAATGCCTCGACGGCCTCGACGGCATATCCCCTACCCCAGTGCTCCTTGGCGAAGGTGTATCCGACCTCGGCAGTGCGTCCTTGCCATGACAGCTCGGCGCCCACGTCGCCGTACACCTCACCACTGTCGGGGTCGCACACGATGGCCATCCACCACTCGCCATCTTCTGGGCCGGCCAGGCCCATCACGTGCTCGACCACCCGCTCCGCTCGCTCCCGGGAGTAGGGAAGCTCCCAGTCCTGATAGCGGGCGACATCGGGATCGTTCCGCCGCGCCAGGTAGGCATCGATGTCGTCCTCGCGAAAGGGGCGGATCAGCAACCGGTCGGTCCGGGTCGGGTTGAACACCCGTCCGATTCAACCAGCCGGGTCACCGCGATAGCCTGCGACGATGACCGAGGGTTCGGAACGCGTAAAGGGCCCAGCGTCCTACTTTCCCTCGATCGAGCGAGACTACGGCCGACCGATAGAAGAGTGGCAGGAACTGATCCGATCGAGCGATCTGACCAGGCACATGGAGCTGGTCAACTGGCTGAAGACCGAATATGGCATTGGCCATGGCCATGCCAACGCCCTGGTCGCCTACACCCTGGCCGAAGAAGACGGCGAGCCCTGAGGCAACCCGAGCCGACGAGGAGGACAGGATGCGTGTTCAGACCGGTCAGCTGGTAGCCCTGGGATACGGGGCATACGTGCGCTCCGACGATGTGGCCGCAGTCGAGCCGATCACAGACGGCCGGGGACCGGGGAGACGCTCCCGGGTATGGGTACGAGGCGTGCCGGATCCTCTCGTCGCCTCCAGGGCCGAAGGCTCCATCGTCGACGACCTCGTCACGCCGGCCGACGAGGCTGCCCGGATGAAGGCACAACGATCGGTGCTGGCCAAGATGGCCGGAGTGCTCGACACGGTCTCGCCCGGGATCAGACGTCTCCTCGCCGAGGAATCGGGAACCGACATCGACGACCTGCTGAGTGAGGCGAACCGGGTTCTCGGCTGAGTGATCAGGCCCTGCGCACCAGTCTGACGAGGGGGATGGTCCTCTCGGTCTTCGTCTGATACTCGCCGAACTGGGGAGCTGTGGCCACCACCATCGACTCCCAGAGACGATCCCGATCATCGTCGTCGATGGGGATCGCATCAGCCTCAAAGAGATCGCCATCGCGTCGAACCCAGACCGCCGAGTCCGCGACCAGGTTGAGATACCAGTCCGGATGCCTGGGGGCGCCTCCATAAGAGGCGGCGACGACGAGGTCCCCGTCGACCTCGAAGAATCGGAGCGGCGTCCGGCGTATCTCGCCTGAGTTACGGCCGGTGGTGTAGAGCAGGATGAGACTGCCGGCCGCAGGATGATCGACCTCCGCCCCCTCGCTCTCCAGATATTGACGGGCGTGCTCGGCGGCGTGGGGCCGGGAGGAGTCGACGGCCCGATCCTCGACGTTCGTACCTTCCACGGTCATGACCCGAAACTATCACCCTGCACGGGCCGTACGATCGGTCGGTGCGAAGTCTCTTGGCGGCGCTCGCAGTGCTCGTGGCCTCATGCTCGTCCTCCACCGGTGAGCCCGGCATCACAACCCCTGATCGCGACACGGCCACAACAGGTTCCCCAGGCGGGTGGGTCGAGATGGCGCCAATGGAGATCGCCCGTAGCGAGCACCCTGCCGTGGTGCTCCATGACGAGATCGTGGTGCTCGGCGGTTTGATCGAAGTGGGCGCGGGCCGCACCGGGGTCACGCCCACCGTCGAGGCCTACGCGCCGGCCACCGACAGCTGGCGCCACCTCACCGAACTCCCCGAGGCCAGACACCATGGGATGGCCGCGGCGGTCGGCGACAGGATCTTCTTCGCGGGCGGGTACACCTCGTCCGGAGACCCGACAACCGCGGTATGGGAGCTGGTGGGAGGGGCCTGGACGGGACGGGCCCCGATCCCCATCCCGGTGGGGGCGGCATCGGCAATCGTGGTCGGCGATGAGATCTACCTGATAGGCGGTGTCCCCGACGGACTGTTTCATCGTTACGACGTCGCCAACGACCGTTGGACCGCCCTACCGTCGCCCCCCACCCAGCGCGAGCACCTCGCGGCAGTGAACCTGGACGGGGAGGTGTGGGCGATCGCCGGTCGTTGGATGGGGGAGATATTCGAGAGCACGGACATTTTCGATATCGAGACCGGGACCTGGCGCGATGGCCCGCCTTTGTCGGAGCCACGCTCCGGCTTCGGCGCGGCAGTGGTCGACGACAGCGTCTTCGTTGCCGGCGGCGAGGTGTTCGACCCCGATGAGACACTGACCAGCGTGGAGAGACTGGACGACGAAACAGCAGGGTGGCAACCAACCGAATCGCTCCCCCAAGGGCTGCACGGAAACCCGCTGGTCGTGGTGGGAAGCCACGTCTACCTCCCCGGGGGCTCGACCAGGGCTGCGGATGTGGCAAATGATGGGGCGACCTACCGCTTCGAGGCGCCTGACACCCGGTCGATTTCTGCGGTAATTTCCCCCTGATGCCACAACAGCCCCTGGAGCTGATCCTCCTCCGCCAGCTGGCCAGCCATCTGGTGATCCCCATGTGGATGATGGACGAGCAGGGGAATCTGATCTTCTACAACGAGTCGGCGGAAGGTCTGCTCGGTGTCCATTTCGACGATGTGGGCCCGATCAATTCGGAGCAGCTCGTGGGGAAATGGCAGGTCACCCAGATGGACGGGTCGCCACTCCCCGAATACGACTTCCCGGTCGTGGTTGCCCTGAGCAAGCACAAGCCTGCCCATAGGTCGCTTCGCTTCCAGGGACTGGACGGCGTGTGGCGGGCTGTCGAGGTGACCGCCCTCCCGCTGGAAGGCCAGGATGGCCGGTTCCTCGGCGTCCTCGCCACCTTCTGGGAGGTGGACGACTGAGAGCCCGACTCTGGGGCACGAGAGGCTCGATCGCTAGCGGCGGCCCGACGACCGCTCGCTATGGCGGTGACACCTCTTCGGTCGAAGTGCGGAGTCGGGAAGGACAGCTGATCCTCTTGGACGCCGGAAGTGGCATGCGGGCCCTCGGCGCCGAGGTGGGGAATGTGGACAAGGTCGACGTCCTCATCACCCATCTCCACATGGACCACATCCAGGGGCTGCCGTTCTTCCCTCCACTCCACGATCCGGACGTATGGGTCGACGTCTGGGGCCCGGTCTCCTCGAGTCAGTCGCTCAAGGAGAGGCTCAACCGGTATCTCTCCCCTCCTCTGTTCCCGGTCAGGATCCGCGACCTCGAGAGTGTCGCCTTTCACGATGTCTCCCCGGGGATGTTCGACCTCGACGGGATACGGGTCACCGCCGACCTGGTCTCCCATCCCGGTCCCACCTTGGGTTTCCGGCTCGAGGAAGATGGTCGCGCACTGACATACCTCCCCGACCACGAGCCGGCTCTGGGAGCTCACGACTTCCCGAACGACTCTCACTGGACCTCGGGATACTCCCTGGCCCGAGGCGCCGACGTTCTGATCCACGATTCCCAATACACCGATGAGGAGTACAGCGAGCGTGTGGGTTGGGGGCACAGCTCCTACAGCCACGTCCTCGGCTTCGCCGGGCTGTGTGGTGTGGACCGACTGATGACGTTCCATCACGATCCAGCACATAGCGACGAGACCCTCGACGAGGCCCACGCTCGGCTGCAGCAGGCCGCCCGTGGGTTCGAGGTGATTCCCGGGTCTCAGGGGGCCGCGATCGAAGTATGAACCGCTTCCGCCATCCTCGTGCTGGATGGCGAACGCCGAAGCCTGGCACGACATGATCGAGACCAGAAGGCCTGATCCCGAGGCGGTCTAGTCTCGCTTCGTGACCCTGAGCGCCGACCAGTTGGACCGGATCGCCCAGGCAAGGGAAGTCGTCATCGAGACGAGGAAGGGTGATCGGGCAGCAGAGACGACCATCTGGGTGGTCATCGATGACGGGGAGGTCTTCGTTCGTTCGGTCCGCGGGGAGGACGGACACTGGTATCGCCGGGCACTCGCCGAGCCCCGGGTCGCCCTCACTGTCGGGGATGACCGCTATCAGTTCCTGGCGATTCCGGCGAGCGATCAAGAGTCGATCCAGCGCACTTCGGAGGCGCTCAGGCGGAAGTACCGCGGTCGGTCACTCGAGATGATGCTCCAGCCCGGGACCCTGGGCACCACTCTCCGTCTGGATCCGCTCTGAGCGGCCACCTCATATCTGGCCGGCGAGCAACAGAAGGGCGTGGATTGTGATCCCAACCAGGGCGCCGACCACCGTCCCGTTGATGCGGACGAACTGAAGGTCACGGCCCAATTGGAGCTCGAGGCGGTGGGAGATCTCGTTTGCGTCCCACCCGGCAACCGTGGTCTCGATCAGCCCAATGACCTCGTCATCCCACTGGTAGGCGAGCCGCTCCGCCGCCTCCGCGATCCAGGCGTCTATCCGCCCCCGCAATGCGTCGTCCTCGAGGACCCTCTGCGCCCACCACTGGATCAGCTCGGCCAGCCGCTGCTCCAACTCCGAGCCAGGCTCTGAGGCGGCCCGACCCAGACTCCCCTGAAGGATCTGCCATTGCGACTGGACCGCGGCTGCCATCTCCGGAGACTGGAGGATGCGCAGCTTCGACTGTTCGATCCGGGCGGCCAGGGCCTCCGAGTTGCGAAGGTCGTCTGCGATGCGTGAGAGCATCATCTCGATCTCGGCGCGGGTGGGATGGGAAGGGTCCGACGCCACCTCGTCGACCAAGATCCGGAACGAGCCGATGATGCGCTCGAACACCAGATCCCCCGCCCAGGCCGGCATCCACCATGGTGCTGATCGGGCGAAGCTCTCCCGGAAATAGGGCATGTTGTCGGTGATCACGACGTCGAGCCCCCGCAATGTCGCCTCGACGGTGTCTCCTGTCCGACCGCCCTTCAGCCAGGTGTCGACGACCAGTGAGATGATCGGCGTGACCTGGGTCTGGCGCATCCAGTCCAGCGAGGTCTGCGTGACCACCGCTGCCACACGCTCGTCATCCAGTGACTGGGCGACGGTGGACCCGGTCTCGATCGCTCGTCTGGCCGCCAGCCGGGCGTTGTCGGACGAATCGAGCCACAGGGCGAGCCGGCGGGCGATGTCGGCATTGGCGAGCCAGCTCCCCAGGTTGGTCGGGTCGAGGAAGTTCTGGTGCACGAACTCGGCGAGACCGCGTCCGATCTCGTCCTTGCTGCGGGGGATGAGGGCCGTATGGGGGATTGGGATGCCCAATGGATGACGGAACAGGGCAGTCACCGCGAACCAGTCGGCGATGCCCCCGATCAGGGCCGCTTCGGAAGCCGCCCTGACGAAGCCGTTGAGGCCGGTGTCGTCGCCGAAGAGATGACTGAGTATGAAGACCACCAAGGCCCCGAGCAGGAAACCATTGGCCCGACGCTTCCATCGTCGTAGCTCTTCGATCCGGCGTTCCTCGTAGCTGCCCGCGGTGAGCGTGGGAGGGAGCCTGGGGCCATTCGTCACCAGCGGAATCGTAAGCCCCGGCTACGGCTGAACCGGGTCGGGCGGTGCGTGGCGAACTTCGACGCCTCTGGCCGCCCAGGCCTCGAAGCTGCATCGTGTCCCATTCATCGTCGCCGGCACGCACTCAATGGTCAGCCCGGCGTGTCCTCGCCTGCCGCCGGAGCTGTTCCACGGGACGTCTGTGAAGGCTCTGATCCACGATCGGGGCCGGCGGCATCCGGGATGAGGTTCTCGCGGTCCGGGCTGAGGGCTCGCCGCTTCATTTCCGCTTCGATGATCTCCGCCGGCGCGTCTTCTTCATGTCGATGATCCGGGTCCTCATCGGCGAGCTCCCCCTTGATATGCCTGTATTCGGCAACGACCTCGTCGTCTGTCCACTCCTCGATCGGCCGCCCCCGGTCACGCCCGATCGGTCGCTCCCCCACGGTCACGCCGACTTCTTCGCCTTGGTCTGGTCGACGCTTGCTTTGAGCGCTTCGAGCAGGTCGACCACCTTCTCCGATGGCGCCGCGGCTGGAGCGACCGAGATCTCATTGCCCTCGATCTTGGCCTGGATGGCCTCTTCGACTCGATGCCGGTAGCTGTCCTCGAAGACCGACGGGTCGAAATCCCCCGTCAGCTGGTCGATCAGCTGACGAGCCATCTCGAGCTCCTTTGCCGACACCCGTGGTGTGGTGTCGAGTTGGTCGAAGACCGGTTGCCGGATCTCGTCGGGCCATTTCATCGTCTCGAGGACCACCATGCCTTCCCGTACCCGGAGGATGCAGAGCCGCTCCTTCTCCCGGATGGCGACTTTGGCCACCGCCACCCGGCCCGATTCCTCGAGGGCCCTGACGAATAACCCGTAGGCCTTCACAGCAACGTCCGTCGGCGCCACGAAATAAGTCTTCTCGAAGAAGATCGGGTCCACCTCGGCGGCGTCTACGAACTGAACGACATCGATCACCCGGGCGCTCTCAGGGGCGATTTGCTCCAACTCCTCCTGGGTGAAGACGACGTACTTCCCCTTCTCGTATTCGTATCCCTTCACGATGGAGTCCCAGTCGACCTCGCGGCCCGTCTTGGAGGAAACCCGCTTGTATTCGATCCGCGACTTGTCCTTGCCGGAGAGGAGATGAAAGGACACGTCACGGTCCTCGGTGGCCGTGTAGAGCCCCACCGGGATCGTGATCAGACCGAAGGTGATCGCCCCGTTCCAGATCGAACGCTTTGCCGTCGATGGTTGGGTGCTCTTGCTCCCATCCTTGGCCTTCTTCTTGCCTGCAGAGAGGGCGTCGACCAATTCGTCTTTGCTCATGTCAGAGCGGCCGGGGACATCTGCCTCCTGGGCCCGCTCATAGAGCTCTGTCTTGCTCAACTTCTCGAGAGTCTTGGCTGCCATTTTTCGGCCTCCTCCCCCGGCCCATACCACACGGGAACGAGCCACAAACCAGGCCACGGCCCGGACAGCCTCCTGGGCGACCGGCTGGAGTCACGGCTAGGGTCACCCTGGCTCCGGGTCGCGCGACGAGCTGAGAAGAGGAGGCTCGCGACATGTCACCCGATTCATTGAACATCGCCACGCTCGATGGTGATGCCGTCGATCTCGACCCGACCGCACTGGAGGGGATCCCGGAAAAGGCCAGGGTCCTCCCCTCGGACCCTCGATTCGATGAGGCGACCTTGATCTGGAATGGTCTCGTAGACAAGAAGCCGGCCCTGGTGATCCAGCCGGAGAGCCTGACCGAGGTCGTCTCGATTGTGGACCTGGCCCGCGACCATGGACTGCTGCTCTCCATCAAGGGTGGCGGTCACAACATCTCTGGCCTGGCCCTCGCCGACCGGGGGGTGACCCTCGACATGTCTCGGATGAACGATGTGCGAGTCGACGCCAAGAGACGAGTGGTACATGCGGGGCCTGGTTGTCTTCTCGGGGAGGTCGACCGAGCCACCCAGGAGCGCGGCCTCGTGACCACCCTGGGCTTCGTCTCCCAGACGGGCCTGGCCGGTCTCACCCTGGGGGGTGGGTTCGGCTACCTGACGAGGAGGTTCGGGTTCACGGTCGACGAGTTGATCGAGGTGGAGATCGTGACCGCCGATGGGCAGATCCGGCGATCGAATCATGAGTCCGAGCTCGATCTGTTCTGGGCGATCCGTGGTGGAGGCGGCAACTTCGGAGTGGTCACGGAGTTCACCTATCGCCTGCATGAGGTCGGGCCAGAGATCCTCGGTGGCCTGATCGCATGGCCGGCCCGGGACCACGCTGCAGATGTGCTGGGCCTATATCAGGAATTGACCGCCCAAGCTCCGCGAGAGCTGACCCTGGTCGTCACCATGCGTCTGGCTCCCCCGGCCCCTTTCATCCCCGAGAAGTGGCACGGGAAGCCGATCGTCGCCGTCGTCGCTTGCCACACCGGGGACCCGGCGCAGGCCGAGGATGACCTGGCCCCGCTCAAGGGCCTCGGCCACCCGATCGCCGATCTGATCGTCCCCAAGACCTACGTCGAGCAGCAGTCGATGCTCGACGCCACCCAGCCCAAGGGGGCCAACTACTACTGGAAGACCGAGTTCATCCCCGGGCTGTCAGACGATTTCCTACCGGTTTTCGTCCATATCGGGTCCGCCATCGAATCACCGATGTCCCAGATGATGATGTTCCACCTCTCGGGTGCAGTGAATGAGCACGCTGAGGACGACGGAGCCGTGGGCAACCGCGACGCGGCCTATGTCACCGGCGCTGCTGGTGCCTGGCCCGCCGGTGACCCCGATGGAGACAGGTACCAGGCCTGGGTACGCCAGTCTTGGGAGAAGATCAAGCCGTTCTCCACGGGAGGGAACTACATCAACTTTCAGACCATCGACGACGACAGGGCCCGGATCGAGTCTTCCTACAGGGCCAACTACGACCGTCTGCAAAGAGTCAAGTCGGAATACGACCCGGGCAACCTCTTCAGGGTCAATCGCAACCTAGCTCCCGTCCAATAGGCTGCGTACGGTGGGGGCGTGAAGCTGTCCTCACGAGATCTGGAGACGTTCGACATCGTGGTCGACACGATTCTTCCGGCAGTTCCTGGTGACGGCCCGGCGTGGACCACACCGGGATCTGAGCTGGGACTGTCGGCCGGCTTGCCATCTGTTTTCGACTCGCTGCCCCACGACACCGACCGACGGGACCTTCGGTTGTTGCTCGGGTTGCTCGACTCGCCAGCCGGTGGGCTCTTGTTGTACGGGCGACCCAAGAGGCTGAGGGATCTCTCCCCCCTGGAGCGGGGTATGGCCTTTCAAGTCATGCTGCGCAGCCGGGTCGACCTCGTCCGCAAAGGGATCCGAGCCATGAAGACGCTCGTAGCTCTGCTCTGGGTGACCACGGACGATCCGGCCCATCCGCCAGATTCCTGGCAAGCGATGTCATACCCGGGCCCGGACGGCCCACCCCTCCTGGCGTCGACGCGGTTGCCCACCGTGCTCATCGAGAAGGACACGACCCTCGATTGTGATGTCGTGGTGATCGGCTCCGGAGCCGGCGGAGGCATCGCGGCCGGTCTCCTCTCGCAGTCGGGCCTGCGTGTCATCGTCCTGGAGCGGGGTGGTTACCACGATGAGACCGACTACACCCACCTCGAATCCGAGGCCTACGCGTCGATGTATCTCGACGGCGGGCTAGGCAGCACCGCCGATGGCGGCATCCTCATGCTGGCTGGGTCGACTCTGGGCGGGGGCACTGTCATCAACTACACGACTTCTTTTCCGACTCCCCCTGCAGTCCGCGCGGAGTGGGATCGGCTGGCGGGATTCGACGATGTGTTCGATGGCGAGGGATTCGTGACCGCCCTGGCCTCGGTCGCCACCAGGCTGGGACTCAATCGGGACAACGGTGATCCCTCCGGACGGGATCAGATCCTGGAGAAGGGCCTGCGCAACCTGGGTTGGCACGTCGATGAGATGCCCCGCAACGTATCGCGCTGCACCGACGGTGATTGCGGTTATTGCACGATGGGCTGTCGGATCGGGGCCAAGCAGTCGGTGCTGTCCACCTATCTCCACGACGCCTCGCAGGCAGCGACCCGGATCGTTGTCGGCTCCCATGTCTCCTCCATCGAGATCGACGGAGGAAGAGCTGTCGGGGCGCTGGCTCGGGTCGGAGACCACACGCTCCGGGTCAGGGCAGGTGCGGTGGTCGTGGCCGCAGGTGCCTTGAACACTCCTGCCCTCCTATCGAGAAGCGGCGTCGACGGCCCGGCCGTGGGGAGATATCTGAGGCTTCATCCCGTTACCGCCGTTTGGGGCCGATTCGAAGAGCCCGTGGAGCCGTGGACCGGCCGGATGCAGACGCGGTACAGCGACGAGTTCGCCGACTTGGACGGCAGGGGTTACGGGTTTCGATTCGAGACCGCCCCGGTCCATCCGTTGTTCCCGGCTGCCTTCTTCGGGTGGGAGGACGGGGCGGCGTTCAAACGGGACATCCTGGGTCTGGGGCATCTCGGAGTGGCCGGGATGCTGCTCCGTGATCGTGACCATGGGACGGTTGGCGTGGCCAGGGACGGGAGCCCACGCTGGAAGTACTGCATCTCCCCTTACGATCGGGCCCATGTCAGAGAGGCAGTTCGCCGAGGGGCGGAGCTGCTCGCTGCCGCGGGTGCGGTCGAGGTGTTCAGCTCGGCCGTCAAACCGGTCCGTTGGCGGCCCGAGGGGGAATCGATCGATGTCTTCGCTGAGCGCTCCGACGTTATCGGCTACGGGTGCCATCAGACCTCGTATTTCTCCTTCCATCAGATGGGAAGCGCCCGGATGGGCTCCGACCCGTTGAGCTCGGTGGTCGATGCCAACAACGAGGTGCACGGCGTCCCCGGGCTCTACGTCATGGACGGGTCCTGTTTCCCCACGTCGTCTGGGGTGAACCCAATGATCTCGATCGCGGCCATCGCCCACCGCGGCGCCACATTGCTGGCTGAGCGAATGGCCTGATCGCCCCGCTAGCCGGCCGCCTCTTCGGCACGACGCAGCTCGTCGGCCGCTTTCCCGGCGGCTGCCCGAGCCTTCTTCGCCCGGTCCCTGGCCAGAGCCAGTGCCTCCTTGGCCCGCTCCGCGTCCTGCGCGGCGGACTCGGCCTCCTTCTGCAGATGATTCGCCCGGGTGCGCGCCTCGTCGACCAGCCGCCTCGCCTCCACAGCCGGATCGGGAGGGGGCGGAGGCGGCAGCTCCATATCGCCCCAGCCGACCCCGGTCGGCTCCAGCTCACGGACCAAGGTGCCCGCCTCGAGATCCGCTTCGCCTTCCGGGTCGGTGGCGACAGCCAGCAGCGTCCGGCTGATCCGATCCCGAGTCTGGGGGGACCCGGTGGCGAGCCCGGCCACCGCCGTCTCCGTGAGTGAAGCCACACTCTGTCGTCGCAAACGCGATGCTTCCTCGACGGCTTCCCTCGAGTCGGCTTCCCGGAGCTTCCGATGGCTCTCGATGAGCCGTGCCACCGTTCGAGGGTCCTCACGCGCCGCCCGGTTCAGGGCCCAGGCGGCCACGGAGGGCTTCCGCATCGCCGCCACCCTACGGGAGCCCTCCTCGTCGCCGTCGGTCTTCAGACGCCGGGCCAAGCTGTCTCGCGCTGCGGTGAACTGATCCAACGGAAGCACATAGAGGTCTGCCGGCTGCATGACCTCGGGGCCGGTTTCCTCAGACATCTCGACGGTTCACCCGAAGAGCACCCCGGCCAAAGTCTGGTATGCCGACAGTGGGTCGTCATCCAGGACCTGGATCCCGACATGGTCGGCACCGGCTTCGAGATGGGCCCTGAGGCCGGCGGCCACATCGTATGCGGTCCCATGGAGCACCAGCGCATCGACGAGACGATCGCTGCCTTCGTGGTTCAGGTCCGCTTCGAGCCAGCCTTCACGCAGCAGGTTGTTGCGGTAATTGACCCGGGCCAGGTACCTGGCCACCACCGGCCGGCCGGTGCCCCGGGCTCGATCGGGGTCGGTTTCGAGCACGACCTTGTGCTCGGGGGCCAGCAGAGGGCCTTCGCCAAGGACCCGTCGGGCCAAAGCGCTGTGATTGGGTGTCGTGAGATAGGGATGAGCCCCGGCAGTCCGCTCAGCCGCAATGCTCAGAGCCTTGGGGCCGAGGGCTGCCAGCACGATCTCATCAGGAGGAACCTCACCCCGATCGAGCCGATCGAGATAGTCGACGATCTTCCCCATCGGATCCTGGAACTCCGCGGTGGCCTCACGATGCCCCACTCCCACCCCAAGCACGAACCGACCGGGATATCCCGCGGTGATGCGGCGGTGGGATGCGGCGACGGTCTCGGCCTCCTCCCGCCACATATTGACGATCCCAGTCACGACCGGGATGTGATCGGTGGCGGCGAGCACGGTCTCCACCAGCTCCAGGTCCCCCGGCGGGGAGCCGCCGATCCAGATTGCACCAAATCCGAGATTCTCTGCCGCGGCAGCCAATTGCGGGGTGATGTCTCGGGCCATCCTCCAGACCCCGAACTGACCGAGTTGGGCTCTCATCTCTCCCTAACGTAACGCGGGCAGGAGGGACCGATGACACACGTGGACAACACGCCGAGCACCGAGCCGGCCCCCGGCGGGCTCCTGGTGGACGTGATCGGGTTCGCCCTCTACCTGGCCGCCGGGTTCCCGGTGCTGGTCGGGGGCTTGATCATGCCACTTTGGGCGGTCCTGGTCCTCGCCGCAATATGGGTTGGCGGCCTTCTCCTTGCCATCCGCTGGCGCCGGCAACGCAACCGGTTCCTCGCCCTCCCCTTCATCATGTTCCCAGCTGGCTGGCGGCTGCCTATCTGGGAGAGACCTTCCTCGGGTGGACGGCGTGAGAACCCTCAGCCGGCTAGTTCGGCAGAACGCCGGCCCCGGTCGAAGGTCGACAGGGCCGATCTGATCTCGACCGCCGCCTCGGCCGCCACCGTGCTTGGTGAATCGTCGTCGACGTCGGTGAATCTCTCCCCTGGTACCCGCACCTGCAGCACCACGCCATCACCGGTGTCGGATGGGGTGGTCCGGGCGAGCCGCAACGGTGCAAAGACACGCTCCAGGAAAGATTCGCTCTCAGCCAGCCACGACCCGGCCGGGATGGGGACCCGTCGCTCCAACTCGTGCGGGATGAACGGGACTTCATTGCGGTCCAACGATGGCGGCACATCCGACCGATAGGGCCTGGCGACGATGGAGCTCGGCAACTCGATCTGAGCGGTCACCGCGTCGGGACCGGGCACGAACCGCACCCCAATCCCCTGGCTCCTGGCAAGGCGGGCCACAGAAGCCATGGCCACCGACAGTTCGATGTCTTGGAGCAACCGGTCGAGAATCTCGATGGCAATCTCGGGCCCGCTCCACGAGATGGTGATCAGATAGGTGTCCTGGTCCCATGAGGCGGCGATCCGGCAGGCACCGGCGCCGCCGATCTGACCCACCAGCTCTGCGAGGATCTGTCCCGAGCCGGGAACGGCTTGGAGGGAGAGCTCGGCGGGCTCCACGGCTGCGAGCTCCACCTTGCGCTCGTCGACATCCGCCAGGGCCAGGTCGATCAGATCATGGATATCCATGAGTGAAACGGTACTTCCAGTGCCACCCCGCGACCAAGGACCGCTACCGGGCTCGGGGGCCTCGCGGCGATACTGTGTCTGCATGTCGAGGCGTCGCAGACTCTTTCCATGGAAGAGAGCCGCCAGGGTAGGAGACCAGCCCGACCCGAGGATCTTCGCCACCCGGCATCGTTTCCTGCTCATCCTCCTGGTGGCTCTCATCCCGGTGCTCGCCATCGTCGGCTTGGCCCGGGGCGTACCGGTCCTTGAGATTGGGGCGGGCTCGCTCGTATTGCTCCTGGCGGCAGTGGCCGGGATGGCAGCGGGGAGCCAACTTGTCGCGGCCGGTGAGGTCGTCCTCGGGCTGGGGTCGGCTGCCGCGATCCTCGTCTGGCATCTGGATGGATACCCCGAGTCGTTCTACGCCTTCTTCCTGGCCCTGGTCGCGGTCTCGTTGTATCAGGAGACTCGTGTCCTCCTCGTCGCGCTGATCTATGTTGCGAGCCTCCACGCCTTCTCTGTGTTTCAGCTTTACCGCGAGTCGGGCATCTTCCGTGCCGGTGTAGCCGACATGCCTTTTCCGGTCGCCGGCGTGGCACTCGAGGTTCTCCTGGTGCTCCTTCTCATCGCCGGTTGGCGCGTGACCGGCCGAGAACACGCGCGCCGTGTGGCCGCTGAAGACATGATCCGCATCGGCTTCGAGCGAGCCGCTGTCGGGATGGCGACACTCAGCCCGTCCGGGGAGTTCATATACGCCAACCGCGCACTCACCGAGACCCTGGGGCCGGTGAACGGCGCCAACGTGAGCAGCGTGATTCATTCCGACGATGTCGAGAGGCTCGGTCAGCTCTGGGAGGACATGGGGCGCGCTGAGACCCGTACTGCCGAGACCTGGTTGCGTCTCCGGTCCGCCAATGGGCGGGCCATCTGGGGCAAGACCTCGCTTACCTTTGTCCGCGCCTCGTCCACCCGCCCGGCCACGATCCTGCTCCAGCTCGAGGAGGACGGTGCCCGCCAACGAGAACAGGCTCTTCTCGAAGCCCGCCTCGCCGGACGCGACGAGTTCGTGGCCGCCATCGCCGCAGACATCAGGGAGCCGGTCGACAGGGTTCTGGATCTGACGACTCTGGCTACCGCCGATCCGCCTGACCTGGACCGCCTCTTGTACCAAATCGACGACGAGGCAAGGCGGGTCGCCTCGATCGTGGACGACCTTGGGGTCTCTGCCCGGGCCGGGACAGTGCCCTTTGTCGCCCGCTCGGTCGACGCCGCACTGATGTGTCGGGAGGTCATGGCCGAAATGCTCGGCGCCGGCGATATCACCATCGATGTCGGGGGCGAGAAGATATGGGCCGATCCCAGTCTCACCATCAGGATCCTCCGGAACCTGGTGGCGAACGCCGTCCGGTACGGCGGTCGCAACGTCCGCCTGGAGGTGACCGGGTCGGGCCCGGACACGGTCATCTCGGTTATCGATGAGGGCCCTGGGATCGCCGTCGAGGAGCGGGAAAGAATGTTCGATGCCGACCTGCAGGGGGAGGCGCATCCAACCCGTCCGGCTGCCGTTGGCCTGAGCCTCACCGTCTCCCGGCGGCTTGCACGCCAGATGGACGGCGAAATCACCTATCGGCGCACCGGCGACGGGCGCAACGTCTTCGAGCTTCGTCTCCCCGCCGAGCCGGTGCACGCTGAGCTCTATCCGGGTGTCATGCTGGATCCGCTCGGGATCCCGGCTTAGCTGGCGGCTGCTTCGCTCAACACCCGATCGAGGGTGTGTTCGACCAAGGCCACAAGCACTTTCTGGACGTCAATTCGGACTCGGGCGTCGCACTGAACGATGGGGACCTCCGACCCGATTCGCAGCGCCTCACGGACCAGCTCCGGGTGATGGAACCGCCGGCCATGGAAGGTGTTGATCGCCACGACGAACGGAGTACCGCGCCTTTCGAAGAAGTCGACTGCGGCGAAACACGCTTCGATGCGTCTGGTGTCGACCAGCACGACCGCCCCGATCGCCCCCCTGGCCAGCTCGTCCCACATGAAATGGAACCGGTCCTGGCCCGGAGTCCCGAACAGATACAAGACGAGACGGTGTTTCAGACTGATCCGCCCGAAGTCCATTGCGACCGTGGTCTCGGTTTTGGTCCCATCGACCGCCAGCTCGTCGACATCGGAGCTGGCGTCGGTGATGATGGCCTCGCTGCGAAGCGGCTCGATTTCGGATATGGCGCCGACGAAGGTCGTCTTGCCGACGCCGAAGCCTCCGGCCACCACGATCTTGACCGGGGTCAACCCGGGACGGTCAAAGGGCTTTGATCCCATCGAGCACCTTGTGGAGCAGTTCGGCGTAATCGGAATCTTCTGTGTCGGTGACCGCCTCCCTCGGCGGCTCAACGATGCTCACGGCTCCCTGATCGCGGAGATCGGTGGCCAGGACCCTCACCACACCCACCGGCACTTCGAGTCGCGCCGCCAACTCGACGATCGCGGTCTCCTTCCGGCTGTGAGTGATGATCTGTGCCGACTCCCATCGGAACCTGCCCCGCATCCTCATCCCGGCCGGGGTCACCGCTACCAGGGACTCGAGGGCGATGGGCGGGAGCCCGACACCGCTGCGGCCTCCCGTCATCGTGTACGGCCGGACGATGCGGCCTCCCGCACGCGTCTGGGATGTGTCGCTCATGCCGGCTCGGGCTCGACCAGCCTCGCCTTGAGCTCTTCGCGCACGGGCGGGGTGAGACTGTCACCGACCCTTTGGACGAAGATCGACATCTCGAACGCAACCGCACCCAGGTCAATCTCCTTGCTGGTCAGACAGCACAGGAGCGACCCATGCCTGATCCCCGTCACGAACAGCCACCCCCGCTGCATATCGACTATCACGTTGGAGACAGCTCCCCCCCCGAATCGGCCGGCGGATCCGTAGGCAAGCCCGATCATCCCCGACGAGACTGCGGCCAAACGCTCTGCGGTCTCACGGTCGACCCCGTCCGATTTGGCCAACGCCAGCCCGTCCGGCGAAACGACCACAGCCTGCTGGATGGACGGGACCGTGGTGCAGAGCCGTTCCAGGAGCCAGTCCAGGCTTGCCGCCGCTTCAGACATCGGGCACTCTGCTTTCGTCGGCCTTGGCCCGCCCCCGGCTGTAGTCGCTCAGCGCAGACCTGAGACGTCCCCCGCCCTCCGCCGCCGCTCCCGGCGATGCATCCTCCTCACGGAGGGCCCGACCCGGGACCCGCACCGGCAGGTCCGCCATGGCCTCGACGGGCTCCCGGACTTCGGCCGAGACGGGCTCGACCATCGCGGTGTCGGTCAGATCGATCACGTCGAGCTGGCTCGCCGATGGTTTGGATGCCTCCGCCCGTTCCAGCCGTTCTCGAGGGATGGTCACCTTGGCGGTGATCCCGGGAACATTGCGCATCAACTGCACGTCAAGCCCATGCCGATGGGCCAGCTTGGCCACCACGTGGATTCCCATGGTGGGCTCGACGGACAGCCCGAGCGCGGGCGGTCGTTCCAGTATGCGGTTCAGCTCGGCTAGACGGGGGTCGGACATTCCCATGCCGCGATCCGAGATCGATAGCTCGTAGCCGTCGAAATCGAAGAGCCCGGTGACCCGGACCGGCTCATTGGGCGGGGAGAACTGAACCGCGTTCTCGAAAAGCTCCGCCAATAGATGGGCGACATCGGTGACGGCGCCTCCGGAAAGACGGGCCGGCTCCAGCGCGAGCAACTCCACCCGCTGATATTCATCGACCTCACTCAAAGCGGCACGGACCACGTCGGAGATGTCCGTCGACTTGGCCCAGACCCGGGGTGAGTCGGATCCCGCCAGCACGAGGAGGCTCTCGGCATTGCGTCGCATGCGGGCCGCCAGGTGGTCCACCTGATAGAAGCCCCCGAGGGTCTCCGGGTCATCCTCGCGCGATTCGAGCTCGTCGAGGAGGGCAAGTTGTCGGTCGACCAGGGAGCTGTTGCGGCGGGCCAGTGTGATGAGGATGCTCGATACCCCAATCCGGAGCGACACCATTTGCCTGGACGACACATCTATCAGTGTCCGATGCATGTTCTCGAAGGAGCGGGCCAGGTCTCCGATCTCGTCAGTAGGCGTGGTGTCCAGACCTAGGGAGGGAATGGCGGGGATCGCTTCCGGGTCGCGCAGGGCGTCGAGCAACTCGACGAGGTCCTTGTGGGCCATCCTTCGGGCGGCCAAGGTGATCGCGCCGATTCGGTTGCCGAGGGCCTGCCCGATGCGATGGGCAACGAAGAGGGATCCGATCACCACCGCGCCCACCGAGACCGCGACTATGACTGCCATCGCCCTCTGTCCTGACTCGGCCAGCGACCAAGTCAGGAACACACCGAGCAGCAAGGCCACCACCACCACCGGGGCCATGACCAGAGTCAGCCTGGTGGGGATGCTCCATTGTCGAGCCATCGGCGCCGGCCGGTCAGCCGCCTCCATCGCACCCATCGCGAAAACGATAAACGGCGAGACCGTAGGTTCACGGGATTGAGTTTGCCGAAATGTCGATTACGACCGCCCCGCTTCGTTGTAAGGGTGTGTAGGTCGCAGAAAGGAGCACCTCGTGAAATTGACAGTCACCACCTTCGTAACGCTCGACGGTGTGATGCAGGGTCCGGGTGGGCATGATGAGGACCTGAGCAACGGCTTCGAGCTGGGCGGCTGGGTATCAGCGCATATCGACGAGGACTTCGGCCGAAGGGTCGATGACATCTTCAGTCGAGCCGACGCCATCCTCCTCGGCCGGACCACATACGAGATGATGTATGCGTACTGGTCGCAATTCCCTGATGAGGACAACGTCGTTGCCAGCGGTCTGAACAATCTCCCCAAGCACATCGCCACCAGTCACCCCGACGGGCTCAGCTGGAACAACGCGTCCCCGATCGAGGGAGATCTGGTCGAGACGGTCCGGAAGCTGAAGGAACAGCCCGGGCGGGAGCTCCAGGTCCACGGCAGCCACGGCGTGATTCAGACCCTCCTGAAGGCTGGTCTCGTCGACGAGATCAACCTGTTCATATTCCCGGTGGTCCTCGGTGAGGGAAAGCGCCTATTCGGGCCAGGCACCGTGCCGGCGGGCATGAAGCTCGAGAACGGTGAGATCTCCAGCACTGGCGTCGTCATCGCCACCTACAGGCCGACCGGCGCACCCGTCCTCCAAGAGGCCGCATGAGGACCAGCAGTGACTAGCGGGGCACGGGCGGGTAGGTCGTGCTGTAGGCCCTGATCCGATCTCTGTTCCCCCAGGCACTCCCGGAATAGGAGGCGATGTCGGCAACGACGGCCAGGACGATCCCGAACCAGTCGAAACCGGTCACCCCTCCTGGGGACACGGCGACGTACATCAGGGTGGTCCAGGGCAGGAACACGAACCCGAGTAGGGGCCAGACGAAAGTCGAGAACGCCAGGTCCCAACGGGCCGGCTGTGCCAGCCCCCAAACGACGATGGCCAAACGGGGCCCGACCAGCACCATGATTGCGGCCAAACAGCACATCTCTGAGTCCTCCATTCGGTCGGTGCAACATCCACCGGATCGTCGCAATAGGCCCCATCGGCCTGGTGGAAACCTATCGGATCGGATCGGTGCGGAGGGTCACCCACATGGGGTGATTCAGACGCGACCCGTGTGAGGCCCGGGAACCGGACCGATACCCTCTCACGGTGAGCTCCACGCCCAGCGGGACCGTCTCGTTCCTGTTCACCGACGTCGTCGGGTCGACCCGGCTCTGGGAGATCGACCGGGACGGAATGGCGGCCAGCCTGGCCGAGCACGACCGGATCCTCGAAGATTCGATCAAGGAGCAGGAAGGATTCGTCTTCTCCACCGCCGGTGATTCCTTCGCCGCCGCCTTTCACACGCCGGGTGCTGCCCTGGCCGCCGCGATGAGGGCCCAACTCGGCCTGTTCAGCGAGACGTGGCCAGGGCCGCGGATCAGGGTGCGGATCGGGGTGCACACCGGGACGTCTTACGAACGAGCCGGCGACTACTTCGGCCCCGACGTCAATCGGGCGGCCCGGATCATGGCCGCGGCCAACGCCGGCCAGGTGCTGGTCTCCGGAGCGACCGCCCAGCTGGTGGGCGCCGCGATCGCCGCTCCGATGACCATGATCGACCGAGGAGTCCACTCCCTCCAGGACCTCGAGCGCCCCGAGCACCTATTCGAGCTGCTCCACCCCGACCTTCCCCAGGTGTCCGATCCGCTGCGAACCGCGCTGGTCGAGCGGGTCCACCTGCCGGCGCGGCTCACCTCGTTCGTGGGCAGGCGGGCCGAGCTCGACGCGGTGAACGGCTTGGTCGGCTCGTCACGTCTGGTCACCTTGACCGGGGTGGGCGGCGCGGGCAAGACCCGTCTCGCCATGGAAGTGGCCTCCGATCTGGGAGATCTGTTCCCCGACGGGATATGGATGGCGGGCCTGGCCGACATCTCGGACCCGGCTCTGGTGGTCAACGAGATCGCCGAGGTCTGGAGCTTGCGGCCCGGCGACGGGATGGGTCTGATCCAGGTGATCAAGGCCTTCCTCGCCGGCAGGAAGCTGCTCGTGATCCTGGACAACTGCGAGCACGTCCTCGAAGCCGCCGCCGGGCTCGCCGGAGACCTGCTCGAAGCCAACCCTGGCCTGTCCATCCTCGCCACCTCACGGGAAACGCTCGGTGTGCCCGGCGAGACGGTGTACCGGGTGCCGTCGATGGGCCTGCCCTCCGCGGGTTCAGACCTCGCTTCCTCGGAGTCGGTGCGCCTCTTCGTCGACCGGGCGGCGCTGGTCCTACCCGGCTTCGATCCCACACCGGACGAACTGGACTCGATCGCTCGGATCTGTCGTCGCCTCGACGGGATCCCGCTCGGCATCGAACTGGCTGCCGCCCGCGTCCGCACCCTCACCATCGTGGATCTGGCCACACACCTCGACCAGTCGTTCCGTGTCCTCACCGCCGCTTCCAAGACCACCGTCAGGAGACAGCGGACACTGGAGAACGCCATCGGGTGGTCATACGACCTCCTTTCGGACGACGAGGCCGCTCTGTTCCGACGACTCTCGGTCTTCGCCGGAGGGTTCGACCTCGACGCGGCGCAAGTCATGGCTGGGGAGTCGGAGGTGATCGATCTCCTCGACCAACTGGTCGACAAGTCTCTGGTTGGGGCATCCCCCCAAGGCCGAACCTCTCGCTTCCGTCTTCTCGAGCCCATCCGGCAGTACGGCCAGACGCGTCTGGTGGACCGAGGTGAGGCCGAAGAGGCGCTCACCGCTCATGCTCGATACTTCGCATCCTGGGTCGCCGCCCTCGCTCCGCGTCTCCGCGGGCCGGAACAGGCAGAGGCCAACCGAGAGCTACTCGTGGAAGCCGACAACACGAGAGCGGCGCTGGCCACTCTTCTCGAACGTGGGGAGGTGGACCGGTTCCTCCAGACGTGTTTCGACCTGACCTGGTTCTGGGCCCAGTCCAGCATGCATGTCGAGGGCAGGGACACGCTGGTGGCGGCATTGGGCGGGCACGGGGACCGGGCAGCAGCATCCTCAGCGGCAAAGGCGTGGTTCGAAGCAGCCCTGCTCGCCACATTCCTCACCGACCCGACGGCCACCGACTATGCAGACCGCGGTCTGGAACGAGCCCGCGAATCCACGGACGACGCACTGGTCGGCTGGCTCACGCTGGCTCGGGGCATGACCTATTCCAACCTGGTCGGTCTCGAGGACGCAGGCTCCTGGATGGAGCAAGGCCGCGTCTTGGTCGCCGAGAACAGAGGGCGTCCGATGTGGGATCCGGCCTGGGACGAGGCGCTGGTCGAGTTCATGCTCGCCTTCGGTCGGGCCGGCGAGGCGGATGAGCGCAGGAAGCATGTGGCCGTGGCGATCGAGAAGGCCCTCGGCCTGGGAGACGGATACCTCGGCGCATCCGGGATGATGACCGCCACCTCCCTCATCGGGACCGGACAGGACGAATGGGTCCTGGCGAATCTGGCGAGGAGCATCGAGATCCTCGGAGACCTGGGTTCCCGTCACGGCTTGGGCCACGCCCTGTACTACCACTGGGGAGCCCGCCAGGACCTGGGCTTGGAGACATCGATAGATGACCTGGCCGACGCGTCACGAATCCTGGCCGAAGTTGGCGACCTTCCCTGCTCTACCCGGTCGGGGGCCCGATCGATCCGGAGCCTCCTCGACGCCGGCCGCATCGATGAGGCTGCGGATCAGCTGAGGACTGTCGTCGACCGTTTGCTCCTCTTTGACAGCGAGGTGCACGCCGGGCTCCCTGCCCTCGCCCTTCGTCTGGAGCTGGCGACTGAGGACATGCCAAGCGCCGCCCGATTCCTAGGCCACGTCGAGCAGAGCCCGGTCGGCATCTCGAAGGAATCGGCTGGCGACGCCCGGGCCAGAATCGAATCAGCGCTTCCCGAGGACGAGCAGAAGCGCCTCTTCGCCGATGGTGCTGCCGCCGGTTACCGACGTGTCCTGGAGTGGATTCGCGACATGTGAGCCCCGGGACCATCATTGATGCAGGGCGTCACGTATCCGTGACGCCCTGCATCGGGTTGCGATCGGTCAGGAGCCGGTCTCGTCGAACAGGGGTTGGTAGCGGGCGGCCACCTCCTCGGGGGTCTCGTCGGTGCCGGTGACGGTCAGCTCTTCGACCATGTTGACCAGGACCTCCCCTACAGCATTGGTGTTGGTAGCCGGAGGGATCTGCTCCTCGAGGCTGGTGAAGATGCCCAAGAGCTCCTCGGTGAAGAAGGGCTGCTCTTCGGCCATCTGCTCACCCTCGAGCACCGGGATCGACTGCACCACCCCAGATTCCAGATCGAAATACCGCTCCGCGGCGATCTCAGGATCGGATAGATAGCGAAGCACAAGGCTCGCCTCATAGGGATTGGCGGCATCGGCGGCCATCGACCACCCCCGGGGCACACCGATGTGAGTCCCGCCACTGTCGACATGAATCGGATAGGGGGCTGTGAGCCAGTCTTCACCGTAGGCAAAGTCATCGAGCATGAACCCGCCCCCGCCATTGAGACCCTCCTCGATGAACGGGAGCTCCCCGGCGACGAACGCGCCCTTTCCCTCGTCGGCCTGGTTGATCATGAACTCGGGGTCGGTGATGCCCTCCTCGTACATGGTCTGGAGCCAGTCGATCATCTCGATCCCCTGCTCCGTGTCGACCTGGGGCCTGTTCTCCTCGAAGGGGACGCCGAACGAGTAGAGCCAGCGGAACATCCGATCGTGACTTGCCCCACCGGTGGCGAAGTAAGCAGGAAGGTCGGGATTGGCCGCCTGAACGGCACGTGCCGCGTCAAGCATGTCCCAATAGGTGTCATAAGGAGGCGGCGTTGCCCCTGCCTCCTCCAACATCGCGACGTTGTAGAACAGGGCATCGACCAGGCTCTTGTTGGGGAAGTGATAGATCTCCCCGTCATAGGTCCCGTCCTCCCACACCGAAGCCGGCACAGTGGCGTACAGCTCGGGGTCCTCCTCCTCCCAGGTGGCGATCTGCTCGGTCATCGGGGCCAACAGCCCCGCCTCCATGAACGCCGGGGTCAGATGCGAATCGATCTCGACCAGATCGGGCAGCGGCTCGCCGGCGTCCGCCATCCGCAGCATGTCGGTCAGCACCGCGTCGCCACGAATGTCGAAGGCGACGGTGACGCCCTCCGCCTCCAAAGCGCCGAACTCATCGGCGGGCACCGTCTCACCGTTGAACCAGGCGACGATCTCGGCTCCGTCCCCTTCACCCCCGGCGGCAGCCGAGGTCGTGGTATCTCCCGCCTCGCCCCCGTCACAGGCCGCCACCACCAAGAGCGCCGCCGCCACGAGGGCGATCATCCGTTTGCGTCTCGCTTTCACATTGTCCTCCTTGTCTGTCGGTTCGTTTCTCACGTGTGCGGCCCCGCTCGGCCGCGACAGGTTCATGCGCTCATTTCAGGGCTCCGCTGGTGAGACCACTGACCACGTACCTCTCCAGACGGAGGTACACGAAGATGAAGGGGATGATGGTCATGATGGCGAAGGCGGCCTGACCCGGGTTGTCCTGGAACCCGGTGGTCTGGGTCATCAGGAACAGCTCGTACGGAAGAGTCCGGCTCCCCGGGCTGGAGGTGAGCCCGAGGACCAGGTTGAACTCGTTCCAGGCCTCCCTGAAGGCGAGAACCCCGATCGTGATGATTGCGGGGAAGGCCAGTGGCATGACGATGTAGCGGATACGGCTGTAGAGGCTCGCCCCGTCGACGTTCGCAGCCTCCTCCAGTTCACGGGGCACCTGCTGGAAGAAGCCAACGAAGAGCCACACCGCAAGGGGCAGGACCGTGCCGGTGAAAGCCACGATCAGGGTGAGGAGGTGATCGATCGCACCCAGGGTCACCGCGATCCGGTAAAGGGGGACCATGAGCCCGAGACCGGGGATGAGCCGGGGCAACAGGGTGAAGAGCAGCAAGAGATGACGCCCGCGGAACCGGAACCGGGCGAACGCATAGGCGGCGGGGACGGCGAGGATCACCGTGAGGAGTGCGGTTCCAAGACCCACGACCATGCTGTTCACGAATGCGCTCTGGAACCCTTCTCGCTCGAGGACGGATCGATAGCCGTCGAGGGTCGGGTTGGCGGGGATGAGGCCGGGGTCGGCGGAGACGTCCGCCTTCGTCTTGAACGAGATGGAAAGGGTCATCAGCATCGGGTAGATGGTCCAAATGGCCAGCGCCAGTAGGGGTATCCCGATGAATATCCGGCGGAGCCAGCGCTTGACCCTTGCTTCGGGAGGGGATACGCGACGTCGTTCGGCGACGGTGGTGGCGGTCACGCCTCCTCCAGGTCGAACCGCCGGGAGAGCAGCCAATAGCCGAGGGTCAGGAGGGCGTTGAAGAGGAGGATGACGATGACGATTGCCATCGCCTTGTTGGTCTCGAGATCGACGAAGGCCGCCTCGTAGAGGGCCACGGGCAGGGTACGGGTGGCGTCCACGGGGCCACCGCCGGTCAGGGCCAGGATCACCCCCAGTGAGGTGAGCGCCTGGTAGCTGAGCAGGATGGTTGCCAGCACCAATTGAGGGATGATGAGAGGGATCGACACCTTCAGCGCCCGCTTCCACCCGGTCGCACCGTCCACGTCGGCGGCGTCGAGGAGCTCGGCGTCCACCGTCATGAGACCGCCGAGAAGCAGCAAGATCACCAGAGGGAGGTCTGACCAGACCTGGGCCAGCATCGAAGCCAACATGGCCAGCGTCGGGTCGGAGAACCAGGCGACGTCCTCGATTCCGAGAAAGCCCAGCACCCGGTTCACCTCCCCGAAGTCCCGGTTCAGAATGAGACGGAAGATGACCGCGGTGGCGATGCCCGATATGAGATAGGGCACGATGGTGATCCCGCGAAGGAAACGGAGCTTGCCCGTGGCCCGACTCAGGGCAAAGGCGAAGACGAGACCGAGGGGGACACCGATGACGAGCACACCGGTGACGAAGATGAGAGTCCTGCCCACCGACCACATGAAGTCGGGATCCTGGAGGAGCGCCGTGTACTGATCGAAGCCCACGAACTCCTGCGGCCCACCGATGAACTCCGCATCGAAGAGACTCACCCATAACGCGTAGACGACCGGGAAGACGAGAAGCGCTGTGACCATGACGATCGACGGACCGGAGAGGACATAGGGAGTGGCCCCGGCATGACCCACCAGACTCGACCGGTCGGCCCGGACCAGGGTGCGCAGACGTCGTCGTCTCGGGATCTCGGGCTCAGGCGGACCGGCGACATCCCGCAGCGGTGTCGTGTCGATCCCGCTCACGGACCTGCCCGAGGTGACTTGACGTCGATCCTGCAATATATATCACAAACGGTTGCAGTCGGGGACCGGCTTAGAGGAACTTTCCCATGACCACGTCGTCGTCATCCCCGAGATGGACGAACCCCAAGTGCTCGTAGAAAGCGATCGCCCGCTCGTTGCGAGCGTCGGCCCCGAGGTGGACCCCGGTCACTTCCCTCGACCTGAGCTCGTCGAGGAGCCGGTCGATCAGCCTCCGGCCCACACCCTGGCCCTGGATGTGAGGGAGCAAGTCGATGTGGAGGTGTGCCGGGTATTCGGCCACCACCTCGTCGGCGGCCAGCTCGGGATCGTGGATGAGGGCGATCATCTCCTCGTCGGCCGTGGATGGGTCGTCGACAGGATTGGGGTAACGCTCCCGAAGCGATGGCCACCACCTCTCCTCTGCCTCGGCTTCGAAGCGGCGGGTGTCGGCCGCCGCCAGGACGTATCCGGCCGGCTCGCCGTTTTCGTCTAGCGCCGTGAAGCCGATTCCCGCCTCCAGGGTCACGTAGGGGCCCACGTAGACCTCGCCGAGAAGTCGTGGGTCCTGGAACAGCCCGGTGGCGTCCTCACCGGCATCACCGGTGCGCAGACCCACCTCGTAAAGAGCCTCCAGGTCGGCCGGCTCGACTGGGCGGATGAGCATGACGGTACGGGGAGTGTATGAACCGGATTCCCGATAGGGCCTGCCACGGCACAACCTCATCGCGACCCTGCTGGTCCACGAGGCTCATTCCTATATTCATCTGCGATGCAGACATTCCTCTTCACAGACATCGAGGGGAGCACCCGCCTGTGGGAAGAGCATGGCGACGAGATGGCTGCGGCCTTGGCCCGACACGACGACATCCTGGCCACGGCCGTAGCGCAGGCCGGTGGCTCGGTGCTGAAGACGACCGGCGACGGGCTGATCGCCGTATTCGACACGGTGGCGGATGGTCTAACCGCGGCCATCGACGGCCAGCACGCCCTCGACCGTGGGCCGTGGGGCGCAACCGGGCCCCTCCGGGTCCGAATGGGGATCCACCGCGGTCATACCGAAGCCCGACACGGCGACTTCTTCGGGCCCGCCATGAATCGTGCCGCCCGGATCATGGCAGCGGGCCACGGCGGCCAGGTGCTCATCTCCGAGGCCGCCGCCCTCGACGCTCGACTCCCAGCCGACATCGCCCTCCGCGATCTCGGGATGCACCGGCTCAAGGACCTGACCGAGCCGGAGCATCTATATCAGGTCGTCCACGAACTGCTCGGCTCCGAATTCCCCGCCCTGAACACACTGGACGGCCGGCCGAACAACCTCCCCCAACAGGCGACGGAGTTCTTGGGGCGTGAGGACGAGTTGGCCGCCATCCGCCTGATGCTGGACTCTCCCGCCACCAAGCTCCTCACCATCACCGGGCCCGGTGGGGCGGGCAAGACACGTCTCGGGCTCCAGGTCGCCGCCGACGAGCTCGACCGGTTCCCCGACGGCGTGTTCTTCGTCGATCTCTCCGCCGAACGCGACCCGAACGCCGTGTTCGATGCCGTCGCCGGGGCGCTGGCCATCCCGTTGTCGGGCACCACCGACGCGCTTCATGTCCTGGAGACGAGACTGCGCGACGCCCGGATGCTCCTGGTCCTCGACAACTTCGAGCAGGTCACCGCCGCCGCGGTGGGTCTGTCCCAATTGTTGCAGCGCGGCCCAGGGCTCAAACTGCTGGTCACCAGCAGGGAGACCCTCAGGATCAGAGCGGAACAGGTGTTCCCGGTGCCTCCCCTGTCGCTACCTCACCCCCAGGGCACGCCGGCGGAGATCGCCGAGTCGGAGTCGGTACGTCTGTTCACCAACCGGGCCCGGGCGGTGCGCCCCGACTTCGCCGTGACCGCTGAGAATGCGACAACGATCGCCGAGATCTGTCTTCGGCTCGACGGACTCCCTCTCGCCATCGAACTGGCCGCAGCCCGGCTCAACGTCTTCACCCCGTTGGACCTCCTGGAACGGCTTCGGGAGAGGCTGGACGTCCTCGGCGGCGGGGGAAGGGACCTGCCCGACCGGCAGCGCACCCTCTGGGGTGCGATCGGGTGGAGCTACGAGCTTCTCGACTCGACCGAGCGTGACGTGTTCGAACTGCTCTCGGTGTTCGCAAGCACCGACCTCCGCTCCCTGGAAGCAGTGGCCGCCGACGCCAGCGGGTCCGTCAGCGCTGTCGACGCCCTCGGCTCGCTGGTCGACAAGAGCCTGGTGCGCACCCTGGACACCGGGCCGACGCAACGCTTCTCGATGCTGCTGATGATCAAGGAGTTCGCCGCCTCGAGATTGGCCGAGTCGCCGGATCGAGAGGAGAGGGTGCGCAGGGCTCACGCCACCTACTACTGCGGACTGGTCGATCGCATCGGCGATCGGCTTCACAGCGCCGAGAGGGCCGAGGCTTTGAGAGAGCTGGGGGAAGAACTGGGCAACCTCAGGACCGCTTGGGACTTCTGGATCGAGCGGGAAGATGCGACACAGATGCTGAGAATGATCGAGGGAATGTGGGCGCTCCACGAGTCGAAGGGCTGGTATCGAGGAGCCATCGAGCTGGCGGACGATGCCGTCGCGGTCCTGGACCGCGCCGCCCCCACGCCGGAGCTCGCGGCCGAGAGACTCGCGGTTCAGATGAGCCTGGCCCGGGCGACGATGGCGCTGCGTGGCTACGGGGTCGAGGCAGAAGAGGCCTACAAGAAGGCGCTCGAGCTCTCGGAGGCGACCGGAGCCCGACAATTCTCCGTGCTCCGGGCCATGGCCACCTACTACATGGGCACGGGACGCTTCGACATCGGGGCCGAACACGGGCGACAGCTGCTCGAGCTTGGCGAGGAAGCCGAGGACGAGTCGATGCTCGTCGAGGGACACTATGTCTACGGGGTGGGCAGAGCCTTCACCGGGGACCTCGAAGAGGGTCTTCATCATCTGAAACGGGCCATCGAGCTTCACGATCCCAGTCGGCATGACCACGGCCGTTTTCGTTTGGGACCGAACACCGGGGTGGTGGCCAGAACGGCGGTGGGCATGCTCCTGTGGCAATGCGGGGTCCCGCAGCAGGCAGTCGAGCGTCTACAGGAAGCGCTGGACGTGGCCGTAGAGATAGACCACCCGTACAGCATCGCATATGCGCTGCATCACAATTCGCTCCTTGCCATCTACCGCGCTCGGTTCGAGGAAGCGGTGCTGCGAGCCCGCGAGCTGGCCGAGCTCTCCGCAGATAACGACTTCCCGGTTTGGGCGACCCTGGCCACCGTCCTCGACGGCGTGGCCACCTGCTACCTGGGCGACCCCATCACCGGCCTGACCATGACCGAGAAAGGGATCGAGCTCTATCACGGACTGACCGCCCCACCCGTCTTCTGGCCCCAGCTGCTAACCCTGAGGGCGATGGCTCACGGCGTGGCCGGCCACCCCGAACGCGGCCTGGAGCTGATCGACGAAGCGTTTGCCATCATCGCTGGCGACGTGGTGAACGGCGCCGAACTGCAGATCGTCAAGGGCGATCTCCTCAGGTCTCACCCTGACCCGGATGGCGAGGCCGCGGAGACGTCGTATCTGGCCGCGGCAGCCGGGGCGATGCAGGGCTCGCTGAACCTGATTCGACTTCAGGCGCTCAATCGACTGGTCGGCCTGCGCCGGGAGCTGGGGAAGAAACCGGATGGCTCGGCGGAGCTGGCCAAGCTCTATGCCGGCTTCACCGAGGGGTTCGACGAGGGAGAGCTGGTGACAGCCCGGGAACTGCTCGCCCTGTGAGTTCCCGACCTTCGCCTCTACCCGGCCGGTCGGATAATGGTGATGATCGGGAAGTCAGGACAGACGGAGATTGGAGGCTGCTGATGACCGCTCCTGAGACCAGCATGGTCGAGCTACCCGACGACCGGCCGCCGGATTGGGCCAACTCTTTGATGAGATGGGCTTTGACCACTCCGGGAATCCAGGCCATGGTGGGTCAGGGTGTCGCTCTGCTCATGTTCAACGGGCGGCGGACCGGAAACCGCTACACCATCCCGGTTAGCTATCACCGCCAGGACGACGTCGTCACCGTGGTAACCAAGCGGCTACGCAATTGGTGGCGCAACTTCGAGACGCCGACCGAGGTCGAGGTGAGGATCGCGGGACGGATGTACACGGGCAAAGCCGAGGCGATGACCGATGCAAGCGGGCTGCTCGAATTCATGACTGACTACCTGGAGAAGCGGCCGATCGATGCCAAGGCTTACGGGCTGAAGAAGGACGAGATCACCAGGGAGAAGATCACTCGAATCCTGCCCCATATCGTGGTGATCCGGATCGAGATTACGCCTTTGTCGTAGCACCCCGGGAAACCCCGCGTGGGCGTCTCCGGCCCCTGCCGCTAACGTCGACGCCTTCATGGTGACCAAGAGGATCCGACAGATCACGGCCGCCAACGAGTCGCTCCTCTCCTTCCTCCCGATGTGGGAGGAGCACCGGCTGGAACCGGACACCGCCAACTTCGCCTTCGGAAACCCCCAGGAGATGGTGGTCCACGGCTTCGCCTCGGCTCTGGCCCGGGCCACCGAACCACTCGACAAGGACCACTACGCCTACAAGTTCTCCGAAGCCGGGTCTCGGGCCAGAGTGGCCCGCCACCTCGGCGCATGGCGAGACCAGGAGTTCGATCCCGAGGACATTGCCATGACGCCTGGTGCCTTCGGCGCAATCGCGGTCGCCCTGACCGCACTGGTGGATGTCGGTGACGAGGTCGTGTATTCGGACCCTTCTTGGTTCTTCTATCGATCGATGATCCTTTCGGCCGGAGCGACACCGATCGGTGTCCAGGTGCAGCCCGACAACTACGACCTCGATCTGGATCGTCTGGCCGGGGCGATCACCGACAAGACACGCCTGGTGATCGTCAACACCCCACACAACCCGACGGGTCGCATCTACCCACCAGCGACCCTCGAGGACCTCGCCGCGGTCCTCACCGACGCGTCCGATCGATACGGCGCCCCGATCTACCTCCTCTCAGACGAGCCCTACTCCAAGCTGGTCTTCAGCGATGCAACCTTCAGCAGCCCTTCCCGCTGGTACCCGCACACGCTCATTTCATACAGCTATGGCAAGATCCTGCTCACCCCGGGGCAGAGGATCGGATGGCTCGCCTGGACGCCGTCGATGGCCGATAGGGAGTCGTTGCGTTCGGCGGTCTTCATGGCCCAGATCGCCGGGGGCTGGCAGTTTCCCAGCGCCATCATGCAGTACTCGCTGGCAGAGCTGGAACGCCTGTCGATAGACCTCCTCGAACTGGAGCGAAAGCGGGACTGGTTCGTCTCCGAGTTGGGGGCCGCCGGCTACGACCTCCGGCCGCCCGAGGGAACCTTCTATCTGTGGGTGCGCTCCCCCGACCCTGATGACGTCGTCTTCGTGGAGCGGTTGGCCAAAGAAGGTGTGCTGGTGCTTCCCGGCACCACCTGCGGATCGCCGTCGCATTTCCGCGTCTCGCTCACCGGGACGGCCGAGATGATCGAGAGGAGCCTGCCCGTATTCAGGGCGGCGATCTGAAGGGTCGAGTCGGTCCGGTCAAAACGCTGCCAGTTGATCGAAGGTGCATTCCTCGGGACGCTTGTCCTCACGGAACCCCTGGAAGGACGGGGCACGGAGACGGCCAGCCGAGGTGACGCCTCGATGCTCGACTTTCGCTACCAACACGGGTGTGACCCAGTGGGCGCGACGTAACTCCGCCCGCTCCGTGAAGAGAGGCTCGGTCCCATCGAGCGCACCCAGCCGCTCCATCGCCTCCTCGAGCAAACCCCGGCCGAAGCCGGTTCCGACATTGCCCACATAACGCAGCTCACCGTCGTCGTAGGCCGCCATGACCAGTGACCCGATGGTCCCGGCCCGGGCTCGCTCACCCTCGGTCCAGCCCACGATCACCACATCGGCGTCGAAGCTGACCTTGACCTTGAGCCAGTCCTTCGACCGCGCCCCGGGCACGTAGCGCGAGCTGAGCCGCTTGGCCATGATCCCCTCCAGCCCCTGGTCGGCGGCGGCAGCGAACAACGCAACCCCCGCTCCTTGGGTGAGGGGCGAGACCTGGATCTGTTCAGACGGGACCACCGCCTCCTCCATGAGCCGACGTCTCTCCTCCAGGGCCAGGCCGGTCAGGTCACGGCCGTCGAGATAGAGGAGGTCGAAGACCATGTACACCACCGGGATCTGGCGGACTATCTCCTCGATCCGCCGCTCGTCCCGAAGATGCATTCGCTGTTGCAGACGCTGAAACGAGGGCACCCCGTCTTCGAAGGCGACGATCTCGCCGTCGAGCATCGCATCCAGGGCTACCACCTGGTTGTGAAGCCGCCGCAGTTCGGGATAGGCCACCGTGACGTCCTTGTCGTTGCGGGTGATGAGACGGGTCTCCTCGTCGCACTCGGCGATCGCCCGGATCCCGTCCCACTTCGGCTCGTAGCCCCACTCCGGATCGTCGAACGCCTCGGCCGTGAGAGTGGCCAGCATCGGCTTGGGGGGTGGCCGGTCTTCAGCAGACGAGCGGAGATCTTTGGACATCATCGCCAGCCATTGGTCCTTGCCGTCCTTCGGCCCGGTATGGACCAGATGCCAGATGCCGCTGAGTCGTTCCCCATCGAGCCGAAAGGTGATTCGGTCCTCGCTCCGTCCTTCCATCCGGTATTCGCCACGGTCGAAGATGCGGACCTCACCACCGCCGTAGTCATCTTCGGGGATCGAACCCGTGAAGCTGCCCCACTCCATCGAGTGGTCGGGGGTACGGATGGCGAGATGACGGTCACCACGACGTCGTGGGAGGCCCTTGGGAACGGCCCAGGAGACCAGCACCGGGCTGTCCCCGCTCATCATCTCGAGACGGACGTCGTGATGGAGACGGGTGGCATGGTGTTGCTGTATGACGAATGTCGCCCCCACTGGTGCGTTCAGCGGGTCGACATCTGCCTCCCAGGCGTCGGCTCCCCGGGCTTCGCCCTTCTCGCTGGAGGAGGTCATCGATGCGCGAAGCTAGCCAAGGCTGCACGCTGCCCGATCGCCACGAGTAAGGTTGCATCGATGGGGTTGGGAGCAGCCCTCGTTCACGTCGCTGCTCCATCGGCACTATGTGGAGGCGAGGAATGAGAAAGAAATGGCGCTGGCCCACGGCAGGAGTCGTCGGGTTGGTTGTAGCGGTGTCACTGTTCGTGATACCGGCGATGGGTGAGGACACGGTGACCACCGACGTCGGTCTCCTGCGGCTGCACATGGCCGGCGATGGGGATCGACTGGTCTACGACCCGGTGGCACCGGGGCCGGATCTCATCCAGACCCTCACGCAGACGAACTGCAGGCTGTCGAGCACGGGCGCCAGCCTGACGACGATCGTTGGCGGTGGGTCTCAGGCCAACAAGCAGCCCTACGCAGGACTCAAGGACCACCGGATCGGGGTGGGCCAGAACGGTGAAGGAAACGGGGAGCCTTGCGCCCGGATCAACAAGGACCTCGGACAGTTTCTCACGCTGAGTCTCGCCGGGACGCTGGCCGGCGACAGTATCAGCTACGCCGAGATCGACCTCGGCTTCAAGTTCAACGGTGACGTCGTCCTCGACCTGCGGACAGGCGGGCCGTCGGGAGCTCTGGTGGACACTGTGACCGTGCCCTGCAGCGGGCTCTCCGACTGCGGCCCTGACTCCGGTGGGTCGGACAACGAGCGAGCGATTCTCTGGGTCGACCCGAGCGACGATCCCGGGGCCGGTCACTGGCAATCGTTCCAGGTCGACGGGACGTTCGACACGATCGTGGTAAAGCCCGGGAACGCTGCCGCCTCGGGGTCGGTGTCGCTGGAGGCCGGTTTCAACGGATCTCCCGCCGGGCCGGTCGGAGCCACACTTGGAACGGTCGATACCTTGTTCCAAGTGGTCGACTCCTTTGAAGGCGAGATCGACTGCGGCGAGACCGAGACGCTGGATGACGGCGGCGACGCCACCCTCGAGATCACCCGCGGGTTCGACACCAACGGTGACTGCAAGGGCCCGCCGGACGGTCTGCTGTTCAGCTTCGAGTCCGGGGTCGAGGGCGACGAGCTGTTCGTCGACTTCATCGCCGAGCCGGTCGACGCCGATCCCGACACGGTGGCCCAATTCCTCGAAGTGATCACCTGGAGCTTCGACGCCCCGCCCAACGTGCCCGGCGGTGAAGACCAGCACAGAACCCTCAGCTACGACGATCCGGGAGGCGCCGGCAGGCAGGTCATGCCCTGGTGTCTCGCCGATCCTCGTGACGCGGGCGGCGATTTGCCGGTGGGCACAGCCATGGATCCAGTGGACACCAGCGCCTACCTGCCCAGCGGTCACACCTCGTGTCTCATCGAGTCGACCAGTCACGTCACCATGTTGGGCGACTTCGTCAAAGTCGACATCGTCTACAACGTCGGCGACGGCAAACGGTGGACCTGAGAGACTGACGCACCCAGGCCTTCGAGGAGGTGGTTCGCCTCCTCGAAGGCCTCTACATCGCCATCGCCGGCGGCAGCCTTGACCAGGAGCAGCAGGCCCTCCTCATAACCAAGCCTTTGCTCCCGGGCGCTAGCCAGCGCCGGCTCGATGTGACTCATGGCCTCGGCAGCCCGATCCAATGCGACCAAGGCGCCCGCCCGGAGCCGTTCCAACGGCACCTGGTACAACGCCGCGTCCTCTCCAGCCAAGTGTGCCGCCTTCTCGATCACATCGA
>JAICRU010000039.1 GCA_025937235.1 Acidimicrobiia bacterium
GAGAACCCCCATGCGCTGACCCACTTGCCGCCCACCCGCAGGTCGACCTCGTTCTCCACAATCATCCCAGGGTCGAGGATGGTGAACCATCCCTTCATCTGCCCGGGATCGGTGTAGGCGTCGAACACCTCCTCTGGGGTGGCGTCGATCAACCTCTCGGCCCTCAGCTCGTGGCTCATCACTTTTGTCCTTTCTTCGCCGCGATGTGCGCCTCGAGGCCGTCGAGACGCCTTTCCCATTGATTTCGGTAGAAATCGATCCAGTCGAACGCCTCGTCGAGCCGCTCCGGGCCCAGACGGCAGCGCCTCGTCCTGCCCACCTTCTCGGAGACGACCAATTTCGCCTCCTCCAGTATCTGCACGTGCTTCTTCATGCCGGTCAATGACATGCCGAACGGCTGCGCCAGCTGACTGATCGAGGCCGGTCCCCGAGCCAACCGGTCGAGGACCTGCCGTCTGGTCGGGTCCGCGATTGCCCCCAATGTACGGTCGATGGTCGCATACTGAACCATATGGTTCAGTATGCCTTTTCCGCGCACAAACGTCAATTCGATTCGCGGGAGAAAGCCGGTGCGGTCGATCAGACAGCGATCAAACGCTCGATCACCCGTCGCACCTCGGCGGGCTCGAACTCCAGGGTCGCATCACCCACCGACAACTCCACTACCTGCCAGTCGGGATTGATGCTGGGGAAGGTCGATTGCCAGGTCCAGAGCCCCTCCTCTCTGGCGATCTCGAGCACGTTCGACTCGAAGTCCTCAGCCGGCACCTGGAGATGAAGGTGGAACATCGAGGTGTGAGGTGGATCCGGGACCACTTGGACCCGGTCCGACTCGCGGAGAGCGTTGGCGATGGCAATGGCATGATCCCGGTAAGCCTTCATCCTCGGGAGCCTGACCTGGAGACAGGCGAGAGCCGAGGCGGCATAAGGCCACATGGCGAACAAGGTCCCACCGTGTCGGAGCCGCCACTCCTTGGCTTCGGCGATGAAGTCCTCCGCACCGGCGAGAGCCGAACCGGAGAATGCCCCCAGGTCTTTGTAGAAGGACACGTAGACCGAGTCGAAGAGGCCGGCGATCTCGTCGAGGGGTCTTTGGTAGGCGTGGGAGCACTGCCAAAGTCGGGCGCCATCGAGATGAACCGCCGCCCCCCGGGCTCGGGCCCATTCGGTCTGGGTTACCAGATCATCCCAGTCCGGCAGCCGACCGCCGATCTCGCGTTGGGGGAGCTCGAGCACGAGGGCAGCGATGGGCTCTGCCACCATCTCGAGGTCCTCGAGACCGAGCAGCTGGAACGGGTCGCCGACCGGACGTCCCACCAGCCCGTGGAGTCGTTCGAAGGCTCGACCTTCATGCAGATCGATATGACAGGTCGGGTGAAATGCGACAGTCCGTCGGGCCGCCCGATCGGCGTGGATGCGGAGGGCGATCTGCTGGGCCATGGTGCCACTCACGAAGAACACCGCCGCCGGCTTCCCGAGCAATTCGGCCACATAGGACTGAAGCTCGTCCAGAACTCCACCGTCGCCATAGCGGTCCGGTGCGATATCCGCAGGCAACTCGCCGAGCAACACATCCGGTGGACGGTTGCCGTGCCAGGCCAGTGAGCGGGTGCTCTCGCCGAGGAGACGTTCCAGCTCGGCTCGGTCTATCGCCATGCCAGGACTGTATCGGCCCCCCGACCGGGGCTTCCCCTAATTAGATGGGGCCCGTGGGTGGGCCTTTGTCTTCTCCCAGGAGCTGTTCCACCTTGGAGAGGAACGTCTGCTCGCCCTCGCTGACCGGCACTGCCCCCATTCCGAAGAAACCACCCTCCTTGGCGGCTTCGGCCGCGTTCTTCGCCGATTGAAGGACCCAGGACCTGTACCCGGTCGCCTCTTCCGGCGTCGCCTTCTCGGTGACGATTCGGTTCGCCTCCCGGAGCTCGTCGAGGATCAGCTCACGAGGGTCAGCGCCGGACTCCGGCTTCAGGTCCGTCATGGGGTTCTGTCTGTCATCGAGAACGACCTTGAGACCGGCGGACAGATCCACCAGCAGCCCTTGTCCCTCGGTCGGGGCGACGGCCGTCTTCATCGCAGCCATGGCCTCCTTTGACATCTCGATCGGGCCACCGATGTCGGCCAGGGAGACGCCCATGCCCGCGACCAGGGGGGCCCGGTAGAGCTTGGTCCACTCTTCCTCGGTGAAGTCTGCCTGCGTGGTCATGGTGCACCTCTTTTCTCTGTTGGCCGTCCCGGACTCTACGCGTCATCGATGAGGCAGGAAGGGGGCACCGACTGCCCCCTCCCCGATGCGACCCGCGGCCGGACTTCGGCCGCCACTCAGGATGTCCATGACCGCGATCTCTGACGTCGATACGATCCCGGTCAAACGGGCTCATCCGGACAGTCCACCTCGTAAATAGATGCGGGGCCTCTTTGTCCGATCGCCCATGGCCTGGGCTCCGATGCCGGACGACCGACGCCAGGGTTGACCTAGGCGACGCCCGGGGCCGCCCGCTCCGCCGCCGCCGGGTGAGGTGCGGGCAGGGTGTGAGCGCTGGCTGCTGCCGCCGCGGCGAGATCCACCGACAGCGGCTGCGGGGGACGGTGACGCCCGGCCAGGAAGGCGAGGGCGATGCCGGCTGCGGAGACGATGGTGAGCACGATGGCGGTCCCTGCCACTGCCATGGCCAGCGCATCGCCGAGAGCCGCGCCCGCAGCGACCCGGTCTGCGGAGACGTTCGCGTACACGGCGGCGACCACAGCGGTCACGATGGATGCCCCGACATAGCGGGCCATGTTGGAAATCCCCGATGCGGCGCCCACCTGTTCCTCGGGCACGCCACTGGTGGCCGCCGACGAGCAAGGCCCGTTCGAGAGCGCCATCCCGGCCGCCACCGCCAGGATCGGCAACACGAAGGTGGCGTAGGCCCAAGACGAGTCGATGGCGATGAGGAAGGCGAAGCCTGCCGTCATCACGATGAACCCGAGGAGCACGACTGACCGAGTTCCCATCTTCACGGCGAACCTTGGCACCAAAGGGGCGAGGATGACCATGCCGACCGTGGCCGGGAGTGTGGCCAGACCTGCTTCGAGGGGGCTCATCGCCAGGGTCGACGGGTCCTGGAAATAGAGACTGACGACGAACATGAGGCCGTTGATCGTTCCGGCGCCAATCAAAATCCCGAGGGTGGCCCCGATCAGGACGCGGTTGCGCATCAGAGCGAGGTCGATCAGGGGAGCGGGCGAGCGGCGCTCGACGGCGACGAAGGCAAAGGCGGCCGCGATGGAGATGACGAAGCACGAGATGGTGGCGACGGACGTCCAGCCCCAGTCGGCGCCCTCGCTGACCCCGAGTATGAGCGGGGCCAGGATGGCGGCGACGAGGAAAGTGCCCAGCCAGTCGATGGAGCGGGGTCGATCCGGGTCGAGCGACTCCTCGACGGTACGGCGGGTGAGGGGGAGACAGAGAACGGCAACCCCGGCGTTGATCCAGAACAGACCCTGCCAGCCCGTGGTATCGACCAGGACTCCTCCGATGAGGGGGCCGAGGGCCGCCCCTATCGCCGATGCCGCCCCCCACAGCGAGACGGCCCGGAGACGCTCATTTCCGGAGCTGGCGATGGTGAGCAGGCTCATCCCGCAGGCGAGGATGGTGGAGCCGGCCGCCCCCTGGATCGCCCTACCCGCAATCACCGCCGCGCCACTTCCCGCAAACGCGATGAAGACGCAGGAGACGATGAAGAGGAGTAGGCCACCGATGAAGATGCGTCTGCGTCCGAATACGTCTCCCAAAGCCCCCGAGGTGACGATGAATGCGGCGCCCACCAGGGTGTAGCCGGTGACGGCCCACTGCAGGGTGGAGATGGGGGCACCAACGTCTTCGCCGATCGCCGGGAGGAGGATGGTCACCGCGGAGGTGTTTGCGTTGACGATGAGGGCCGAGACACACGTGGCGACCAGGACTCCCAGCCCGGCCTTTTGCCCGGCACCGGTGGAATCGGGTTGGAGTTCTCGATCGGCCACGCCGACGAGATGCTATTCGCCGGCACCGCCCCAGGTGCGGTGCGACGCGAGTTCAGACCCTGGCTTCTACCACGTCCTTGAGACCGTCCAGCATCGACTGCCAGTTGGCTGCCGAGTGCTCGCGGGCTTCGGGGGTCTCGTTGTTGTCCTGACTCAGGTGAACCGTGGTCGTGGACCCGTCATCGGCGATCTCGATGGTGACGGTGTGATAGTTCTCCGGAGAGTCGGCCATGCCGCTCAATGGGCTGAAATGGCTGTATTTGAGGACACGATGGGGCTTCACCTCGAGAACGGTGCCCTTGTCTTGGTAGGGACGGCCATTCCATTCCCCCTTCCAGCTGATAGGGCTCCCCTCCTCCCAGTCGGTGCTGACCTCCGTCCCGAACATGTAACGGCGGATCAGATCGGGGTCGGTCAAAGCCTCCCATACCTCTTCCTTGGTGGCTTCGACCACGGTGGAGGCAATTGCCACCTGATCCGGCATGGCTTCCCTTTCGGTTGGGTTATCCACACCTACCCGGATCGGGGCCGTCACGACACCGATTCGAGATGTCATTCGCTCGATCGTGTCAGGAGTTGGTAGGCGCGGGCGAGACTCGATGTGTCGGTTTCGCCGATCGATGTCATCGAGATCTCTTCGTCCATGAGACGCCAGGCCATGATCTCGGCGGCGTGCTCCATCCCCTGTTCCCCCCAGGGCGCTTCCTCGTCTCGCCACCGCTCAAGGCCGCGCAGATCGAGGAACTCCTGTCGGGCCATCTCGCTCAGGTTCTCGTGCACCCAGGCATGGGCCAGCTCATGCAGGATCACCTTCCTCGGGGTGACCAGGAACCGGTCCCAGTTGAAGCCACAGATGTCGACCCGATGGGGTTCACCGGGCTGGAAGTAACCGTTCTGGCCCCGACAGGCTGCCTTCTCATGGTGGAACGCGATTGAGACTGGCGGCACACTGAGCCCGGCCCGATCGAATCTCCCCAAGGCCCACTCGGTGAGAGTGATGTCGGCGTCGTCCCGGAAATAGGAATCGGACGACACCACATCCCAATTCGACGAGGACGCTCCCCCAACACCAGCGGCCGGTCCCAGCATCGCGACGACCGCCATCACCAGCCCGGGAAGGAGGAAACGTGTGACCGACATGGCCACACCGTCCGAGGAGACCCTCCACCGACGCTTTCGACGCCTTGGTGCGGCCTTCTCGGCGACTTAAGCCGGGCTTAAGTCGCTAGACATGAAATCGCAGAGCTCGGGTTGGAGGTCTAGTTGTCCGTCCGCGATGTTCAGTTCAGGATCCTCGGCCCTCTCGAGTATCTGAGGGCGGGCGACAGCGTCGATCTGGGAAGCCACAAGCAGAAGGCACTCCTGGCGCTGCTCCTGATCAATCGCAATCAGGTGGTCTCCACCGACCGGATCCTCGATGAGTTGTGGGGTGACGAAGGTGGAGGCAAGCAGAGCGCCCTCTGGGTCCATGTATCCAACCTGAGGTCGGCACTCGAGCCCGACCGACCACCGCGGTCTGAGGGAGAACTGCTCCTGACCAGAGCCCCCGGCTATCTCCTCAAGGTCGAGCCCGAGGAGGTCGACGTGGCGACCTTCGAGCGACTGATGGTGGAAGGTCGTGGCTTGGCATCACACGATCCATCCGCGGCATCGCTGGTGTTCGCCGAGGCGCTATCCATGTGGCGGGGAAGGCCACTCGATGACTTCACCTACGAGTCATTCGCCCAGGGCGAGATCCACCGACTCGACTCGCTGCGACTCGACGCCGTCGAGGGCCGGATCGAGGCCGACCTCGCCCGCGGTCTGAGTCACCAACTGGTGGGGGAGCTCGAAGGGCTGGTGCGGGAGAACCCCTATCGGGAGCAGCTGACCGCTTTCCTGATGACTGCGCTATATCGGTCACGACGCCAGGCCGAGGCGCTTCGAGCCTACGGCCAGTTGCGGGAGCGTCTCGGATCGGAGCTCGGCATCGAGCCATCGTCGGCGCTCCGAGCCCTGGAAGAGCAGATCCTCACAGGTGATCCCCGACTCGAGCCCTTGCCCGGTCGTCGCGGCGATGGAGGAGCCGATCCTGGTCTCGCCGTGCGTGGGTATGAGTTGAGGGCAAGTCTGGGTAAGACCCGCTACGGCAACGTGTATCGGGCCTTTCAACCGGCCATTGGCCGCGAAGTCGCTGTCAAGGTGATACGGCCCGAGGTGGCCAACGACCCGGTGTTCGTCCGGAGGTTCGAGGCCGAGACGAGGTCGATCGCCGAGCTCGATTCGCAACAGGTGGTGCCGATCTTCGATTTCTGGCGGGAACCAGACGGCGCCATTCTCGTCGAGAAGCTGATCAGCGGGGGCAGCCTCCGCACTCTCCTGGCCGGGGGCCCGGTATCCCCGGATCGGGTCTGCGCCATCGTTGGCCAGCTCGCCCTTCCCCTCGCCAGGGCCCATGAGATGGGCATCGTTCACGGTGGACTGACACTCGACAACGTGCTGCTCGACAATGACGGCAGACCTCTCATCTCGGATTTCGGCCTGAGTGCTGGGACCTCGATGAGACCCGCCGATGACATCGAAGCGCTGGCCACGTGCGCTGCGCAGCTCCTGGTTGCGACCGAGGGGGCCCTGACCGGGCTCACGACGAGACTCGATCCCCCGCTCGCCGCGATCATCTCCGACCCTGGTGAGTATGAGACCGTCGGCCAGTTCGCAGAGGCCTTCCGATCCGCCGTCGGAGCCACCCCGCCGAGCCAGGTTGTCCACGGCGAGATCTCCAATCCCTATAAGGGCCTCGAGCCGTTCGATGAGACGGATAGTCCGCAGTTCTACGGGCGCGAGCGTCTGGTCGAGCGAATGCTCACCCGGCTCGGTGGCCCGGACCCGGTCAACAGGTTCATGGCGGTCGTCGGGCCGAGCGGTAGCGGCAAGTCGAGTGTGGTCCACGCCGGGCTGATCCCGGCGCTTCGGGCCGGCGGGGTCCCGGGATCCGAGACGTGGTTCATTGCGACTATGACTCCCGGCGCCAACCCGTTCGAGAGCCTGGAGCGGGCTCTCACCAGCGTTGCCGTGTCCCTGCCTCCCACGTTGCTCGAGCAACTGGTGGCACGGCCCTCTGGACTTCGTCGCTCGGTCCAAGATCTACTTCCCGATGAGGTCTCGCCCGTTGTGCTCGTGGTGGACCAGTTCGAGGAGCTGTACACGATGACCCCGGAACCAGAGCGTCAGGCCTTCACCGATGCTCTGGTGGACTCTGTCACGCACGCTCAGAGCCGGCTCCGGGTAGTCATCACCCTCCGTGCCGATTTCTACGACCATCCGCTCGCCACTCGAGGGATAGGCGAGCTCCTGCGTGACCACACCGAGCTGGTCACCCCGATGACACATTCCGAGCTCGAACTCGCCATCACTCGTCCGGCCGAGTCGGTCGGCGTTGTGGTTCAGCCCGCGTTGCTGGCGGCACTCACCGCCGACACGACTTCCGAACTCGGCGTGCTGCCGATGCTCCAATACACACTGACCGAGCTGTTCGACCGACGAAGCGCTGCCACCATGACGGCCGCCGCATATGAGTCGATGGGCGGTCTGACCGGAGCGCTGGTGACAAGGGCCGAGTCGTTGTTCGGTGCGCTCGGTCCGAGCGGGCGAGCCGCGGCCAAACAAGTCTTTCTGCGCCTCGTATCGCTCAACGAAAGCGGGGGTGATACTCGACGAAGGGTCCTCCTCTCCGAACTCAAGGGCATCGAAGGGACGGCAGGCGATCTCGACGAGATGCTCCGTGCGTTCGCCCGACATCGCCTGCTCAGCTTCGACCGGGACCCGGCGAGCCGGGCCCCGACCGTCGAAATCGCACACGAGACCCTGATCCGGGCCTGGACCCGTCTCGAGTCGTGGATCAACGAGGCCAGAGTCGACCTGCTGGCCCGGGTGCGTCTCACCACGGCCGCGGCCGACTGGGTCGACGAAGGGGAGAACCTCGACTTCCTGCTGGCCGGGGCCAGTCTCGCCCGCTACCACACGTGGGTAGACGATCCTCCGGTCCCTCTCACGGCGGTGGAGCAAGCCTTCCTCGAAGCCGGGGTGAAGCAGGAACAGGAGCGGGAGGAGGCCGCTCGAGAGCAGGCCCTCCAGGGATCACGACTTCGTCGCAGGACACGCGCTCTCGTTGGGTTGGGCGCCGTTTCCGTCTTGGTCGTCGCTCTGGCCCTGCTTGCCTTCGGTCAGCGAGAGCGAGCCCGGGACCTGGCAGACGACCTGGCGGCCAACGATCGAGCTCAAACCCTGGTGGCCCATTCGGCCGTGGTCCTGCCGTCCGATCCCGACCTGGCGATTCTCCTCGCCATCGAGTCGATCAGGGCCACCGAGGAGAGCGGCGCCGCCCTGCCCGAGGCGGTCGATGCTTTGCATTGGGTCCTTCAGGACTCCACGGTGCAGTATCCGGCCGACGACACCGGCGTCCCGGTGGCAGTCCGGCTCCACCCGACCGGGGCACGTGGTGTCTTCGCCCTTCCCCCGACGCAGCTCGTTGAGATCGGGCAGCGGGCGGCGGGCCGTAGTTTCACCAGCGCCGAATGCGACAGGTACTTCGCCGGCGGCGAGTGCCCCGATCCCATGCGACCGATCGCCGACCTGGAGATCGCCGGCGGCATGGATCGGTATGAAGGCAGAACCGGGGAGGCTCGGGCGCTGGAAGGCACGACGGTGGAAATCACCGGCGCGTGGAACGGGGCGATGGCAGAAGGCGCCGAGCTCGAGCTGAACGAGCTGACCGCGGAGCTGGGGATCGATGTTCGAATCGTCGCCCATCCATTCGACGAGAACCCCAACGAGGCGCCGTTGGGCCGGGACCCGACCGAGATGTCCCTCATCGCCGCCCCCGCGGCGATCCCGGAGATCGCCGCGGAGAGGAAGCTCATCGATGTGGGCGCCTATCTGGGGGACCAATACCTTCGAGAGTCATACAACGACTACCTGATCAACCTCATCTCTGTCGGCGGGCGCCATCACGGTGTCTGGTCCAACATCGGGGCCAAGTCATTGCTCTGGTACAACCAGGATGCCTTCGACAACGCCGGCTATGTCCCGCCCACCGACTGGCAGTCGCTGATGGCATTGAGCGACCGAATGGTGACCGACGGCAACACGCCCTGGTGTCTCGGGGTCTTCTCATTCGATGCAACCGGATGGCCGGCGACCGATTGGCTGGAAACCATCCTGCTCCTTTCCGAGGGCCCCGAGCTCTACGACCAATGGGTGGGCCATGAGATCCCGTTCGATCATCCGGCCGTCGTCGCCGCATTGGAGAGGGTCGGCACCATGGTCCACACGCCGGACTATCGAGGCGCACGACAGATCGATGAGACGAGCTGGGATGAGGCCTACTCCCTGGCCGGGCAGGATCCCCCAACATGCTGGCTGACCCCCGCTCCTTCATTTGCCAGACCGTTCTTCGGCGATGCTCCTATGGCCGTGGCTCCGTTCCCCTACATCGACCCTTCCTTCGCACCGGCTGCGTTGGGAGCCGGTGACATCGCGCTGCCGCTCACCGACCGGCCGGAGGTGCGGGCCGTGATGCGGGCCATCGCCAGCCCGGAGTGGGGATCAGGCCGTGCCCGGACCGAGACACCGCTCGACTTCGTCCCGCCCCATCGTGATTTCGACGTCGGGTTGTTCCAGGACCCGATCATGAGCGCGATCGCGACGCAGCTGAGCAGATCCGTCGACGCCGACATGTTCCGATTCGACGGCTCCGACATGCTGCCCTACGAGATCGGCTTCGGTCCTCTCCTCACTGAGCTGACCGAATACGTCTCCGATCCCTCGAAGTCGGCCAGGGAAACCCTCTCGGCTGTCGAGAAGGCATGGCCGGACCAGTAGATCGGTTGAGCGGCGTCTAGGGCAGACGGCCGAACCAGAGCAGGGAGCCGATGCCGGCTAGGCAGAGCAGGCCCAGGGCGGCGCCGGCGAACCAGTCACCGATCTCCACCTGCTCCCTCTCCACCGTGACCGATCGGCCGAGATCCTCGTATACCTGGCTGAGCTGCTCCACAGACACGGCGGTCATCGCCTTGCCCTCGGTCTCACCGGCCAGCTCGGCCAGGGCCGCTTCGTTGACCGGGACCGGGATCTCGCCCTCGAACGGGTCCGAGATGGTTCCGGCGTCGGTTCCGAAGGCGATGGTATGAACCGGGATCCCGGCGCTGCGGGCAGCGTCGGCCGCCTCCTCGTTGCTCCGACCCATGGTCGTCTCGCCATCGGAGAGAACGACGATCGTCCCGGATGCCTCATCGGAGGCGGGCTTCTCCTCACCGGCCTCCACAGCCGAGCTCTTGATCGCCTCGATGCCGAGGAAGACCGCCTCGCCGATCGCAGTCCCCTCGCCCAGGCTGCCGTGGTCGATCGCCCCCTCGATGACCCGGCGCACCGCATCGATGCGGGTGGTCGGGGAGATCAGATGCCGGGCCGTCCCGTCGAAGGAGACCACCCCCACTGCGACACCGGCGGGAACAGCATCGAGGAAGACCCCTGCCGCCTCACGCGCGGCATCGATCCGTGATGGTGACACATCGTCGGCTTCCATCGAGATGGATGTGTCGATTGCCAGGACGACCAACTGCGCCGACTCGAGTGTCTCCCCCGCGATCACAGGGCGGGCGAATGCGATGGTCGCCACCACCGCGGCCATGATCAGACCGAGAGCGGTCAGATGGCGGCGCCAGCCAGGACGATCGGGAGCCACCTCATCGAGCATCTCAACGGTGGTGAAGCGAAGGGCGTAACGCCTCCGCCTCGCCTGGAGCACCAGATAGCCGACCACGAGGGCGAAGGGCAAGGCCAGGATCAGCAGCCGGGCCGGGCTGAGGAAACCGAAGTCACTCATCGTCCCGGTCTCCCTGCCGCAACGAGCCGCGCCTTGCGGCCGGACACGAACCGAACGAAGTCCACAACCCAGTCGCGGTCGGTACGAACGACGAGATGATCCACCGCACAGGCCTTGAACCGGGCCGAGACCTCCTCCCGGCGGCGCTCGCCGACCTCGCTGTACTTCCGGCGGATGTCGTCACGGGAGGTGTCGAGAAGGCGCCTCCGTCCGGTCTCAGGGTCCACGACTGCGATCAGCCCAACGTTGGGCAGGCCCATCTCACGAGGGTCGATCACCTCGACCGCGATGACCTCGTGACGGCGTGACAACGCGCGGAGCGGCGTCTCCCAGGTCGCGGGACCGAGGAAGTCGGAGATCACGACCGCCATCCCGCGGCGCTTGGCGGTGCGATTGACCAAGTCGATTGCCCCGCCCAGGTCGCCGGTCTCACCTTCCTCCGGGGCCTTGTTGAGTGCGGCGAGAACGGCGCCAACATGAGCCGACCCGCCCCGAGCCGGCATCGCCAGCGGACGGGTGCGCCCGGGCTGATTCGTGCTCCGGACCGCACCCACTCTGTTCCCGCCATCGGAGGCGAGCAGTGCGAGGGCACCCGCAACGGACCAGGCCAGCTCGTGCTTGCTGGCGAGTGCCGTACCGAAGGCGAGGCTCGACGACGAGTCGAGGATCAACCAGACGTCGAGCTCCTGATCGGCGACCATGTCGCGCACGTGGGGTTCCTGGGTCCTGGCCGTCACCGCCCAGTCGAGATGACGGGGGTCGTCTCCCGGCACATAGGGACGGGCCTCGCCGCGCTCGGTGCCATGCCCGGGGAACAGCCCTGCATGATCGCCCGCAAGCAGGCCATTGAGGCGGCGAAGCACGGTTAGGCGCAGCCGCTCGACCGGAACCTGTGACGGTGATGCGAGACGCGACACCCTCGGCAATGGCTCGACCCCCTTGGGCGGCCCGGAGGCTCTCCAGAACATCAGACGGTGAGGGCGGCGTGCCCGACCCGGGCCGAGGAGAGGCGGGGTGACACCACCGTGGTCAGCACCTCGACCAAGACGTCGTCGACGGTGATCCCATCCGCGACCGCATCGAAAGAAAGCACGAGTCGGTGGTTGAGCACGTCATATGCGACGTCGTACACGTCCTGAGGAAGGAGATGATCCCTACCCCTGAGCAGCGCCAGCGCCCGACCGGCGCTCACCAACCCGATGCTGGCCCGAGGGCTGGCCCCATAGGCGAGAAGGCCGTCGATCGGGACCCGATGCTCTCTCGGTTCGCGAGTCGACAGCACGAGGCGAACTGCGTAGTCCTGGACGGCCCGGTCCACGTACACCGCCGCGGCCGCGGCCTGAAGACCGGCGACGTCATCCGTGGAGAGAAGCGAAACCGGGGTGGTCACTTGCTGCCGGGCGCGGTCGACGATGTCATGCTCCTGATCGGGAGTCGGATAGTCCACCGGGATCCGCATCAGGAACCGATCACGCTGCGCCTCGGGCAGTGGGTAGACCCCCTCGGACTCGATCGGGTTCTGCGTTGCCAGCACCAGGAAGGGCCTGGGGAGCGGATAGGTGGTTCCTCCGATCGAGATCTGACCCTCGGCCATGACTTCGAGCAGGGCGGACTGCACCTTGGCGGGTGCCCTATTGATCTCATCGGCGAGAACGAAGTTGGCGAACACCGGCCCCAGCTCGACGTCGAAGCGCTCGGTCGAGGGTCGGTAGATACGGGTCCCCACGATGTCCGAAGGAAGGAGGTCGGGAGTGAACTGGATCCGGGTGAAACTCCCGCCCAAGGTGCGGGCCAGAGTGGACACGGTGAGGGTCTTGCCCAGACCGGGCACACCTTCGAGCAGACAGTGACCGCCGGCGAGCAGAGCGACGAGCACGCGCTCCAGCACTCGCTCCTGGCCGACGATCACCCGCTGCAGCTCGGCCATGACCTCTCGCAGCTGGACTCCATGATTGGCCGGACCGGCCTCGGGCCGTTGTGCGAATTGACTGGTCGTCATGATGTTGGGCCCTCCTCGCCCGGCACGGCGCCACCGGGGAGCCCGAGCAGCTCTTCGAGGAGCAGTTGAAGCTCCGGGGGGATGTCCGATGCACCGAACATGTCCTCCAGCATCTCCTGGAGGCCGGGCAGGTCCTCCAGGCTCTCGGTGCCGTCCATCCCGAACAGGTCGTCCAGCAAGGGGAGCAGGTCCTCGAGACCTGGGAGCACCTGATCTAGGTCGCCTCCCAATCCCCCCAGGCCACCTTCGGGGGCGGGGACCGTCGGGGCATCGACCCCACCGTTCGCCTCGACCTCGTCGATCAGGCTGGAGAAGTCCTCGATCGGCACGGCGAAGCCGACGCCATCGTTGCCACCGGACATCGAGGCGATCGCGGTGTTGATCCCGATGACCCTGGCCTCGGCATCGGCCAGCGGGCCGCCGGAGTTGCCCGGGTTGATCGGGGCATCGGTCTGGATCAGACCGGTCAGGGTCCCCATGGGTGTCTCCAGCTCACGGTCGAGCCCGGAGATGATGCCGGCGGTCACCGACTGCTGGAATCCGAACGGGCTGCCCAGTGCGATGGCGGGCTCGCCCACCTCGACACTGTCCGGTTCTGCGATCGGCGCCGCCACCAGGTCCGTGGCATCGATGAGGGCGATGACGGCCAGGTCCCGCTCAGGGACTCGTGCCACGATCCGCCCTGCGAAGCTGCGGTCGTCCGCGGTCCGGACCGTCACCTCGTCGGAGAACGAGACGACATGGTGGGCAGTCAGGACCAGGCCGGAGGTGTCGTAGATCACACCGGAGCCGACCCCGCCCCCTTCCTCCAGACCACCGAGAATGTCGATATGGACCACGGCCGGGCCGAGAGCGGCGGCGACCGCCGCGGGGCTACCGGCCTCGGCTTCGGCGGCAGACACGGTCGGAGTGGTCGTCGATGACTCCTGTCCCTGCTGCCACACCCAGACGGCGAGACCGGCCAAGACGAGCACCACGACGGCGAGGACATAGGCGAATGTGCGCAGACCACTGCGCTGCTTCTCCTGGGTCTCATGTGGCGCCGCCGGAGTCACAGGCATCTCTTCGGTGGCGACCGCCCCCATAGCCGGTATCTGCGGCGGCATCACCTCACCAACCGGCGGCGAGGCGGGCAGATCACGCCACGATCGTTTACGCGGCCGGAGCTTGGGCGGGCTGGGATCGAGTTGGGTCAAGACGGTCCTTCGTTGGGCTACGAAGGCGGAAGATATGGAATGCCCTTTAAAAGGCTCGTCAAGCCATGGACCGGGGCATACCGGCCCCGCTCAGCGACGCCGGGATCCCGGAGCCGGCGGAGGGGTCCTCCCTGACCCACGGTCGGACCGAGGGATGGACCTGGTCCCGGGCGACTACTTCGCGACGGTCGGCGCCGACCTCCAGGGGCAACCAGACTGCGAATGTGCTGCCCGCTCCCTCCTCGGAGTCCAGGGTCACTGCGCCACCCTGCGCCTCGGTGAGCTGCCGCGAGATAGTTAGACCGAGCCCGGCCTCCCCATTGCCGTCGGCCCGATGCCGGTCGTGCGAGCCCTGCCATCCCCGCTCGAACACACGGGAATGGAGCTGGGACGCCAGGCCGGGTCCTTCGTCGGTCACTGCGAGCCAAGCCCATGAGCCGGTCTCGCCCCAATCGACTCGAACCGATGAGCCGGCCGGGGCCAGGCGTACCGCGTTGCTCAGGAAGTTGCCGATCGCGGTGCGAACCGCGGCCGGGTCGACCGAGGGGACGGTGGTGGGTGCGGAGCCCGTGATGGTCAAGGCCACCCCTTTGGCGAGACCGGGGCCGGCGTGCTCCGCCACCGCGACCTGGGCGATCTGGGCGAGGTCGGCCGGGCCCTCGGCCCGCTCCACTGCAAGCCGACCATGCCCGGCGAGGTCGTCGACGGTCCTGGCCATGCGATCGACCGCCCGGCGCGCGGCATCGATGTAACCCGCCGCACTCTCCCCCGGTGTCTCTAACGATGCCAGCTCGAGGTTGGTCCCCATCACCGCCAGTGGTGTGCGCAGCTCGTGCACCACCTCCTGTGTCCGGTTTCGTCGATCGACCTCTGCGACGGCGACCTCGGCCCGCGCCCCGGCCACGAGACGCTTCACTCTCCCGGCCACCCACCAGGCGACCAACAAGGCGGGGATCAGGGCCAGGGCCGGCGCCAGGAGCCCCGAATCGATGAGACCGTCGCTTGCCCCTCCGTCCACCACCACCACCAGTGCCAGGTCGTCGCCGACCCGGGCCAGCCCGGCATCGGAGCCGCCACCGGGGTCGCTGAGCAGGATGGCCAGACTCGACACCATCACCACCCCGGCGAGCAGCAGCGCAGGCGCAGCCAGCACGAAGGCGAGGACCACTCTGGAACGCGTCATAAGCTTGCCTCCAGCATGTACCCGCGCCCGGGAAGGGTGACGATGGGCGGGGCGGCGCCGGTGGCGCCGAGCTTCCGACGCAGGTTGGACAGCGTCATGCGAACGGTGTTGGTGAAAGGATCGGCGTGCTCGTCCCAGACGTGCTCGAGGAGGCGCTCGGCGCTGTGCACCTCGCCCGGGTGGAGCAGGAACCAGCGGAGAAGTGCGAACTCCTTGACAGTGAGCGGCACTGGCTGCCCATGGAACACGACTTCATGGCGGGCGGTGTCCATCTCGATTCCGGCAAGGGAGATCATCGAGCTCCCTGTAGCCGTGTCCCGACGCAGGAGGGCCCTGATACGGGCACTGAGCTCTCCTAGAGAGAACGGCTTGACCAGATAGTCGTCGGCTCCCTCATCCAGACCCCGGATCCGGTCGTCGACACCACCCCGTGCCGTGAGCATGAGGATCTTCGGACCGGGGGCGAGGTCGTAGGCCTGACGTGGATCGGCGAGCACCCGCCGGCAGACGTCGAGCCCGTCGCCATCCGGGAGGTTGAGGTCCAGACAGACCAGGTCGTACGGGTTGACCGCGGCCAGATCGACGGCGGTGCGGGCCCCAGGCGCGACATCGACCGCATAGCCGTCACGTCGGAGGCTGTCAGCGATGGCTGCGGCCAGGTCCAGTTCGTCTTCGACTACGAGAATGCGCATAAGGAAGACGCCTCAAGGTCTCCGACAGAGGTGGGAGGGATGCGAGTTGTCTGTGGTGTGGAACGAGTCATGAAGCCGCCGGCGGGGAGGCCGCGGTATGACGCCACGGACCGGTTCTGCGGTTCCAGGATCTTGTCAAGGAGGGTGTCTAGAGGGCATAAAGCTCGATGCCTCGGCTGATCAGATCCCGACGACCACCTTGCCCAGCGTCCTGCCCTGCTGCAGATCGAGCAGAGCAATCGGCACCTCCTCGAGGCCGATCCGACGATCGATGACCGGTTCCAGGACACCCTGGTTGGCGAGGTCGGACAGATGCGCCAGACCGTCACGGTCGTTGGGCTTCCAGGGAGCGATTCCCATGCGCCGGCCGGTCCTGATCGAAAACAGCGATCCGAAGATTGCGGCCCCGAAGAGGTCGCCGAGACCGTCTGCGATCATCGAATAGGTGCCGTCGGGAGTCAGTGAGCGCCTGAAGTCGAACACCGATCGGTGAGTTGCGATGTCCAGGATGCGATCGTAGGAGACGCCGTTTCTGGTGACGTCTTCGCGTGTGAAGTCCACCACGTGATCCGCCCCCACGGCGCGCAGGAGGTCCATCTTCGCGGTGGAGTCCACACCGGTGACCTCCGCCCCGTGTGATTTCGCGATCCTCACCGCAAAAGGCCCCACGCAGCCACCGGCCCCGTTGATCAACACCTGATGACCGGGGCTGATCGGCCGGCCCCACGCGCGCAGCCCCTGCAGGGCGAGGATGGCCGAATGTGGCATGGTGGCCGCCTCCTCGAACCCGATTTTCGCCGGTCGGGGGGAGAAGATCCCCTCGGCGGCGCACACGTAATCGGCGAAGGCGCCGCTGCCGACGGGGCTTAGGTCGGCCCACACCTCGTCACCTGGAGCCAACCCCCTCACGTTGCCGCCGACCTCTTCCACGGTCCCGGCCACGTCGAGGCCGATCAACGGGAACCTCGGCCCGGTCATCCCGATTCCGATACGGGCAAGACGAGGCATCCCCGTGACAGAGTGGAGGTCGGCCCGGTTCAGCGACGACGCCTGGACCCGCACCAGGGCCTCGCCCTCCCCTGGCACCGGCCTCTCCACCTCCTCAACCCGCAGAGCATGTATCGGTCCATAACGATCACGGAGGACGGCTCGCATCGAGCTCATGCCGCCACGACCACCAGTCCTCGGCCATGCCTGCCCGTCACGTACTCGACGCCCTCGTAAAGTCGTCGAGGCTGACGGTCCTGGCAGGCACGGTCCGCACCGCGCCCTCCTCGATCATCCCTCGATAATGGTGCCCTGTTCGAGCACGGGCCAATTCCCTTCGATCGCCGCGATGGCGAACCATGTGAGCCACGACCCCGAGTCCACCTTGGGAGGATGTGAATTCGAGTTCGAATTCGAGTTCGGGCTCGATCGGATCCGCGATGACCTCGACCGCAAAGCGGTGAGCCTGATCACATAGATTCGAATCGCGCCCGGAACGGATCGTCGGAGCGCCATGTCAGAAGGAGCAGCATGAGACCCACCACCCGCCTCGCCGCCTTCGTTCTCTTCGCCATCGTCACCGTCGAATTCGGAGGCTGGACCCTCCTCGGGCTCCTCACCAGCCGGGAGGGTCTCTCTCCGTTCCAGGAGCAGTTCTTCCGCGCCGGTCACGGCCATGCCGGTGTGCTGCTCATCCTGGCTCTGGCCTATCTGATGTTGATGGACCGGACCCGATTCGGTGGCCGGGCCCAGCTGCTCCTCGGCCTCACTCTCCTCTTCGGGATCGTGCTCCAGTCGGGGGGCTTCTTTCTCCACTTCGCCGTCGGGGAGGCAGGCGAGGCGTCGGCCGGGACTTGGATGACCCGATCGGGTGCGATCTTGCTGGCAGTTGCGCTGATAACGCTCGGAATCGGGCTGCTCCGCTCCCGGGGCGATCAGAACGTTTGATCAGGCCGTCTCAGAAGTGGCCGTTCCTCCGGGCGTGACGACTCGCGGACAGGCTGGCCAGGGCGAAGGCGAGAGCGAAGACCAGATAGACGACGACGACTGCCATGGTCAGCCAGCGATATTGCGGGACCAATGGCTGCACCAGGGAGACGACCAATGCGGCGACCAGGAAGAAGTACACCCGGCGATCGGTCATGCGAGAGCGCCGACGACAAGGGACATGATCGCCGCGATCAGGGCGGCGCCGGGGATGGTGAAAACCCACGCCCACACCACCCGTCCTGCCACCCTCCACCGCACCGCGGAGAGCCGGCGGGCCGCGCCGACTCCGACGATCGCGCCTGTGATCGTGTGTGTGGTGGACACCGGGATGCCCTGAGCCGATGTGAAGAAAAGGGTGGCGGCCGCCGCGGTCTCCGCTGCCACTCCTCCCGAAGGCTGCAGCTTGGTGAGTTTGAACCCCATCGTCTTGACGATCCGCCAACCGCCGAACAGGGTGCCCAGGCCTATGGCAGTGTGGGCGGACAGCACCACCCATAGTGGCACGTCGGCATCAGGGGGAAGAGATCCGGCGGCGATCAACACGGCCAGGATGATGCCCATTGTCTTCTGGGCGTCATTGCCTCCATGACCGAGGCTGAAGGCTGCCGCCGAGGCAAGCTGACCGCGGCGGAACCCCCGGTTCAGCTTGTCGACGTCGCGACTGCGGTAGAAGACCCATTGGATCAACACCGTCAGGACCAGACCGAGGGCAAGACCGATCAGAGGTGAGAGAACGATGAATGCGCCGATCGTCTTCAGGCCGTCGGAGATCAACACGCCTAAGCCATGTCGAGCGACTGCAGCACCGGCTATGCCCCCCACCAGTGCATGCGACGAGCTTGTGGGAAGACCCAGCCAGAACGTGAGCAGGTTCCAGGCGATCGCCCCCACCAGCCCGGCGAAGATGACCCCGACCGTGAGGGCACTCTGCAACACCACGTCTTTGGCGATGGTGTTGGCGACATGGGTGCTGAAGATGAGGAAGGCGACGAAGTTGAAAAATGCCGCCCAGATCACCGCGTATCGGGGCGAAAGCACCCTGGTCGAGACGACGGTGGCTATCGAGTTGGCGGCATCGTGAAATCCGTTGGTGAAGTCGAATGCCAGCGCAAGCATGATCACGACGATCGCGCCGAACTCCACGATGGATCTGCTCCTAGGCCTGCTTGACGACGATCGTGGTGACGATGTTGGTCATGTCCTCGATGCGGTCCTGCACCGCCTCCAATGACTCGACGATGTCCTTCCACCGGATCACGTCGATCGCGCCGATCTCGCCCGAGAAGAGCCGGGCCACTGCCCGTCTGTAGATCCGGTTGCCCTCGCTCTCCATCTCTTCGATCCCGGTGATGATGGAGCGCAGCCCACGCATGTCCTCGAATCGGTCGAACAGCTCGACGACCTGATCTGACATACGATCGAGCACGTCGACCTGCTCCACCACCTCAGGGATCAGTTCGGTGATGTTGGTCAAGACCACCATCTCGGACACGTGGTAGATGTCGTCGACCACGTCATCGATGCCTTGGGCCAGCCTCTGAATGTCCTCGGGGTCGAAGGGTGTCACGAAAGTGGTGTCAAGCCGGGTGAGGATGCGTGAGGTGAGCTCGTCACCGACTCTCTCGACGTCCTTGACTGCTGCGTGAAGCTCGGCGGCCCGGGAGGTGTCGGCGAGAACGTCCTTCAGCCTTTCGACGCACGTGGCCAGATTCTGTGCTGCCAGTGAGAAGTCGTCGAAGAACTCTCGGCTGGCGGGGACGATCCTGAATTTCATGCGGCGGCTGGCACGCTAGTTATGGCTGTCTGATTGCGCCCATTCGGGCGGGCCATCACCCGGGCCCGAACCCGGATCGACTCATCACGCAGGAGCGAATTGGGCGGTGAAGTGCCTCAACCAGGGCGCCTGCTCGACCATTCTCAGTCCGGTCAACTCCCCTGCCCGGGCAACGACGGCACCGATCACCTCACCCACGTAGTCGATGTGACTCTGGGTATAGGTGCGCCGCGGGATGGCCAGGCGGACGAGCTCCATCGGGGCCGGGATCTCCGTCCCATCGGGCTGGGGCCTGCCGAACATGACCGAGCCGATCTCGACCCCGCGCACCCCGCCCTCCAAGTACAAGGCGCATGCCAGCGCCTGGGCCGGGTATCGTCCCGGCGGGATGTGGGGCAGGAGTCGGGCTGCGTCCAGATAGACGGCGTGACCGCCGGGCGGGCGAACGGTGGGCATTCCCGCCCTCTCGGCCAGGTCGGCCAGATATGCCGTGGACCTGATCCGATAGCGGAGATAGTCCTCGTCTAGGGCCTCCCACATTCCCTGCGCAACGGCTTCCAGGTCATACCCCGCCATTCCCCCGTATGTGGGGAAGCCCTCGGTCAGGATCAGGAGGTTGCGTGACTTCAGCGCGAGATCCTGATCCCTGACCGCCAAGAACCCTCCAATGTTGGACATGCCGTCCTTCTTGGCAGACATCGTCGCCCCGTCGGCCAATGCGAACATCTCTCGTGCGATCTCCACCGGGGAGGCATCCTCATAGCCCGGTTCTCGCTCCCTGATGAACCATGAGTTCTCTGCAAAGCGACAGGCATCGAGCACCAGAGGGATCTCGTGCCGGTTGCAGACCTGCCGGATTTCCCTCAGGTTGGCCAGCGACACCGGCTGGCCTCCACCTGAGTTGTTCGTCACGGTCACCATGACCAGTGGGATACGGCTTGCACCGACCTCCGAGATCGTCTCTTCCAGCGCCGCCACGTCCATGTTCCCCTTGAACGGATGCTGCGATTGGGGGTCAAGCCCTTCGGCGATCACCAGGTCGCGGGCCTCGGCTCCCTGATACTCCACGTTGGCCCGTGTGGTGTCGAAATGGGTGTTGGAGGGAACGACGTCGCCTTCCCGCACCGTGACCGAGAACAGGATTCTCTCCGCCGCACGGCCCTGATGTGTCGGTATCACCTCCGGGAACCCGGTGATCGAGCTCACCGTGTCCCGGAATCGCTGATACGACCTGCTTCCGGCATACGACTCGTCCCCCTGCATCATCCCAGCCCACTGACTGGTGGAGAGTGCCCCTGTCCCCGAATCGGTGAGGAGGTCGATCGTGACCTCGCTGGCCTGAAGGGCGAAGAGGTTGGATCGAGCCCGCTCCAGCACCGTCTCTCGCTGTTCACGGGTGGTGAGGGAGATCGGCTCCACCGAGTGGATACGGAATGGCTCGATGATGGTCCGAAAGCCGGTTCCGACCGAATGTCCATCCCTCATGGGGACCTACCGGCCAACCGCCTGACGAATTCGTTGTCTCTGCCGGACATGGTCAGCCACATCCGGGTGGCGAAAGACGACGACACGGTGGGCGCGAGCGAGCCCACAGTCAGAGGCTGAGCCAGCCAAGCGGCCAACTTCCCCCGACCCAGACGCGACGCCACACATCGGCTGGCCATCTGGCTGACACGAGAGCAGGGCGACGATGGGACAAATAGGGCCGAAGGTCCCTTAGGCGGACAACCCCTGGTTTTTACGATCGGAATCTGATCTATGCCTGGAACCAGCACACACGCGATCGGCTATGACACGGAGCTGACCTATCGCGCCTTGGCCGACCCCAGCCGTCGCCATCTCGTCCGGCTGCTGGAGGATGCCGGCCGCCCGATGGAGGTGGGGGCCCTGGCCGGACACCTCGGGCTCCATCCCAATACCGTGCGCAACCACCTCGATCTTCTGTCACGTGCAGGCCTGGTGGAAAGATCAGCAGAGAAGCGGACCAGTCCCGGGCGACCCCGAATCTTGTACTCGTCGGCTTCCCAAGACGCTCGGTCCCCTGGCGCAGCGGGCTACAAGTTCCTGGCCGAGATACTGGCAGCCTTCGTCGAAACCTCCGTCGACGATCCAGCGTCGGCTGTCGAAGAGGCCGGCAGGGCCTGGGGTCGTTACCTGGTGGAGCGCCCTGCCCCAAACGTCCGGCTCGACTCGTCCCGGCTCGTCGAACGAATGCTCTCGACCCTCGCCGATCTCGGCTTCGAACCGGAGGAGGCCCGTGAAGGCGAAGACATCATGATCAAGCTCCATGACTGCCCTTTCCGGGACATCGTGCGGAGCCATGGCGAGGTGGTGTGCTCGATTCATCTCGGAATCCTGCGTGGCGCGGCCGAGGAGTTGGGAGGCTCGGTGACCGTTGACAAGCTCAGCCCTCTGGTAGAGCCTTCCCTCTGCCTCGTGGGTTTGTCGGCCCGAAGTTGAACAGGGAACAAGAGCCGCAGAGGGTTTCGGGTCGAATGACCCTGGCGAGGATGTCCCATGACCGCTCCGATGAGCAGATGCCTCACCACGAGCGGCTAGCGAACCTCATGACGTCGAGAGCGGACTCTATGGACCTGCCCACCCCCACGATCGATCTCTTCTGGATCCCTCTCGGTGAGGGAGGCAGCGGGTTGGTGCGTGCCACCGGTCGCATCTACGAGTGGGTAACGGCGCACCGGGAACACCGCCGCCCGAAGCGCCTGTTGCACACCGCGCTCCAGGTGCATCTTCCCGAGGGCCGATTCGTGGTGGAGACGATGTGGCCGAGCCCCGACACAGATCACGTGAGGCGTGGGGTGGTGGTGTCAGGTGACGTCTGGGCCAGGCGTCTCGGGCTCACCCACTGGCTGCGCTATGAAGTCCGATGCTGGCGCGACGGCGTTCTCCCCGATTCGAGTGCGGCGATCGGGGGGCCGCGGGCAATCAGCAATGACATCGCCGTGGCCCGTCGACTGCTGAAACAGACTCACTCGGTTCCAGGTTTGGTCTGGGGTCGGGACGAGATGGGGATAGGCGAGATGTGGAACTCGAATTCGGTGATCGCGTGGCTGTTGACGACCTGCGGGCTGCCGATCGAGGCCATCCAACCACCTCGAGGCACCCGTGCCCCTGGCTGGGAGGCGGGAATCGCCGTCGCCCGCGCCCAGGACAGAGGAACCACTGGGTCAGCCACGAGTCGTGGGCTCCTGCCCCACCCCGGCACAACGTCCTCTGGTTGACCTCGCGGATAGGGTTGAGTCCATGGAGGTGGGACGACACCTGGTTACCCGAATCCTCGGTCAGACCCTGGCCCTCCTGACAATCATCGGTTGCTCCGGGGCTGTCGACACCGGGTCCGAGACGACGCTTGGATCGGTCACGACGGACGGGGTCATGACCACTGCCACGGTCGCCACCGCGCCAACATCTGTGCCGGCCACGACGACCAGTGCAGACGCCTCAACAGGTTCCACCTACCCCGTCGAGTGTCTCGATGCAATCGAAGGGTTCATCACGGAGGTCGAACCCGTCGTCGCCGACTTCGATTTCGAAGGTGGCGACATCAACGACTATCTGGACCTGCTGACGGCTCAGGTACCCGCCCTGACCAGGCTCACCCAGCGAAACCTGGAAGCCCAGTGTGAGTCATCCAATCAGCTGATCACCCCCGGAATGGAAGAAGATCTGCTGGCCTTTGCCCGAGCGGAAGCTCCTGGATCGGTGGCCTTTCTCGAGATCATGACGTCGGAGACGCCGGATCGGGACAGCGACTGTGAGGGGTTCACGGGTGCAATGCAGAGTTATGTCGACCAGGGTGGGGCCTTCGCCGACCTCGCCCCCGCCCAGAAGGTGGATGTGGCGAACCTCTATGTGGCGATCAGCAACTGGTGCGCACTCCAAACCGCCGGTGAGTACCTGAGCCAACCCGAGGTCGAAGACTTCCTCGAGATCACGGTCGGTTGAAACCGCGACACGATCAGTGGCCAATCCGTCCTTCACCCATTGACTGTCGTCGCCCTCTCCTGTAAAAGTAGCTGGAGTTGGCGATAGAAACCATCGCCAAGCACAGCACGAGGAGGTCCAAGTCATGACCGAGCCCAGCTTGTACGAGAGGTTGGGTGGTGCGTTCGCCATCGCAGCCGTGGTTGATCGGTTCAGCGACGCCCTCATCGAGAACCCGATCGTTGGTCAGGCTTCGAGCAACCCGGCGCTCGCCGAGTGGCACACCAACAACCTGGGGCGGCTCCCCGGTCTCAAGTTCATGCGGACCCTCTGGGTGTGCAATGTCTCGGGCGGCCCTTTCGAATACACAGCGACGAAGCCCGGGAGCACCACGCTTGGTCTCGAAGAGGCCCACCGCGCGCTCAGGATCACACCTGCCGAATTCGACGAGGTCGCCGCCGAACTGGCCCGGACCATGGACGCCTTCGAGATACCCAGCCGGGAGAAGGAGGAAGTCCTCGCCGCCTTCGCCGCCCACAAGAGCGAGGTCACCGAGGGCTCGATGGCCACGGCCTAGTCCTTGTCCCTGGGGCCAGCCCACCTCCCTTCACAGGGCTTCAGGTCCCGACGTCGGGGGCGAACTGGGCCAAAGACACCTCGGCCGCCGCCGCGATCTGGTCGGCGGTAGCGGTGCCGGACGTCTCGACCACCGAGGTCCAGGCATGGACCGACTCCTTGGAGAACACCTGTGCCTCGGTTGAGTTGGTTGCGGCGAACGGGTCCGGGGTCATCTCGCCGCTGAGATAGAGGCCAAGACCCATCAGTGCACCGTCCCAGCCCGGGCCCACGTAGAGGGCGCCGGCGCCGCTCCCAGCCATCTCGATGGGCACGGTGTGTTCCAGCTCGAGAATCGTGTCGTCACCGTCTGGCGAAAGACGCAGCTCTACGAGGCTGGTCGGCCCGCCAAAGCTCACCTTGAGCCGGCGCGGCGACTCGCACTCGAGGATGTCACCTCCGGCGTTGTCCTCCAGTTGCACTGATATAAGTCAATACTTCAGATGGGCCGATGACCGCTCGCCCCGAGCGTTGCCAAGCACTCCGCGTGTGTCGAGCCGGCGACGACCCCTTCCCAACCTTCCGAGGCACCGGTACGATCCGCTTCCCCGAGGCCCATGGATAAAGCCGGTTGGATGTGATCGACGGAGCTCGAGGCGGGAGGATCCATCGTCCAGGGCCGAGATCGTGCAGAAAGGGACAGATCTGTGGCTGACCGAATCCTCATTCGCGGCGGAATAGTGCTCACTCAGGACCCCGAGCTCGGGGAGATGCCGGATGCCGACGTCCTGATCGAGGGCGACCGGATCTCCGCAGTCGGCAAGGGCCTGTCGGCTGACGGCGCCGCAGTCGTCGATGCGGGCGGCGACATCGTGATCCCGGGATTCATCGACACCCATCGACACACCTGGGAGACGTGCATCCGGACCTGCGCGCCAGATTTCGCCCTCATCACCTACTTCAGCGCGATCCTCGACAAGTTCGCCCCGCATTACCGGCCAGAAGACGTCTACTCGGCGACCCAATGGGGTGCTCTCGAGTGCATCAACGCCGGCATCACGACGCTGGTCGACTGGGCGCACATCATGAACTCCCCGGACCACGCCGACGCCTCGGTCAACGCCCTGGAGGCGACTGGCATCAGGTCGGTGTTCGCTTTTGGGTTCCCCAACACCTCACTGGTGGATTGGTGGTTCGGCCCCGACTACACCGGCAGCGTCTTGACCTCCGACGGTGACGAGGCCCGTCGACTGCGGTCGCAGTACTTCAGCTCGGATGAGGGTCGCATCACGATGGGGCTCGCCACCCGGGGCCCTGGCTTCTGCAAGCCCGAGGTCGTGCGTCACGACTGGGAGCTGGCCAAGGAGCTCGACATCGACATCACCGTCCACGTCGCCATGGATCGTTTCGGGTACACCAAAGGGCAGATCACTGCCCTGCGGGACATGGACCTGCTCTATCCGGACACGACATACGTCCACGCCTCCCATTTCACCGACGAGGAGTGGGAGCTGGTCCGCGACTCGGGGGGGAATGTCAGCCTCGCTCCTCAGATCGAGATCCAGATGGGTCACGGATGGGCCCCGGCCGTCACCGCGCTCGAGTACGGGGTCCCGATCGGGCTCTCCTCCGACGTCGCCACGACCGCGTCCGCCGACCAGTTCACACAGATGCACGCCGTCTTCGGTTCGGAGCGCGGGCGCCGCCACCAGGAGGCCTGGGACGCCGATTTGGATGGGCTCGAGGCATCGCCCGGTCTGATCACCTCACGCCAGGCGCTGCACTGGGCCACCCTCGGCGGTGCCGAGGTGGCAGGGCTCGCCGATCGCACCGGATCGCTCACTCCGGGGAAGAAGGCCGACGTCGTGATCCTCGATGGATCGGCCGTGAACATGGCGCCCATCATCGACCCGGTGGGAGCCGTGGTCTGCGCTGCGGATATCTCCAACGTGAAGACCGTCCTCGTCGACGGAGAGGTGCTCAAGGAGGACTTCAGGCTGAAGACGTCGCTGGACGAGCCGCGGAGGCAGGTGGAAGCCTCGCGCGACTACCTGCTCGACAAGTTCGGTGAACCGGAGCCCGGCTGGCTCTCGGTTGCCGGCTGAGCTGTCGATCAGGCCGACCACTTTCGCGTATCGGGCAAGGGCACGTCACCGTATCCGTGACACCGAGCTTCGCTCAGCCGGAATTCGAACAGCACATAGCGGTCGGGCGGGCCGTATCCCGCGGCGTTGGCCACGAGAGACCACATCTCTGGATCGTCCACGGCGCGGCCCAGGCCACTGGCCGAGAACTCGCCACCGGTGCCCTCATTGTCCGGGACGCCACTGTGCAATGCGAACCATCCCCGCTCCAGGAGATCTCTCCGCTTGGGAGAGGTCGGCTCCATGAACAGGAACAACCCGTCACCGGCGAAGATCGGCGTCACCGGATGGACCCGAGGCGCTCCCGACCTTCGGACGGTCGCCAGGTATGCCGGCAGCGCGGTGAGCCGCCCTACCCCGAAAAGCGCGAGGTCGGGCTCTCGTCTGGAGAACTCGCCCCAGCTGATCGCCTGAGACCCGATGTCCGACATGACCGACCCCTGGCGCCGCTTCGTCGCCTCTAACCCTGCTCGATCCGGATCATGTTGCCCGCCGGATCACGCACCGCGGCGTCGCGAACGCCCCAGAACTGGTCGGCTGGCTCCGACAGGACCTCGACCCCGGGCGCGCCGGCGGTCTTGTCGAAGGTGGTGTCGAGGTCATCGGTTCGAAAGAACGGGCCTGGCAGCTCACCCTTGGCGAGCAGAGTAGCGAGGGCATCTCCGTCCTCCTGTGAGCGCCCGGCATGCGGCTGTGACAGGACGATCTTGATCTCGGGCTGGCTCTGGGTGGCCAATGTGATCCACCGGAATCCTTCGTTCTCCACTTCGTCCTGCACAGTCAGGCCCAGAGTGTCCCGGTAGAAACCGAGAGCTGCATCCGGGTCATCGACGTATATGTGCACTGTGCTGAGTGAAACGCTCATGCGAGCAACCCTACGAGCGAGGAGCGAC
>JAICRU010000065.1 GCA_025937235.1 Acidimicrobiia bacterium
CCGTTGCACGGGCCTTCCAGGCCGAAGAAGATGGCAGAGACGCCGTCGAAGTGTCCGACCAAGACACCCTGCGGCGTGAACGCACCGGATGCCATACCCTCTGAAGCGCCCGTGACCGAGATATGTCCGCCGATCTCGTTGCCCTGGTTGGTAAAAGTCGAGCCCGGGAAGCCGGTGCTCGGCCCCTCGAGGCGGAAACCTTCGGCTTTGCCGTCCGAACTCTCTCCGCCTGTTCCGGCACCGCCGACGGAACAGACGGAGGCGCATCCCCCCGCCTCGCCAGCGAATGCGGCTCCAGCAGTTGCCACAACCATCACCCCCGCGAGGACTGCGATTATGAGCACCCGTCTCATCTTCCCTCCCTTAGCCCTGTGAGGTGGGTCCCCACAATGAGTGAATCCTACGCGCGACGCTACGTGCTGGTGCGCACCAGGATGCGCAAAAGGCGGCTGCCCGCAAGAGACAAGAAGCTCCCTTGGTCGAACGCCCATAATCCACGTTATGTCAAGTTCGGCTCGACGGCACTGATAGTCGCAAGGGACAAGGCTCATGTCCGAGTTGGACGTGGCAAGATGGAGAGGCGCTACTCCAGCCCGGGATCGACGCAGAGATCGGTACCGATCCCGGGTTGCGGGTTGAACACCCGCGGCTCGGCCACGTAACCAGCACCCGTGGCCTCGGTGCTGAGATAGCGCTCGATGGCATCGGCCAGGGCATCGGACACGGCCTCGACGTATTCAGGAGTGGCGAGAAGCTTCGCCTCGGCCGGGTTGGAGAGATAGGCGAGCTCGGCGAGGACGCTGACGGTGGCGGGTCCGCGCAGCATGCCGTAGGCGTCGTTGCCCCGGGTGCTCAGAACGGTCAGCACGCCGGCGTCAGGGGCCGCCGTCCACTCGATGTCGAATTCCAACAGGGCGGCCTTGACCCGGGTGTAAACCAGGCCACCGAGACGGCGGGAGGCCTCCGAGGCGCTCTGAATGAAGACCTCGGTTCCCGGTGTCGGTGATGGGCCTGGGGTCGGGGCGTTGTGATGCACCGAGAGGAGGATCTGTGCGCCGACCTGGTCGGCCAGGTCTCCCCTCACCCCGAGCCTGGTCGCATAGTCGCTGGTACGGGTGAGAAGGACGGGGATGCCCCGGCCGATGAGGTCGGCCTGCACGGCATGGGCGACATTGAGATTGAGATGTTTCTCCATGAGGCCGTTGACACCCACCGCACCGGTGTCGACGTCACCCCCGTGACCCGGGTCGAGCACGACGGCGGTCTTCCCCACCGGAGTCCCCTCACTCACCAACGCTTCGTTCCCACATGGCGTGGTCACCCGGTAGCCGGTCGGTGTCTCCTCCACGACTGCCACCACCACCCCGGTGGGAGTCACCAGGGCCAGCGTCTCCTCGGGGATCGTGGTGGTGGGAGCGATCGTGGCGGTCGTGGTTGTGTCGGCGGTCGTGGTCGTCGTTGAGGACGTGGTGGTGGTAGGAGTCCCTGCGGTCGTGGTGATGAGGGCTTCCGCCCCGTTGGAGCAGGCCACGACCAGGATCGAGAAGGCGATGAGAAGAGATCTCATCCCGTTCGGAGGCAACTGCGGGCCGGCGGATATCCTGAAGACATGTTTGGCCCGTTGAACGGTGTCCGGGTGGCTCTGGTCTGTTTTGCCGTGGTGGCCGCCATCGCCGGCCTCATCGCCGGGTATCCGATCGTTTCGGCGTTGCTGCTCGCCGGTGTCGCCCTCCACGGTCTGGGATGGCTCTACCTCTACCGGCAGCACCTGCGTCGATACCCCAACTGATCGTCGTCACAATCCCAGCCACTCCCCCACTTCCACGGCGAGCGAGCGTGCCTCGGTGAGCAACCGCAGGTGAGCCTGTTCGTGACTGTCGTCCGGCTCACCGGAGAGATCGACATAGATCTTCAGCTTGGGCTCGGTCCCGCTTGGCCTGACCAGGACACGTCCCCGCGAGCCGAGGGTCAGCTCGATCAAGTCCTGCCGGCCCAGCCAGACAGGACGACGCCCCTCCCCCACCCGATAGTCGGTCACCTCGGAGACCTCGATCTCACCGATGGCATCCGGTGGAGCGGATCCCAATCGGTCGACCGCCGACAGCAGCTCACCCTGACCTCCGGCACCTTCCCGCACGATCGACTGCTGGGCGCTGACCCATAGGCCGGCCATGTCCCACAGGTCGTGCAGGCGATCGATGACTCGGCGACCGGCTCTCTCCTCCTCGGCAGCGAGGTCGGCCATGACGATCGCGGCCCCGATCCCATCCTTGTCCCGGACGCTCCGGCCCACGGAGTAACCGAGTGCCTCCTCGTACCCGAACGCAAATCGCCCCTCCCCCCTCTGCTCGAGGGCGAGCCCGGCATTGATGATCCATTTGAATCCGGTCAGGGTCGTCTCGTGCACAGCACCCCGCTTCGCCGCGATGCGGCCCAGCATTGGACTGGACACCACCGAGTTCACCACGATGGGCGGCTCCGCATGGTCCCAATACCTGAGCACGTAGTCTCCGAGCAGTGCACCGAGCTCGTTGCCGCTGAGCAGGCGCCATTCCCGCGTCGGCAGCGGTCGGCCCGCCCTCGCCTGCACGGGGACGGCGACTGCGAGACGATCGGCGTCCGGATCGTTGGCGAGCAGGAGATCGGCCCCGACGTCTCCGGCCAGATCGAGGGCCATGTCCAGGGCGCCGGGTTCCTCCGGATTGGGGAACGTAAGGGTGGGGAAGGCGCCATCCGGACGACTCTGCTCGGCAACCGTGATCACACCTGTGTGCTCCGCCGTCAAACACATCCGGAGCAGCGTGTCGCCCCCGACTCCGTGAAGCGGCGTGTACACGATGACGAGATTGGATGTCTGGGGATTGGGCCGGGCTTCGGTGACTTCCCCGGCGTAGGCGTCGAAGATGTCCCCGGGCATCGGAGTCACCAGCGGGGATGAGCCCGAGAACACACCCTCGACGCGCGGTACTTCCGACGCCGGGCCCACTCGTGAGATGGCGGCTGCGATCTCGACGTCGGTTGGGGGGATGATCTGCGCGGCGTTGCTGTCGTACACCTTGTACCCGTTGTCGCCGCGAGGGTTGTGGCTTGCCGTGATGACGACGGCGGCTGGCGCGCTCAGATGCTTCGCCGCAAAAGCCACCAGGGGAGTAGGGGTCACCTCGGGGAAGAACCTCACCCGGATCCCCGCCCCAGCGAGGACACCCGCGGTGTCTTCGGCGAAGGTATGGCTGTCTGGCCTGGCATCGAATCCGAGAGCGACGTCCCGCTCAGGCGGACCGCCGTGCCTGGCGAGGAGGTGGTCGGCCAGGCCCCGGGTGACCCGGATGACGGTGGCGCGATTCATCCGCCCCGATCCCGGGCCCACCTCGCCCCGGATGCCGGCGGTGCCGAAGGTGAGGGGCTGGCCCATCGCACCTTCCAGGTCTTCCACGTCGCCGGAGGAGATGATGGCCTCGAGGGCGTCGCGGGTCACCGGGTCAGGGTCCCCGTCGACCCAGCGCCGCGCCGCGGCCGTCAGATCAGTCACCAGAGTGCCAGCCCGATGGCCCGCGGGTGGGGGTCCGGCTCAGCGGGCGGCCTGCTGCCACCGCCACGAATCGGCGCACATGTCATCGAGGCCCCGCTCTGCCTGCCATCCGAGCTCAGCGGCTGCCTTGCTCACATCGGCCCAGTTGGCTGCCACGTCGCCGGCTCGACGACCGACGATCTCGTATGGGATCGGCCGGCCCGACTGCTGTTCATAGGCTGCGATGACTTCCATGACGCTGCGGCCCTGGCCCGTCCCTAGGTTGTAGGTGAAGACTCCCGATTCAGCGCCGTGGCGCTCCAGGGCTCGCACGTGGCCCTCGGCGAGGTCGACGACGTGCACGAAGTCTCTCACCCCGGTCCCATCCGGCGTCGGGTAGTCATCCCCGAACACCCTGACCCTGGCCAGCTCCCCGGCGGCGACCTTGGCGACGTAGGGCATCAGGTTGTTGGGCACACCAGACGGGTCCTCTCCGATCAGGCCCGAAGGATGCGCACCCACCGGGTTGAAGTAGCGAAGGATCGAAATCGACCACTCAGCATCGGAGACCTGGGCATCACGAAGGATCTGCTCCATCATGATCTTGGTCCACCCGTAGGGATTTGTCGCCGCCCCGATCGGCGTCGACTCGGTCAAGGGGAGCGATTCAGGATCGGGGTCGCCGTATACCGTCGCCGAGGAGCTGAACACGAAGGTCTTCACGCCGGCCTGGGTCAGGGCCTCGAGCAGGGCAAAGGTACCTCCAACGTTGTTGTCGTAGTACTGCAGCGGCTTCTCGACCGACTCTCCCACCGCCTTCAGGGCGGCGAAATGGACACAGGCATCGAATCCGGACTGCAGCACCTTCTCCATCGCGTCCAGATCACGTACATCAGCCTCGATGAACTCCGGCTCCTCTGCGGCGATACGGGCGATCCGGCCCAGGACCGAGCGCTTCGCATTGGCCAGATTGTCGACGATCACGGCCTCGTGACCCGCCTCGATCAACGAGATCACGGTGTGGCTTCCGATGAAGCCGGCCCCTCCTGTGACTAGAACGCGCATTCAGCGATGGTAGGAGGGACGCACCGTCAAGCCGACGGCAGGGACAGGACAAACTCCGACCAGCCGTCCTCGTGCCGATAGGTGAGGTCCCCGTCCATGAGACGGGCGAGGCGCCGGGCCACATTGAGACCGAGCCCGACCGAGCCGGAGTGTGTTGTGCCACGTCCGCGCTCGTATGCCCTGAAGATCCTCTCCACGTCTGCGTTGGGGATTGGCTTCCCCGAATCCTGGACCTTGACCTCGAGCCGGTCGCCCGCCTTGTCCAGGCTCACCTGGATCGCCTCCCCCCCGTAACGCATCGCATTGGATATGAGGTTGCGGAGGATCTGGCGGGTTCTACGGGGGTCGGCCAGGATCATCGAGGAGCCCTGGAGCACCTTCACCTCAACCGGGTAGTCGACCACCTCGAGGACCCTTTCGATCTCTTTGGTGACGTCTAGCTCCTGGATAGACACCGAGACCTGGCTCATATTGTCTCGGTACGCCACCAGGAGGTCCTCGATGAGCCAGGATGCGTCGTCGGCCTGTCTCGCAATCATGTTCGCCATGTCCCGTCGCTCGACGTCGCTGAAGGAGTCGTAGTGATCGGCCAGCTCCTGACCCAACCCCAACATCGCTGCCAGCGGGTTGCGGAGCTCGTGGGAGACAGTGGCGATGAAGTCGTCCTTGGCCCGGCTCGCCTCGAACTTGTCCGTTACGTCGATCAGTGACCCCTCGTAGTACTGGATCTGGCCCTTTTCGTCCCGAATCGCGCGCGCCGAGTCGCGAACCCAGACGGTGGATCCGTCAGGACGGGAAAGCTGCACGTCGAAGTCGAGGATGACCCCTTCGGTGGCGATCCGTTGCAGCCAGTCGGCCCTCTGCGCCGGATCCATGTAGATCGTCTCCACCGTGGGCAGCACCGCCATCATCTCGTCGACCGATGAGTAGCCGAGGAGACTGGCCAGTGCGGGGTTGGCCGCGATCAGCTCGCCCGTCATCGACGTGCGGTAGAAGGCGACCGGCATTCGCCTGAAGAACGAGTTCAGCTCGTCAAAGCCGTTCATCACGACAATCCATCGGCATTTGGCCCCGAAATCTGCACCGACCGCCGGATTAGACAGCGGGCCCCGACCCGCATCCTGGCAGTGGGGCGACCTGATTCTGGTCGATGACCCATCTGCCTGTCGACCCAGACGGCAGCCGCCCGACAAGGATAGGGCACACCGTCCCATACAGGCGGTTGGCGACCAGCGAGCCGATTACGAGGATCGAGTCGGGGCGGTCGAGGATGAACCCTGCCGGGCCGGTGCCGAGCCGCAGCGCCTCTGCCAATACGGATGACGACGAGCTGGAGCCACGCCCGAAGGGCATGCTCACTATTGCCCCGGTCATGGTTTGGCCCAGCTCGGGATGGCTCCGGTCGATGATGATCCCGGTATCCGGATCGAGACCGCCCCAGAGGGAGAGCGGGGCGCTGAGGGTGAGGAGCTCGCCGCTCGCCGACCCGCCGACCAGCGCACGGAAGCCTTCGTCACTCACCATCCCTCCCCCAGCTCGACACGTCCCGATACGGCAGAGGAGACACATGCCTCGATCCCGGCGAAGATCACCCCCACACCCAGGTTCCCGGGCGCGTAGAACGCCCATTTGGCGGAGTCGGTCATCACCCGCCCATCGACGTCGCCCATGATCGGCGTTATGTAGGTGCATGTGTCGGTGACGATCGTGGCACCGAACGCCTCGATGGCGGCGATGACGCCTGTGGGCTCGACCTCGCGGAGGATGTCGCGAGATGTGTTGACATAGAAGGGAACCTTGCTCATCTTGCCGGCGACCATCCGGCCCAGATTCTCGAGCTCGCGTGTCGAGAAATGGGGTGTTCCGACGCTGATCGCGCCGAGCGGGCCCTCGCCGTGGTTAAGCGACTCCCGGGCTCTGATGAGATCGGAGACGCCGAGGCCCAGCTGTCTCGCCGGCGTCATGTGCTGTGTCGCCGCCTCGACGGTGGGTGCCTCCGGTGTCACGCCGGTGACGTGGAACATCGCCACCGCCCCCGATGAGGCGGCGGCGGCCCCGAGCGCCTTGAGGCGGTCCTCACCGGCGCGTCGGTCGAGACCGGTGATGACCGCCACCTCCGCCCCGCCGACCTCACCCAGGGCGTGGCCCAACGCCGGGTAGAACAGGTCGTCGTCGAGCATCCGATCGGGCACCTCGACATCGATACGGAGTGTCGCCCGCCTTCCCTCATCGGTGTGGAGGCCAGTCGCCGGGGCCCGTCCGGTGAGGGCACAGCAGACATCGAGAAAGTCGCCGTAACGGGCGGTGCGCGCCCCGAGGACCGAGTTGGCGAAGACGATGGCGTTCGACTCGCCCCACGCGATCTGGTCGCCGAGACTGGGGCGGGCAGCGAGCTGATAGGGGGCGCAGGTCCAGGTCGGTGCGCATCCCATGGCGACATAAGCCTCCATGAGGGCGCGGGCCGCCTTCGCCCTGCCGGGATCGCCGCGGTAGAGGTCGGGGTGGAGCAGATCGAGGGAGGAGACGTTCATCGTGGTCGGAACCACCACCCGTCCCCCGCCTTCGACCAGATCGCGGGCGAAGTCGAGCCCGGCCTCGCCGTGATACAGACCGCCATCGATGTGGGCAGCGCTTATGTCGAGAAGGGCCGGTGCCTCTTCGGACTCGGCAACGGCGATCAGCAACTCCATGGCAGTCCTGACCGCTTCACCCGATCGCCCGGCGAGCATGGCCCGGTCCTTATCGGTGAGCTGCATGGTGGGTCCGTTGAGCCTGTCAGCCCTCGAAGGGAAGGGTCAGCTGGGCCTCCGGCCGATGATGACGTTCGACCCCGTTCCACATCAGGTGGTCCATGAACACCCAGGACCTGCGGTGTATCGCCGATGGCCCCCAGGCCTGTAGCGCCGACTTGTGCACGGGGCACGGGTAGCCCTTGTTCGCCTCGAAGTTGTACCCGGGATGGTGATCCGCCACCTCACGCATGAATCGATCGCGGCTCACCTTTGCCAGGATCGAGGCCGCGGCGATGGACAGCGAGGTCCGATCACCACGGACGATCCGAGTCGCCCCGCCGACGAAGTCCCACTTCCCGTCCAGAAGAACGTGGTCGGGCACCGTCCCCAACCCGGCCAGCGCGCGCCGGGCAGCCAGGCGCTGGGCGTCGGACATTCCCAGCTCGTCACACTCCTCCGGGCTGGCATGGCCGACCGACCAGGCGGCGCACCACCCCGCGATCCGGTCGAAGAGCGATTCCCGCTCGTCTTCGGTAAGCAGTTTCGAATCGCGGATCTTGTACACCCTGCGGTCGAGGGGGACGATGGCCGCTCCCACGGTGAGCGGCCCGGCCCAGGCTCCACGGCCCACCTCATCCATGCCCACCACCACCTGGAGACCCCGGTCCCGCAATCCCCGCTCCACCAGCAGGCCTGGCGCCTTTCGCTTCAGGCTGGGGCGGAGCTTGGGGGCGGTGGTGGTCATCGGCCGCCAGAGTAGATCCCAGTAGTGCAGACCGGAGCACTTGCCTTCGATCAGTTGCTGGAGACGTCCTCGGGAAAGGTCGAGACGAGGGCAAGGTAGCCTTGCTGGCGACGCAAGATCCGCGACCATTGTCCTTCCGGGCGGTCGAACGGGTCGTCGGGTGATGCGGGGACGACATACCAGGAGCCCTCGGCGATCTCCGTCTCGAGTTGGCCTGCCCCCCATCCCGAGTATCCGGAATAGATCCGCACCGCGGTAGTGCCCTCAACGGGCTCCGCCTCGAGGTCCACGATGGTCAGCCCGGGGACACCGGTGGGCTCCCCGCCCCGGCCGGTGGCCAAACCGATCGCCACCATGGGATCCACCGGCCCACCAACGTGGACCGTCCCGGGTTGTGCCGCCAACTGTCCCCATCCCGGGATATGCGTCTCCACCCGCTCCATCGTCGGCCGGTTCAGGACCAGGCCGAGGCTCCCCTCGTCGTCGTGCTGGAGGATCAGCACCACCGACCGCCAGAAGTTCGGATCGATCAGGAGCGGTGTCGCCACCAGGAGCTGCCCACTCAGGCTCTTTTCCACGTGGACATCGTGCCACAGCACGCGGGATTCATGTCATCTGCCGGTCGAGCTGATTTATGGTTCCCCTGTGAGGGCCCTGGTAAAACACCCCAACGAGGTCGGGTTGAGGCTCGACGACGTGGACGTCCCCGTCCCGGGACCGGACGACATCCTGATCAAGGTCCTGACGACCGGGATCTGTGGGACCGATCTCCACATCTTCAACTGGGACGACTGGGCCCGGGCAACGGTGCCGGCGCCGATCACGGTCGGCCACGAGTTCTCGGGCGAGATAATGGGCGTCGGCTCCAACGTGTCGGGGTTCGAGATAGGTGAGCTGGTCGGGGCCGAGGGTCACGTGGTCTGTAACCGGTGCCGGAACTGCCTCGCCGGGAGACGCCATCTCTGTTACGACGCACGTGGCATCGGGGTCAACCTTCCGGGCGCCTTTGCCGATCACGTGACGATCCCGAAGTCCAACGTGTGGCGCCATCAGGAAGGGCTGGATCCCGAGATCGCCGCCCTCTTCGACCCGTTCGGCAATGCCGTGCACACGGCTCTCGAGTTCGAGGTCCTCGGCGAGGATGTCCTCATCACCGGGGCGGGCCCGATCGGGCTGATGGCCTGTGCCGTGGTGGCCCACGCCGGGGCGCGCAACGTCGTCGTGACCGACGTCAACCCATTCCGGCTCGACCTGGCCAAGCGTATGGGTGCCGACCGAGCAGTCGATATCCGGGTCGAAGACCTCCATGACGTCCAGATCGAGCTCGGGATGACAGAGGGCTTCGACGTGGCGTTGGAGATGTCGGGCAGCCCATCGGCGATGGAGGACATCCTTCAGAACACGATCCACGGCGCCAACATCGCCATCCTCGGTATTCCAGCCGACCCGTTCCCCATCGATTGGAGCGTGGTCATCTTCAACATGCTCAACCTGAAGGGCATCTACGGGCGGGAGATGTTCGAGACCTGGTACAAGATGAATGTCCTCATCCAGTCCGGGGTGGACATCAGCCCCGTCATCACGCACCGTTTCGAGGTCGAAGACTTCGAGGCTGCGTTCGAGGCCACCGCGTCACAGGAATCGGGCAAGGTGCTGATCAGATGGTCCGACCCGGCGTGAGCAACGGGAGCAGGGCGAACTCATCGACGTCGATCGCCCTCAGGATCGGCCGGACCAGGGTCGGCATACGTCTCGAGCCCTCCGCCCCGATCAGCTGGGGCGGGCCGACCCGGTAGCGTCTCCTTCGCGCAATCACCTCTCCCCCGCCGGCGGCCTCGAGGTTCTTCAACCAGTCGGTGCCCGGCCCGTAGGTGAGTGCGACGATCACGTCTTCGTCATCCAGCCAGGCGTTGACCGGCGTGCGGTAGACGTCGCCCGACTTCCTCCCGCGGTGAACGATGAGAGCGAACCAAGGGAGCCGGTCGGCAAGGGGCCTGGTGATGCGATTGGTCACCACGCGGTTGAACCGGGCGAACGACCGAGGAATGGGCACGATCAGATCCGGGCGTCGATCCAGGCGACGATCTCCGCGACGATCTCCGGGCCTTCTGGCTCGTTGAGGATCTCGTGCCGCAGGGCCGGATACAGACGACGCTCCACGTTGGGCAGCTCAGCCAAGATCGCAGTGGACTGCGCCGGCACGATCGGGTCAGCGCCGCCGTGAAGGACCAAGGTCGGGACCGAGAGGTCGCTCAAGCGCTCGTTCAGCTCGTCCATGGCCTCGAACAAGGCCGCGCCGAGGCGGACGGAGGATTTCTGGAAAGCAAGTGGGTCCGAGAAGTATGCCTCGCCAACCGCCGGGTCGCGAGACAGCTGGTCCCCCCTGAGGGCATTGGCCAAGGTCACGGTCGGAGCGATGCGGGCGCCGACTGCCGCCACGGCTCGTTGCCAGCCCGCCCCACCGGCCAGGGCGGGGGCGGAGAGAACCAGCAGATCCGGTGCAGGGCGACCGGAAAGGGCGTAGCCGAGAGCGAGGTTGCCTCCCATCGAGTGCCCCATCAACACAACCGGAACTCCCTGCTCTCTGGCCCACTCCACGTGTCGCTGGATCTGATCGTGATAGCGGCTCCAGTCGTCGATATCGCCACGCGCGCCGCCCGATGCCCCGAATCCAATCAGGTCGAACGAGCGAACATGCATCCCGGCTTCGGCGAGGAGTGAACCCGTCCGCTCGTACCGCCCGCAGTGCTCGGCGATCCCATGAACGAGGACGACATACGCCCGTGGTGCCCCGTCGGGCGCCCAGTCCCTCACCAGCTCGATCCCGATGTCTTCCACGGGCACCGGGCGCGCCACACCTGCCATCGTCACTCCTCGGTCGGCGAATTGTGATCCTAAGACGACTCAGTCGAAGACATATCGAGTCATGTCATCGGGAAACCGGGACCAGGCGATGCCCTTCTCAGGCGTGAGCACACGCATCCCCCCCGCCTCTTCACCCGACCAGGCGTCGGGACCAGGTTCATAACCGAGTCTCCGGTACTTACGGGAGTATTCGGCGGAGAGACGTTCGCCGAGCTCGCCGCTGATCCGTGCGGACGGCTGGGACAACCCCTCGATGATGGTCACCGTGGTGCCGCTCTCCAGGTGGAGCGCACAGGCGGGGTTCGAGGCCAGGTTCCGGGCGTGCCGTGTCTCCGGTGATCCGTCGTACCAGAAGCAGTCGTCCATCCAGACTCCCCAGCGAGGCACGACGTGTGGGCGCCCGTCTGGCCGGGTGGTCGCCAGCCAGTACTCGGTCGACTCCACCAGCCAATCTTCGACGTCTGCCCAGGGCAGGTAGGCGCCCTCTTCGGTAACGCCGTAGCCATCGGGAACTTCGGGGCGCCCGAGGATTCGAGCGCTCATTTCTTCTCCCTGTGAAACGGGGGCTCCGCGACCCGGCCGGGAACCCAGCGATCCCGGATCTGCACCTCGATGTCCGCCCCCGACGGGGGTGGCGATACATAGGCCAGCCCGATCCCCGTGTCCAGCATGGGACTGATGTTCCCCGAGGTGACGGTTCCTCCTCCGCCCGGTGTTCGGACCGGATAGCCATGCCTGGGAATACCCTTCTCCTCGAGCACGAACCCGGTCAGGCGACGATCTACGCCCCTCGCCATCTCGGCCTCCAGCGCTGTCTTCCCCCGGAACTCGTGTCGCAGGTCGACGGCGAAGTCGAGACCGGCCTCGATGGGTGTCGTGCTCTCGTCCATCTCATACCCCCACAATGGAAGACCCGCTTCGAGACGCAGTGTGTCGCGAGCAGCGAGCCCGCATGGCTTGGCCCCGGCGGACACCAGGGCCTCGACCAGACGCTCTCCGGTGTCAGGGTCGACACACACCTCCCCGCCGCGCTCGCCGGTGTAACCGGTCCCGGCCAATCGAACCTCCCTGCCCTCCCATTCGGTGGCGGCAGTGCGGAACCGCTTCGGGGCCACTCCCAGCAATGTCTCGAGGAGGGTCGGAGCCTCCGGTCCCTGGACTGCGATCAGAACCGATTCTGGCCGCAGGTCGCGCACCGAGCATCCGGGCTCCGCGACGAACGCGGCCATGACCCGGTCGTGGTTCGCCGCGTTTGGGAAGACCCAATATCGCTCCGGCTGCCACCACCACACGACGAGATCGTCGACGATTCCCCCTGATTCGTTCAGCAACAGCGTGTACTGGGTCCTCCCGGGCTCGAGCGAGGCCACGTTGTTGCTGGTGAGAGTCAATAGCGACGACTCCGCCCCTGGCCCGCTCAACTCGAACCGCCCCAGATGGGTGACGTCGAACCAACCACAGGCGGATCTCACCGCACGATGCTCGGCGAGGACCGAGGTGTACTGGACCGGCATCTCCCAACCACCGAAGTCGACGAACTTGGCGCCGAGACCTTGGTGCAGGTCGTGCAGGGGCGACCGGTTCATCCGGTCAGACGCTCGCCACGCTCCTCGAGACGGACCACGGCGGGTCGGCCCGGTATCCGGGTCGGGGCCGGTGATTCGTCCATGTTCTCCGGTCCTTCCAGGCCGTACTTGACCACCAGATTGAGATAGTCACGCTGATAGAACAGCTTGCAGTTGATCTCGGGGTAGAGCTCCTTGAGACGCCGCAACTTGCCGTTCTTCTTCGTCACCAGTTTCTGGCTCATGGTCGTGATCTCGATGTAGAGGTCATCTTCCGGTAGGTAGAAATCCGGGGTGAAATACTTGGTGGGGGTCCCGTCGCTGTCCCAGGCGATGGGAAAGGAGCGTGGCTCGTAGTCCCAGGGCACCTCGTAGAAGTCCAGGAGAAGTGCGAACTGGCGCTCGCTGTTGTGGGCGAACTCGATGTCGTGCGCCGAAGGACGTTCGCTGATCAGGTGGCTCCTGCCTCGACTGCTTCAGCCAACTCGTCGCCGGGGAACAGGTGATGTATGTCTCCCTCCACCTCGTCCTGCACCGGCCCGATGGCGATGCCAAACACGCCCTGTCCCCGCCGGAAGACATCTACCACCTCCTGCTCGGAGTGGGCGGCGTAGATGGTCTGTCCGTCACTGAGCAGGGTCACATCGGCGAGGGGTCGCTCCGAATCGAGCTGCTCGGCCAAGATCGTCACCGCAGAGCGAATCTTCTTCAGGCTCATGCCGGCGTCGAGGAGCCTCTTGATGACCTTGAGCTGGACGACATCGGAGAAAGAGTAGAGCCGCTGTGATCCTGAGCCGGTCGCCTGTTGCAGTGATGGCCGGATCAGGTTGGTGCGCGCCCAGTAGTCGAGTTGCCGGTAGGTGATGCCGACCAGCTTGCATACCTGAGGGGCGCGGTAGCCCAATTCCCGCTCCTGGGTCATCTGAGGCCTCCGGGTTACAACAGTGTAACTCTGCCGTCGAGGGCAAACTACCGCCATTGGGGTCGGTGTGTCAATGAAATCTGTGGATAAACCTGGGGAAAGCGGTCAATCACCGGTTTCGGGGGCCCCACCGAGGAAGTCCTCCACCGTGGCCTCCTCGAGAAACTCCCGGAAACGGGCCACCTCTTCCTCCTCGTTCTCCGATTCCTCCTCGAAGAGGACGCCGGCGTCATCCAGGACAGCAGGCAGGGCGAAAACCGGGGTCCCGGTACGAACGGCGAGGGCGATGGCGTCCGAAGGACGCGAGGAGACATGGACCTCACGGCCCGAGATGTCGAGGGAGAGGTCGGCGTAGAAGACCGAGTCCCTCATCTCGGTGATCACCACCCGTACTGCCAGCGCGCCGAGCGCATCGATGACCGAGCGCATCAGGTCATGGGTGAGAGGCCGGGGCGGGACGACGCCCTCCAAAGCGGTGGCTATGGCCGTCGCCTCGGACCCGCCGATCCAGATCGGCAAGTACCTTGGGCCCTCGGACTCGCGCAGGAGAACGATCGGCTGGTTCGATGGGAGCTCAACCCGCACGCCCACCACTTCCATCGCGATGAGGGCCTCTTTGTCACCCGGCATTTCCCTCTGCAGGTTATCACCGGGCTTGCTTTGCCCACCGGGGCGGGTCGGACATGCCCAGAGATCTGGCCAGGATCGCCGGGTCCTCGACGAAGGACTCCATGTCGAGAACGGCCCAGATCGATCGGAGGTTGCGATACAGGCCCTGCCAATCCATCCCGTAACCGACCAGGTACTCGTCTCCGACCTCGAAGCCGCGGTACTCGATGGGGACCTCGGTGACACGACGCGCCTTCTTGTCCACGAGCGACGCGGTGGCCACGCTCGTCGCCCCACGATCCATCATCATCCGCCTCAGAACCGAGAGGGTGAGACCGGTGTCGATGATGTCCTCGACCAGGATCACATCCCGATCGAGGACCGGGATCGACAGGTCCATTGCGATACCGATGCGCCCGCTCTCCCCGAATCGGTTCAGCCCGAGGAAGTCGACCTCGGCCGGGAGCTGCACCGACCGAACCAGATCCGCGGCGAATGGCACCGAGCCGGTGATCACCACGGTGAACAGTGGGTCCCGCCCGGTGTAGTCCTCGGTGATCGCCTTGCCCAGTTCCCCGACCCGTGATGCGATATCCGCTTCTGAAACGACCTCCACCGAATGATCGAACTCGGTCATCACGCCCCGAGGGCGAGGTCCAGCCAGAAGCGCATCGTCTCCGTCACGGTCCTCGGCCCTGGGTGGGGGCTCCTGGTGACTTCGACGATCGGCGGAGGTGCCGGCTCAGGCATCTCGCGCAGCGGGCCAGGGCTCTCCAACATCAGGCCGTGACTGGCCAGATGGAGATACGTCTCCATGCTGGCGAGGGATGCGAGCGGGTCGGTGGCACGTCTGCCCTGGACGGCGGCGTACGCAGCACCGGTCGACGCGTCCCCGAAAAAGCCGAGCTCCTCGAACCCATAGTCGAACAGGGCGGTCGCATCCGAGAAATGAGCCCTCTCGCCGTCGGAGCCGAGCAGGACCGCGTAGAGACGCCGGCCTTCCCGCTCGGCGGAGGCGACGTAGGTGAGGAGTGCTTGTGCGGTGAATCCGGTCTTGAGGCCCAGCGTTCCGGGGTACGACCACAACATGAGATTGGTCGAGCTTCCGGTGCGCGGAGTGCCGTCCGGGGCGGGCGGGAAGACGAGCTTCTTGGCCTTGACCACTTCGGCGAACTCAGGCATGCCCATCGCGATCCGGCCGAGCTCGAGAAGGTCCCTGGCGCTGGTGTGGTGGTTGGGTGCATCGAGACCATGGGGGTTGGCGAACGAGGTGTGTGTCAGCCCGAGCTCGGCGGACCTCTGGTTCATCAGGTCGACAAAGTCCTCCACCGAGCCCGAGATGTGCTCGGCGATGGCCGTGGCGGCGTCGTTGGCCGAGTGGATCAGCAGTGCCTTGAACAGAGCGTCCATCGCGACGGTCTCACCTGGCACCAGGTCGATCTCCTTCTCACCTGTCTCCGCGGCGCGTTGTGACACAGTGACCAGGTCCTCGGGCTCCGAGCGCTCGATGGCGAGCAACCCGGTCATGATCTTGGTCACCGATGCCATCGCCCTCTCCTGATCGGCGTTGAGCTCGGCGATCACGGTGTCGGTGGATTCGTCGTAGAGAATCCAGGCCGCCGCGGTGATCGTCGGCGGTGCGGGTGTGGGAAAGGTCTGTTGGACGGGGGCCGGGTAGGTGAAGGGAGCAGCCGCGACCGGCATGGCCAGGGCCGACAGGACGAGGGCTATTGCCCCCGACAGGCGAAGCGATCTCTTCATGAAGTGACTTGTTGTTGCAGTTCGACGTCGAGCATGGCCCGATGCATCGCCTGAACGGACCCACCGCTCAGCTCGAGGAGGTCCACGGCACGTGCCCGCGCCTCGGGGTTACTCGCCCGAAGCAGCGGTGCGGCGAGCTGACGGAGCAACTCGGCCTCACGGTCCACCGAGAGACGTACGGCCCGGAGATGCCTTGCCTCGAGGCCCTGGTCCATCAGCCGCTTCGCCTCCGTGGCGACGATACCCGTTTCCGGGGCGAATACCTCGGGCTCCCCCAGCGGCCGGACCACCCCGACTTCCAGCAACTCATCCAGCTCTTCGGACGAGAGCCCTGAGCGGCGCAAGAGATCCTCCCGGCTGAGTGGCTCGCCCTTGGGCTCGAGACCCGGTGGGTCGGAGCCCGTTCGGGTTGCGATGTCCTCCCCACGCTCCCAGAGGGTCAACTTCGACTTGATCACCTTCAGCGGGAGAAAATGGTCTCGTTGCTGCTGAAGGATGAACTTGAGACGGGCCAGATCCTGCTGATCGAACTGCCGGTAGCCGCTGTCGGACCGACCGGGGTCGATGAGCCCCTGCGATTCGAGAAAGCGGATCTTCGACACCGAGACATCGGGAAAGTCGTCCCGCAGGAGATTGATCACCTCCCCGATGCTCAAGGAACGGCTATCGGTCATCGCCATGGGCGACGACGAAGTGAAACCTCCCCACGAGCACCTCGTCACCCGCCTTGAGTGTCGCCTGGTCCACCCTGGCATCGTTGACGTATGTGCCGTTGGTGGAGCCGCTGTCCTCGACCATGAGGCCGTCGTCGCCTACGAGAAAGCGGCAGTGCTGCCGCGAGACCGTGACGTCGTTCAGGAAGATGTCACTCTCCGGGTGACGGCCGACCGTGGTGTTCCCCTCGGCGAGGAGATAGGTCATGCCGGTCCGGGGGCCCCGCTCGACGATGAGGGCGTAGCCGGCGAAGCCTTCAAGGCTGGAAGCCTCCTCCCTGGTCATCGGGTGATCGGCCCGATCCTGGATCGGGACGTACACCACGGTGGGGTCACCATCCACCTCAGGTCGAGGGTTGGCCTGCTCCTCTTCGTCCGGTGGTCGTTCGTCGGTCACGGAGGGGATGATAGGTAGGCGCGGTCCCTGAGCCGGGTGACCCTATTCCGTCAAATCACGGTATCCGGCGGCGTCGAGGAGACCGTCGGCCGGCATCTCATCGGCCAAGCTGAGCACCA
>JAICRU010000098.1 GCA_025937235.1 Acidimicrobiia bacterium
CACGCCCCACCACGGTCAGCACGGACTGCTCGTAGTCCTTGTGACCGGTGGACTCGTCGGTGAGCTCCAGCACCAAGTCGGTGATCGTCTCGCTGCGAAGCCCACCCCAGGTGCTGCGCTCCACCTGGGAGGGGGTGGCCTTGATGGCACCTTGCCTGATCAGGTCGAACATCGTGGCGGTGAACTCTTTCTCGGTGACAGCCCCTTGGGAGAGGAGGGCGCCGACTTCCGCAGGCTTCAACTCGGTCGGCGGCTCTTGCTCGTACTCGCGGTCGTAATCGACCCGCGGCTCCCGGCCGTATCCAAAATAGACCAGACCCCCCAGACCCACCGCGAGAGCAAGGGCGGCCACAGATCCCCAGATCACCCCGGATCGTTGGGCGTCAGCGGCGTCCGATGCCTCGCGGGCGAACTCGTCTTCCTCGGCGATGATCCCGTCGAGGCCGTCGCCGGCCACGATGGTGGCGCCATCGGTGGAGCTGAGCATCGCTCGCGGGAAGACCGTTCTGAGCTCGACCCACTGATAGGCGGGGACGTTGTTCGCCTCCAGAGAGGTTTGTCCGCTTCCGAGGGTCGTCGAGCCCTCGACCCCGTACGGGTGCCCGTACACCCTCACGTCGCCCTCCTCGCCGGTGGCGGGGAGGGACATCCGTGCGTCGAGGCGTTCGAGCCCCACCGCCCACTGGTCACCCCACACCTGGAAGTTGACATCGACCACGTCGTCGTATGCGATGGCCAGACCGGTCATGGTGTAGGTGAGCTCGAAAGTCCTCTGCTCACTGAACGACGAGTGGTGCCAGACGATCCGAACCAGGTCGCCCTGTTGTTCCACCCCGTAGGTGCCGGGGGCAGAGGAGCAACCGAGCTCGGTGCACCCACCCGGCGCATAGGTCGTCGACTCGTCACGAACCGCAACGTCGCTGATCGCTTCACCGGGTCGGAGCGGGATGTCCCGGTAGGCCCCGGAGAAGTCGCCGTCGAAGTCGTAGGTCAAGGTCTCGGTCACAAGAAGTGAGCCGTCTCCCTGGATGACGATGTCGACGTCGGCATTGCTCATCCAGAACGACTTGGCCAGCGCCCCCGTCGCGGGGACGGCGACCAGGAGGAGGACGATCAGAGCCCTGGCAAGCCTCCGCAAGTCAGAAGTCGACGGTCGGCGCCTCGGCCGCCTCTGCGCCGGCCTCGAAGAACTCCCGGACGTCGAACCCGGTCATGGAGGCGACGATGTTGGTGGGGACCTGCTGCACCTTGTTGTTGTAGGTGAGAACGGTGTCGTTGTAGATCTGACGGGACACCGCGATCTTGTTCTCGGTCTCGGCCAGCTCGTTCTGCAGGTTCTGGAAGTTCTCGGTGGCTCGCAGCTCCGGGTAAGCCTCGGCGACCGCGAACAACTGACGCAACGCCTGGGTCAGGAACCCCTCGGCCTGGGCCTGCTCGGCCGGCCCGGTAGCGGCCTGGGCAGCGCTCCTGGCCTCGGTCACCCGCTCGAACGTCTCTCGCTCGTGGGAGGCGTAACCCTTCACTGTCTCCACCAGATTGGGGATCAGGTCGTATCGACGCTTGAGCTGGACGTCGACCTGGGCCCAGGCGTTGTCGACCCGGTTCCGGGATTGGACCAACCCGTTGTAGATGCCGATGACAGCGAAGACCAGGACGGCGACGACCACCAGCACGATGATCCATGTGAGATCCATGGAGGGGCAGTGTAGGTCTGGCCCGCCTCGACTCGCCTCTCGCGCGCCAGAATGGGGTGGTTGACCTCCGAAGGCCGCTTCGCCGCTGTGATCACCTGCATGGACGGGAGGATTCAGACCCGGACCATCGATCAAGTGATGACCCGCTTCGGGGTTCGCTATGTGGACAACATCACAGCTACCGGGGCTGTGCAACATCTCGATGGCTCGGTGACCCCCACCGGTGAGGGCCTTCTCCAGAGTCTGACGGTGTCAGAGCAAGCCCATGGCACCCACCAGGTCGCGGTGGTGGCCCACGCCGGGTGCGCCGGAAACCCGGTACCCGATGAAAAGCAGAGGGAGCAGCTGCGAAACGCCCGGGTAGTAGTGGCGGACCGATTCCCCGGGATGGAGGTCATCGCCCTCTTCTTCGACCCGAGAATGGGATTCGAGAAGATCGGCTAGCGTCAGAGTCATCCAATCCACCAGAGGGACCATGAGCCATGCCATCCTGTCCGACGCCCTGAGCGGCCTCCTCGGCCTCGAGCACTCCCCGATCGCGATCACCTTCCTGGAGGCTGTGCCCGACGACGGGACTCCCCTCTTCAACGAGCCAATGTCTGAGCCCACCGAGGATGGCCGGTCGGGTCGGGCCGCTGCTCCATGTGTCTTTTGGATGCATGCCCACGAGCGGTCCTTCGACACCCTGGCCGAGGACCACGGGAACTGCTCGGTGGGACGCTTCACCCACGGGTTCGCCGATCCCGCCGACATCCTGGACAAGAGCGATGTGGCCGCCCTCCTCGACGTTGGTTGGGTGACGATGGAGGCGTTCGCCGGAGTCGCCGCCCTGTCCCGCCGGCCCCAAGGGGTTCGCTACGGACCACTCGCCGAGGCCGCAGGCGAGCCCGACGTCGTGCTGCTCCGTGTGACCCCACGGCAGATGATGGAGATCAACGACGCGGTCGAGGTGGATTGGTCGGGAAAGCCACAATGCCAGATCCTTCCCCTGGCCGCCGACCAGGGCATGATCGCAGCATCGATGGGATGTGCCCTGTCCCGAGCACGGACCGGTATGGGCGATGACGAGCTGACGGTGGCGGTCCCCGGCCACCGTGTCGACGAGTTGGTGCAGGCGCTTCAGCCGGTGAAGACGGCCGACGATGCCGTGGTCAGTTACGCCACCGCCGATCTGGCCCGGTTCTAGACCGGCCTCACCTCTTCGGAGGTGGCTCCAGGGCATCGACGGCGGCCCCCCAGGGACGGGGCAGCTCCACCGGTGAAGGCCGGCTCATCAGTCGGAGGTAGATGTCCGAGGCAGAGCCTTCCACGGTCCGCAACGGCGAGCCTCCCGAACCGAAGACCCAGCTCCTACCGATGTCCTCGGCCTTGACCTCCAGGACCGGCAGCTCGGGTAAACGGGGCAACCACATGGCCTCGAACTCGTTGAGGCCGGAAACGGCCACCAAGCCGCTCAGGGGACCTTGCTCGCCGAACGCCTGGTCGGCGTCCCATCGATGAACGCCGGTCTCGATGACCATGCGCCGCTCCCAGAGCCCGAGACGGGACATCGGCCAGAACCCCCACGCCTCTGTGTCTGGATCGGCCGCTTTGAGTGCTGCCAGCATCTCGTTCAGATTCGCCTCGTACCAGTCGAGGACGTCGTCGTCCTCGCCGGGCCTGGGTGCGGATGGGCGCTCGGTGGGCAGCTCGCGGCAGATGTGCGTGGTACGGGCGTGGACACCGCCGACATGCGACGCCAGATCGGTCATGGTCCAGCCGGGATACTGAGGCACGAGACGCTCCTGGTCCCGACGAGCCAGTTCGAGGATCCGCTCGCCATCGGTGCGAATCGACTCGAGATTCTCAGCCGAGAGCACGAGCCATGGCCTCGCCCATGTCACTCGGGGTCTCCGCCATCACGACCCCGGCCGACGTCATCGCCTCGATCTTGGCTGCCGCCGTCCCCTTTCCTCCGGAGACGATGGCTCCGGCATGACCCATCCGCTTGCCTGGCGGCGCCGTGGTCCCGGCTATGAACCCGGCCACCGGCTTGCTCATCGAGGCGGCTACGAACTCGGCCGCATCCTCTTCGGCGGTGCCGCCGATCTCACCGATCATGATCACGCCCTCGGTCTCGGTGTCCTCCTCGAACATGCGGAGCATGTCGACGAAGTTGGTGCCGTTGACGGGGTCTCCTCCTATCCCGACCGCGGTGGTCTGACCGAGACCGTTCAGCGTGAGCTGGTACACGGCCTCGTAGGTGAGCGTCCCTGAGCGTGAGACCACACCAACCCGGCCCCGCTCGTGAATGTATCCGGGCATGATCCCGATCTTGCACTCACCCGGCGTGATGACACCAGGGCAGTTGGGGCCGACGAGACGGGTGCGCTTGTCGGCGAGGTAGCGCTTGGCCTTGATCATGTCGGCCACAGGCACGCCCTCGGTGATCGCCACCACCAGGTCGAGGCCCGCGGCCGCTGCCTCCATGATGGCGTCGGCGGCGAAAGGCGGAGGGACGTACACGACCGATGCATTGGCGCCCGTCTCGGCCACTGCCTCCTTCACCGTGGCGAAGACAGGCAGGTCGATCGAGTACGTGTCGTCTCGACCCGGCACCCCGGACTGATCGACCTCCCCCTCGAAATGAGCCACGCTCCCCTTCCGCGATGGGTGCACCGCCCCCACCATCTGCGTCCCGTAGGCGATCGCCTTGTCCGTGTGGAACTGGCCGGTCTTGCCCAGGCCCTGTACCAGCACCCGAGTGTCCTTCCCCACGAGGATGCTCATTTCACCAGACCCACTATCTTCTCCGCCCCGTCCCTCAGGCTGTCGGCCGCCACGACGTCGAGGCCCGACTCACTCAGGATTTTCTTCCCCTGCTCTACGTTGGTGCCCTCGAGCCTGACCACCAGCGGCACGGTGAGGCCGACGGTCTTCACAGCGGCGACGATCCCGGTGGCGATGACGTCACATCGCATGATGCCCCCGAAGATGTTGACGAAGATCCCTTTCACCGCCGGATCCTTCGTGATGATCTGGAAGGCGGTGGTCACCTGCTCCTCGTCGGCGCCACCCCCGACATCGAGGAAGTTCGCCGGCTCTCCTCCCACATGTTGGATCGTGTCCATGGTCGCCATGGCCAATCCGGCGCCGTTGACCAGGCAGCCGATGGTCCCGTCCAGCTTGATGTAGCTGAGGCCCGCCTCCTTCGCCGCCACCTCGGCCGAGTCCTCTTCGGTCTCGTCGCGCATCTCGGCGATCTCGGGGTGTCGGAAGAGAGCATTGTCGTCGAAGGCCATCTTGCCGTCCAGTGCCATCACCATCCCGCCCCCCGTGATGACGAGCGGGTTGATCTCGATCAGTTCGGTGTCGAGCTCGGTGGCGGTCCGGTCCAGCGCCTTGACGAACCGCGCGAATCCCTGGGCCGCATCCCCTTCGATTCTCAGACCGTGGGCCAGCTCGTTGGCCTGGAAGTGGGCGAGGCCGATGGCTGGGTCGATCTCCTGGCGCAGGATCTTCTCTGGTGTCTCTTCGGCAACGTTCTCGATCTCCATTCCGCCCTCGGTGGACGCCATGACGATGTTCCTGCTCACCGAGCGGTCGAGGAGGACAGCCAGGTACAGCTCCCGGGCGATGTCGATCCCCTGTTCCAGGTAGAGACGGTTGACCACCTTGCCTTCGGGGCCGGTCTGGACCGTCACCAGGGTCGAGCCGAGCATCTTGGCCGCAAGCTCGCCAACCTTGGCCTCGGCGGCCTCGGGACCGCCCTCGATCCCATCGGTGATCACGTTCACCCCGCGCAGGTCGGGGTGCTCGGCGAACGTCCCCTTGCCCCGGCCACCGGCATGGATCTGCGACTTGAGCACGACCAGCGGGTTACCCGACTCCTCGATCAGCGGCCTGACCGCCGCTACCGCCTCGTCGACACTTGCGGCCATTCGCCCCAGCGGCACCGGGATGCCACGTGAGGACATGATCTGCTTTGCCTGGTACTCGTGGACCTTCAAGCGGCTCTCCAGTGGACGCTAGACCTTCGAAGGGACATTGGACTCCACCCAGGTGGTGATCTGATCGAGCGCCGTGCCCGGGGTGAAGATGGTGGCCAGGCCGGCATCGAGCAGTCGCTGGAAGTCGGACTCGGGGATCACGCCACCCCCGAACACAACGATGTCGGAGGCATCGCGGGCAGCCAGCTCCTCGACGACCTGAGGGAACAGGGTCCTGTGGGCGCCCGACAAGGAGGAGAGACCGACCGCGTCGACGTCTTCCTGGACCGCCGTCTCCGCGATTTGGGCCGGTGTCTGATGCAAACCCGAGTAGATCACCTCGAAGCCGGCATCGCGCAGGGCCCGGGCGATCACCTTGGCCCCGCGATCGTGGCCGTCGAGCCCGGGCTTGGCGATGAGGATCCGTCGGGGCATGCCGGCCCGGAAGGGTACTTGGCGATCAGCTGTATTCGATCTGGTGCCAGGACGCCCAGTCCTCGAGATGGGCGAGCTTGAAATCGGCGCACTCGAGTGGCTGCAAGGTCGGCTCGTCGGAGCACGACTCCTCGTAGTCGACCGGGAACAACAGCACGGCGAACCTCCGGAACGAGTCGGTGAGCAGTTCATCCTCCAGATAGGGCCCGGCCACGAAGAGAATCCGGCCGTCCTCGATCCCGAACTGCTGGGCCATCACGGCGGGCGCCTTGCCGACTGCCACGTTGAGCACGTTGGAGTACGAGACGTCACACCTGAAGGTGGAAGGAGGCAGGGCCTCACAACCGAGCAGATCGGTCGTTGCCTTCAGGGCCGCCTGGTACCTGACCTCGGCCCGGGCGCGTTCATCGGTGGGCCCGGTCCGAAGCTTCTGTTCGGCCCTGAGCGCGCTGGCAGCCTCGAAGTCGCCCCCATACCACGTGTCGAGATGAGCCTCGATCAGACGGCGCTCCGAAGAGCTCATGAGGTCGAGCCCGCCACCCTCCCCGATGGCGAGAGTGGCAGCCGCCACGATCCCGATGATGGCGGCCGAGATCCAGTGCCGCCGACCAGCTGTGCGATGGGTTCGACTCTCGGGGGCGCTCAGCCCCTCGGGTTCGACGAGGACCAAGCTCACTTCTGCGCAGGCTATCGCCTCGGTGCTCTCAGGGCGGAGACCGCCCTACCCTTCGCACATGAGTGCTTCCAATCTCCACCGGCTGGCTGAGGCCGGTGTCTCCATCTGGTCCGATCAGATCTCCAAGAAGATGCTCGACAGCGGCGAGCTGGCTCGGAGGATCGTGGCCGATGCAGTGACCGGGGTCACGTCGAACCCGACGATCTTCGCCGGGGCCATCGTGGGCTCCGACGACTACGACGAGCTGCTGGCTGACCTGAAGTCGGGTGGTGTCGCCACGGAAGAGATCGCCAAGACGCTGATGGCAACTGACCTGAAGCGGGCTTGTGACGAGCTCCTCGGCGTCTTCGAGAGGACCAACGGCACCGACGGGTTCGTCTCGGTGGAGGTGGCGCCCACCCTCGCCGGGGAGACCGAAGCCAGTGTCGCCGAGGCACGGGACTGGGTGAAGCAGATCGATCGGCCCAACCTGCTGGTGAAGATTCCGGCCACTCCGGAGGGCATCCCTGCCATCAGGCGTCTTCTCGCCGAAGGCATCTCGGTCAACATCACACTCATCTTCTCGCTCGACCGCTACGGCGAGGTGATGGAGGCCTATCTGGGGGGCTTGGAGGACTATCACGGCTCGGGCGGGGATCTGAGCAAAGTGGCGTCGGTCGCTTCATTCTTCGTATCCCGTTTCGACACCGAAGTGGACGAGCGTCTGGAAGCGATCGGCACCGAGGAGGCACTCGCCCTTCGTGGCGTCACGGCCAACGCCAACGCCCGGGTCGCCTATGGGCGCTTCCTCGAGGAGTTCCGGTCCGAACGATTCCGCAGCCTGGCCGAGCTCGGGGCCAGGGTGCAGAAGCCGCTGTGGGCCTCGACATCGACCAAGAACCCGGATTACCCGGATCTGCTCTATGTCGAGAACCTGGTGGCGAGTGACACCGTCAACACCATGCCGCTGGAGACGATCGACGCCTATCAGGACCACGGTGACCCCTCGCCCTCACCTTTCAACGAGGATGACATCGACCAGGCCCGGGCCGACCTGGATCGGCTGGCGGAGTTTGGGATCGACTACGACGACGTGGTCCAGGTCCTCGAGGACGAAGGCGTAGCCAAGTTTGCTGCGAGCTGGCAGGAGCTATTGGACGATGTGGACAAGGCGTAGCTGGGCACGGATGTCTGACCGCTGGCCGATGGTCTGAGATACCCTGTCGCTGGAAATTCTTGCGATTCTGACGACGACCCTCTTGTTCCTGTCCCCAGGGCGAACGTATGTTCGGGGTATGGAGGGAACCCTTCTCTCAACGGATCAGATCGAACAGCGGATGCTCTGGCGCCAGGCCGAGATCAGCCGGCTCACCGCCGAACATTTGGCCGATCTGGAGGAGTTGGACTATCGGCAGGTGGCTACCGGGGATGGCTGTCGCAGCCTGTCCGAATGGGCCGCCGGTCGACTGGACCTTTCGCTGGACACTGCCCGGTGGCTGGTCCGGACCATGCGTCGGACCACCGACCGGCCCCACCTGCGGGAGGCTCTCGAAGCAGGGGTGTCTTTCGACCGGGTCCAAGCCCTGTCCAAGATCCGGGACAAGATCGGACTCCTGGAGTATCTCGATGTGGCCGGGGTGGAACGACAAGCCGCCTCACACACCCCGATCACCGTCCAGGACGAGCAGCGGTCCTCGGATGACCGGTTCCTGATCCTGCAACCCTCCCTGGACCAGTCCTGGTGGAAACGTGGGGAGGTTTGGACGGGTTGACCGGTGGGATCATCGACCAGGCGATCGGCAGGGCCGCCGACCAGCTACCCGCTGATCCGGAAACCCCGAGAAACCGGGGATGGAGACGAGCCATCGGTCTGGCCCAGATCTGTATCAGCGACACACCCCCATCCCTCCAGGTCAGTGTCCACGTCGACACCAGACATGCAGCCGAAAGCAACGGAACAGCCGGAGTGGTACTCGAAGCCGGACCCAGGGTCGGGCGGCAAGCCCTAGAAGCGGTCCTCTGCGAATCGGTAGTCGAAGTCACCGCCCAGGGAGAAGACGGAATCCCCATGGTCTACGGACCGAAGACCAGGACCATCCTCCCAGCCCTACGACGGGCCATCCTCCACCGCGACCACCACACGTGCAGAGGGGACGGCTGTGACAGTCACCAACCGTCTTCAAATCCATCATCTCATCCCCTGGAGCCAGGGTGGGAGAACAGATCCGGACAATCTGATCACCCTCTGCTGGTACCACCATCAGATCATCATCCACCAGCAAGGATTCACCCCCCAACCCCACCCAGACCACCGACGCATC
>JAICRU010000115.1 GCA_025937235.1 Acidimicrobiia bacterium
ATGACGACGAAGGCGGACATGGTGCGGAGAGCTCGCTTCGAGGCGATCTGGGCCGAGCACTCACCGAAGGTGCGCGCCTATTGCATCCGCAGGGTCGCATCGCACGATGCCGACGATCTATGTGCCGAGATATTCCTGGTGGTGTGGCGCCGGATCGACGAGATTCCGCCTGCACCCAAGACCCTCCTCTACATCTACGGCATCGCGGGCAAGATGGTCTCCAACCACACCCGATCGTTCCGCCGCAAATCACGTCTTGACGAGAAGCTGCGCAACCTCGGTGTCGCTCCCCCGGTCGACCCGGCGCTCCTCGTCGTCCAGAGCTCCGACGACGCCGCTGTAGCCACCGCCGTCCGCGGTCTGAGTCGGAAGGACCGTGAGATCGTGATGCTCTACGCATGGGAGGATCTGCCCAGAGACGACATAGCCGAGATCATGGGCATGAGCAGGTCCGCGGTCGACCAGAGGATCCATCGTTCTTACCAGAGACTCGCTCGAACCTTGGAGCCTCTCATCAAACCAATCCATTCCCCTCCGGTCGCTGAGGAAGGAGCGACATGACGCATGACCAGATCGATCGAATGGTCCGCAAGGCCAACCCGCTACCGGATTCGAGCGTTCTCGGGGCGGTCGATGCGCCTGTCCTCACCACTCAACTCGAGAGGAGAAGGGACATGCAGACAGGCAATCGAGAGGTGACCGAGGGCCGTGGGCAGAATCGCTGGCGGGGACCCCTCGTCGGGATCGCGACGGCGGCGGTGATCTTGGTCGCCGGGCTGGTCTTCTTCCTGACCAGGGACGACACGCCGGTGGCCGAGCGGGCCCCGAATGCGACCCAGATCAGCCTTGAGGAGATGGATTCGCCATTGGCGCCCGGCGCGTACTTCGTCGACACCGACGGAGACGATGTGTCGTCGCTCCGAGGCACCTTCGTCATAGAAGGCAGCGGGTGGTCGTCGGTGATCGCGGGGGCGAGAAAGGTGTTTGGCGAAGAGTATGTCTCCCTGCTGGTCGTAGAAGTCGACGAAGTGTTTTCATCGGCGTGTGAGGAGCCCGTCTCGCAACCTGCAGGGAGTACGGCGGAGGCCCTGGCCAACCAGATCGCAGCTGCTGGATTCACCGTACGGGAGGCGTTGGCACCCGTGAATGCCTTCGGCTACGACGGGCACCACCTCGTCGTCGAGATGCCCGCCGGATGCGTCGGCGATCAGCATTTCGTCTGGGATGGCCCCACGTTCGGGCGTTTCTACCAGACACCCGGTCAGGTGGTGGAATACTGGTTCCTCGATGTGGAGGACACCCCGGTCATGGTCGAAGCGACCTGGTTCCCATCGTCACCGGAGGAGGACGTGGCCGAGCTCCAGGCGGTGCTCGACACACTCGTGGTCACACCCTGATCAGGTCCGATCAGCCACCGGCCCCGGGCGGCTCTCGCCGAGTTGTCAGCGGGCCGGTGGTGCCGGGGGTCTGGTACTCCCCGATCCAGTGGTCCTCCCAGGCTTGATCGAACTGATCGTCGTTGCACCCGGGGTGATAGATGGCGATCAGCTCACGGGCGATCTGCTCGCGATGGCCGCGGGTACCCCCGGGGATCTCATAGACGGCGATGTGCAGGTCGAACCGCTTTCCGTCGACCCTTGCCAGCCAGCAGGGGGCGGCCGGATGGTCGAAGGGGAATGACTCCGTGGACAAGTCCTCCGAGTGCCCGACGTAGAGCACCCCGTACTCCGCCTTGGAGAGATCGGGCTTGTACATGACGGCGAACACGCCGGCCCAGGCTGGAGCAGTCCAGCCGGCGAGAACCCTCGGACCTTCGAAGGGATAGCCGGCCAGGGAGCCGAGCCTGATCATCGGGGAAGCCCGTCGTCGTCCAATCCGTAGAACCCCTCCTCGTCCTCGGCGATGGTCTCCACGTCGACGATGGGCCAAACGGGGAGATCTGCCTTGACTGCTGCCTCGGTGAACACCGCCATCGCCCGCTCGAGTGCCTGCTCTCCATTCTCGGCTTCGACCACGATCTGGGCGCCATAGCTCATCGTCCCCATACCGCTGGCGATGCCGTTGCTTGCCGCCACCGCGTCGGCCAGCTCCACGACTTCCTCCAGCTCGATGACCCGATCACCCTCGGCCATGAGGGAGACGCTCCATCTCATCGCAGCTCGGGAAGCCGGTCGGCCAGCTCTTCCAGACTGGCCAGGTCATGACCGGAGAGGAGCAGGTCGATGTAGGGCTCGGCGACCATCATCCCCAAGGTGGTGGGCCGGAAATGGCGGTCGTCCCCCTTGTGAGGATTCATCCACACCACCTTGTGGCTCAGCCTCGACAGACGCTCCATGGCGCCGGCCAGCACCGCCGGGTCGCCACGGTCGAGACCATCGGAGCAGATGACGACGATCGATCCCCGGCTCATCCCCCTCCTTCCCCACTGGCGAACGAAAGTGTCCAGCGACTCCCCGATCCTGGTCCCGCCCTCCCAGTCGAACACCAGACGGGCAGCCTGATCGAGTGCATCGTCGGCACGCCGACGTTCCAGGGCCCGTGTGATCCGGGTCAGCCGGGTCCCGAAGCAGAACACCTCGACGCGGGTCGCGGCGCGTCGGGTGGAGTAGGCGAACTGGAGGAGGTTGCGGCTGTAATCGGCCATGGACCCCGACACGTCGAGGATCAGCACCAGGGGGCGCATTTTCAACCTGCGTCGTCGCCAGAAGAGCTCGGATGGCTCTCCGTGCGTCCGCATCGTGGTGCGCACGGTGCGGCGAAGATCGGGCCGGTCACCAGCAGGAGCAGCCAGGGTGCGTCGGCTGCGACGACGAGGCGGGACCACGCGGACCCGGTTCATGATCCTCCGCAGCGCGGCCAATTCCTCGTCGGTGCATGCGGCGAATGCCTTGTTTCGCCAGATCTCCAGATCGGACGCCATGAGACCGAGCCTCGCCTCTTCCTCGTCTTTGCCAGGTCGGCCCGGCTCGGTGGCCGGCACCTCGATGACCGCCTGGCTCTCTATGTCGGAGCGCTTCAAGACGAGCTTCATCGGCTCGGGGAGCACGTCATGAGAATCCAGGAAGAAGCTGCGAAAGACGCGGTCATATGTCGGGATCTGATCGCGTCGGGTCAGGAGGGTGGCCCGACCTCCCCAATACACATCGAGCAGGTCACCCGGGTCGAGTGCGGCCACGGCCCCGCAGAAGGCGAGAAGCTCCCCCGACCCGACCGGGATGCCGGCGGACCGCAGCCGCTCACCAAAGTCGACCAGCATCCTGACCAGAGCGCCCTCGGCGTCGCGGCCCAGCAAGCCAATACCGTCGCCGGATTCAGCCATCGGAGGCTATCTCCTCGAGACGCCCCATGACCGTTTCGAGGTCGTCACGCTCCTTGATAACTGCTCCAAGGGTGTCCTGGACGGTCTGGGGATCGAGCTCTTCCCGTCCCAGGACGTTGAGGGTCGCCACCCAGTCCAGCGTCTCGGCGATACCCGGCGGTTTGGCCAGATCCAGCCCACGCAGCCGATTCACCGCCGTCACCACCTTTTGGGCCAGAGCCTCGGATGCCTCGGGGGCCCGCACCTGAATGATCTCCACCTCGCGCTCGGCGCTCGGATACCCCACCCAGTGATAGAGGCAGCGGCGCTTCAGGGCATCGTGGAGCTCGCGGGTGCGGTTGGAGGTCAGGATCACCACCGGCGGGGCGTCAGCGGTGATGGTGCCGATCTCGGGAATCGTGATTTGAAAGTCGGAGAGGAGCTCCAAGAGGAAGGCCTCGAACTCGTCATCGGCCCGGTCGACCTCGTCTATGAGCAGCACGGCACGATCCCCTTCCCGCACGGCGGCGAGCAGGGGCCGTTCGAGGAGGAACCTCGGACCGAACAACTTCTCGACCTGTTCCTCGTCGGCGAGGTCGCGTTCGGACAGAGCCCTGATCTGGAGCATCTGACGCGCGTAGTCCCACTCGTAGAGCGCCTGGTTGGTGTCGATGCCCTCGTAGCACTGGAGTCTGATGAGCTTGCGGCCGAACACAGACGCCAGCACCTTGGCCAGCTCGGTCTTGCCCACCCCCACCTCACCCTCGACGAGGAGGGGCCGTCCCAGGGTCAGGGCGACGTACACCGCAGTGGAGAGCCCCCTGTCTGCGAGGTAGCCGCCTGATCGGAGGAGATCGGTGAGCTCGGCGACACCCGCCGGCGAAGGGCCCGGCTCGCTCAAGGCGTCACCGCCTCCAGACGGGGTGTGACCGATGGGCCCAGGGCTACTGGCCCCGACCGAGCACCAGGTCTCGAATCGACCCCTCCGCGGCGCTCAACTTGCCTTCCCGCGCCAGCCTGGCCCGCCAAGCGGCGCCGATGTCACTGCCAGGCTCGGCATAACCATCGAAGGTCACGTCCTTCATGTTGCGACACGACTTGGTAGGGCTGCATTCTTCGTCGAGGTCATGGTCGTGGGCGACCGTCCATACGGATTGCAGCACTTCCGCGGTGGTCTCGTCTCGAGCCGTCATCCTTTCGAAGTCTAATCGCGAGGGCCCTGAATCGACTATGGAGCGCTTCGTGCAGCGATGGCCTCCGCCAGGATGGACACTGCGATCTCACCGGGCGTCTCGGCGCCGATGTCCAGCCCGGCCGGGCCGTGAACCCTGCCGAGATCGCTCACGCCCCGATAGCCCAGCCAGTCAGCACGGGTCTCCTGCATGCGTCTGCTGCCCACCGACCCGATGTAGCCGGCTTCGCTCTCCAGTGCCGCCAACAGGGACGGGCCGGCCAGCTCGAGATCGTGCGCGGCCACCACCACCGTGTCGGCACGGGAGAGGCCGGCGATGATCCCGGCAGCCGATGCCACGTCGGTCACGACCCGGATCTTCCAACCCAATGCGGCGGCCATCTCTGTGAGCGCCTCCGCAACGGGGGTGCTCCCTACGATCACGATCTCGGGCACGGCGCTGAACATCGAGATCACACGATCGTCCACCGTCATCGAGGACCCGGGGCCCTCGCCGAAACGGCGTTGGACATCCTCGTCGGCACCGCCCACGGTGTCCGGCGTGTACAGCTCGAACCCGATCACCTCGTCTCCCTTCAGCTGGGCGACGAGACAGAACGGCTGGCGGGCTCCGGCCAGATCCATGACCCGGGCGGGTAGCCGCTCTGCGGGGACGATCAGACACCGTGCCGATGCACCTGCATTGAATCCGGCGATGAGCGAATCCACGTCGGCGAGCTCGACATCGACGAGGCGCCCGCTATCCCAGCGTCCGGCCATGTCAGCCAGCTGGGCGTCGAACACTCCCCCGGCCAGGGTCGCGACACGACCACCACCAGGTGTGAACATGACCGCATCGGACCAGTCCGAGACCGCGATGCCATCGGCTTCCACCAGCCAGGCGACATCGGCGCGGGTCCCGGCGCGAAGACACGCCGCGGCACTGAGGGCGATCCCGTACACGCGCCCGATTGTATGGAGCGCCCACATACGAGGAACCGCCGCCGTTTAGGCTTTCCGGTGTGATCCCCGACACCGTCGAGAAGCTCGACCAGCGTCTCGACGACCTCGACTACTTCGCCGACGAGAGTCTTCTCGTCGCCATCCACATCGCCGTCCAGTTGGGCCGGCCCCTCTTCCTCGAAGGTGAGGCCGGCGTGGGCAAGACCGAGGTAGCGAAGGTCCTGGCTGCCATGGGAGAAGCCGAACTGATCCGTCTTCAGTGTTATGAAGGGCTCGACGTCGGCCAGGCCCTCTACGAATGGGACTACGCCCGTCAGATGATGGCGATCCGGCTCCTCGAGGCACGTGGCGAAGGCGCCACCGCCACCCCGGACGACATCATGAGCCGCGATTACCTGATCGCACGGCCGCTGCTCCGGGCGCTCGAGGCCAGCAGCGGCGGGCACCGGCCCGTGCTGTTGATCGACGAGCTCGATCGGGCCGACGAGGAGTTCGAGGCCTTCCTGCTCGAGCTGCTCTCGGACTTCCAGGTGACGATCCCGGAGATCGGGACGATCAAGGCGGAGACCAGGCCCATCGTCGTCCTCACCTCCAACCGCACTCGGGAGATCCACGACGCCCTGAAACGGCGCTGTGTATATCACTGGATCGACTACCCGACCCCGGCCCGGGAGGCCGAGATCATCACGAGAAAGGTCCCCCAGCTCGAAGGCGGGCTGGCCGTCTCGCTTGCAGAAGCGATGCGGCGGCTGCGAGAGATGGAGCTGTTCAAGCCACCGGGAGTGGCCGAGACCCTCGACTGGGCCGAGTCACTCAGGCTCCTCCAGGCCGGGAAGCTGACGGTCTCGACGATCGACAGCACCATCGGTGTGGTCCTCAAGTACAAGGACGACATCGACCTGGTTCGCAGCGCAGGGGTCGAGACTCTCGTCTGATGAGCCCGGCTGGGTTGATCGACCAGCTCAGCGCCTTCTCCGCAGCTCTGCGCGGCCGGGGATTGGTTGTCACCCCCGACCAGACCTCGGACATGGCCCGGGCCCTGGCCCTGATAGACCTGTCCAGCCGCACCCTGGCCAGAGCGGCCCTACGCTCACTCGCGGTCACCGACCCGTCGCAGATCCCGGTGTTCGACGAGGAGTTCGATAGGTTCTTCGCCGGGATCCCGGTGTCCATGGTCCCGCCCCGTTACGACGTCGAGGTGTCTAGGGTCCCGGTCCATCCCATCCAGGGCAGCGCAGGCACCCCGGCGGGGGACATAGCCGCCCAGTCCGGCGCCTCCGCCGTGGAGCGGCTTGCCACCCGCGACTTCGCCGATCTCGACGATGACGAACTGCAGGAGGCGCGCCGTCTGGTCATGACCATGATGTGGCACCCCACCGACTACCGGACCCGCCGCTGGTCACCCGGTGACGGTCGCCGCCCCGATCTCCGTCGAACGTTGCGCGAGGCGGTGGGACCGACCGGGGACATGATGTCACTGAGCTGGAAGAGGCGCCGCCGGAAGGAACGGCCCCTGATCATCATCGCCGTCATCTCGGCATCGATGGAGAGGTACGCCGACATCTTCCTC